>CAYYGL010000136.1:0-13380 GCA_964471235.1 uncultured Calditrichaceae bacterium
CAGAGGGTGGGAAACATTTCGTATCCAGAACGCCCCAATAAAAACAGTGCAGACTATTCCCAGGAAAGTCAATAGGAATAGACCGCTGCCCAAATGGGGAGAAGACGTCGCTTGTTGACTTTCAATACTCCGAGAAAATGTATCCAGATCGGTAGAGAGGGATTGCAGTTCGGAAATGAGGTTATTTGTCTCTCCTTCCAACAGTTCCACATCCCGATTGGAAACTTGTGCACCTTTCTTCGGGAGTGTGTTCATCACTCGTGAGGCATCCGAATAATACTCCCGGTAAATAGACTCGACCTGTTTTTTGCGGGTCAAAATCACCGATAGGTTGAACGGATCCCCGTCCCCCAAATTTTTTTTAGAAACTGCTTCTATTTCATGGTCAATTTGTTGGTGTAGCTTTACTATCCTGTTTCCCAGGCGGGAAAACGTCTCCTTCAATTCTGAAAATGCAGGGAAGTCGCCAGAAAGAAGAGCCTGCACCGCCTGTCGACTCATCATGGCTTGCTGAAGCCGCAACAGAATATCCCGGGATATATCATTGATCAACAGGGTTTCCTGTGCCAGTAATTTCTGGGAACCGGCAACCATGCTATGCTCCTTGTAACCTGCTGCCAGCATCAGGAGCATCATGACAGTAATGATTCCCACACTCAAAAAGATTTTTGTGTGCAATTTAAATTTCATAACCATATTCTATCTCCCTACTATTTGGAGCTGTTCACCATGTGCTTAAATTTGGTCCTCGTTTCAATTAAATTTTGGGCAGCCATTTCCAAACGGCGCATACTCTCCACATTTTAACAGCCGGCTTGTGTAACCTTTTCCATCTGTGGGGCTCCTTATCCCCCCACGGTTTGCGGCTCGATTGCGCCATGATGGGACATGGATACCACCTTCCCATTACTATGCCATACCATCCCGAACTCACTCATTTACAATGATTTCCGGATCCGACAGTATCTTTTCGCCATTCAGAATAATTAAACGGTCTTCAGTGACCCTTTCGAAATATTTTTCCCCGGCTTTGCCCAGGGCAGGTAACGAAGACGATTTATGATCCACCGGCAGGTTGCGTGCTCCCACTATCCCATCGACTAAAATACATAGAGCCATATTGGGATTATGTAACAGAATCAGTTTCTGCTCCCCGGGGGAGTCGGCCCCTTCTACCCCAAAAATCCGTTTTACATCCATCACTGAAAAGATTTCTCCCCGTACATTCACGATCCCCAGAATAAAATCCGGTGTACCCGGCAGGGGGGTAATATCCCGTATGGGTAGAACTTCTCGGATAAATTTGTGAGCAATGGCATAATGCTCTTTCCCCAGTAAAAATTCGACCACACTCGTTTCATTGTGATGTTCTATCACCGAAACGACTTCGGTAGCCAGGGCCTGGGCGCGTTTTTTTAAAATCTGTCTCTCTTGATCCTCGTTTAGGGCGTCTCCGTTGGAAATTGTTTCTGGCGCCAATCCCAGGTGACGATGGATATTCGCCCATCTATCGGCGGAAGAGGCTGAGGATCCTCCATGTTTCCTTGTCATTTAACATCTCCAATTTTTTGCAGCATCTCCGAGATAATGATTTTCAGGTGCCGGGCATTCATCCCTTCGGTTTCCGGCACTTCCGTCTCATCCGACATTTTTGATAACAGGGAGAGCGCGTTTTGTAAATACCGCTGCGATTCATATAAATTCTTCGTTTGATAGCTGATGTTACCCATTGCAACATGGGCAACTATAAATTCAGGCTCCAGGTAAAGCGCTTTTGTTAACGCAGCAGCCGCCTGATTATATTGCCGACGTTCAAGCAAAATAGCACTTAACAAATGGTAGGTGCGGTAGTCAAGCTTATTATAGGTTAAAATTTGTTCACACCAGTATATTGCTTCATCTGTTTTCCCAATATTGGCAAAAGATTTTGCCAGGAATCGCATTGCTTCCAGAAAACGCTCATCTTTCTGCAGTGCTGCCCGACAGACCGGCGCTAAAAGATCGATGGTTTCTCGATAGCGGGCTGCCCGATAGAATGCTCGTGCTTTACTGAGTCGTTTGTTGATAGAGGGGAGAGATGTTTGCAAAGCCTTGTTTTTCACCGGCACCGGTGTCTGTCCTGTTTGAAACATGGATTTTTCACGAGAATTGGCAGCAGCAACAACCGGGGAGCTATCCGGGCTGCGCAATCTCCCGGTTAAGTCCGGTAAAACAGTTTGTTCTGCAACTGCGGTGGTCTTCCGGTAGAAAACAGCACCAGAGAAATTTTCCGCTGCTAATTGGGGAATCCGAACCGGGAAAGTCTCTGCGGCACCCAAAGTCAACCATCCCCCGTCTGCCAGATGGCTCGAAAATTTTTTCAGCACCTCCTGGCGGGATTGCTCGTTAAAATACATCAACACATTTCGACAAAAGATAATATCCATCCCATCCATAGCGGGGTGACTCTCCGGTGAAGAACTATCCACTAAGTTCAGCAAATGGAATTGCACCATTTCTTTGATTTCCGGGAGTATTTCAAATTGCTTGTTCGACAGGGAACGAAAATACTTGCTGCGAAACCATTCCGGAGTCCGTCGAAAAGACCATTGGGTATAGATTCCCCTGCTCGCTTTTTGTAATACTACCGGGTTAACATCTGTGGCAATTATGGAAATATGCCAGTTAGATATATCCGGGATTAACTCTTTGAGAAGTATCGCAATGGTATATGGTTCTTCCCCGGAAGAACAGCCGGCGCTCCATATCCTCAGAAATGGATATTTTTGGCGTCGCCGGTTAATGAACTCCGGAAAAATTTTATTTTTCAGGATGGAAAAAGTAGTTTCTTCCCGCAGAAAATAAGTCTCGTTTACTGTCAAATGCGGAACAAGGATATCTATAATTTGGGGGATATTCCTATGGAATAGAAGGGTTTCGAGAAATCCTTCCGGGTCCGTTTCCCGTTGTTGAGCGGATGTCATCACTGCCCGCTCTAAATCCTGCCATCGCTCCCGGGAAAAATCTAATCCTAAATAGGAAGCAACCAGGTCACTTAACTCAGCAAGAAGATCGTGCGAAACTGCTGTGTGAGAGCTGCTGTTGAGACTCAACATGTATCCTCCTGATACAAAAATCGCATCCATTGCGGTATCCAATCATCACATCGTGGAATGGGAGAAAGGTGGGAATAGTGGATTGGAATCTCACGGAAAAGCCCTTGAAAAGAACCGTTTCTACTGTTTTCATTCGGATGAACACCTTCAGGTTGCCCCCTGAACGGCTTTTTCCCGTGGCGTAGGTTTTTTCTTTCCCAACTTTCTTTCCAAACGTTTCATCTCTAAATCAGCTTCCTCCACAACAGGTATCATTTTTTTCGGATCGAGTACCAGGATCATTTCTCCATTTTGTACTACAACGGTTGCCATACAATCAGAATCAGGGTGTTTTCTCTGCGATTCAACAACCTGTTCCTGTTTCCACGGTATAACACCCTCCACCAGGTCCACTACTACCGCAAACAATTTCCCGCTGGTTTTCAGGATGATAAATTGATCCGTAAGTGTTACCCGTTTCCCGGGAAGTCCCAACCGCTTTCGAAGGTTCACCACTGGCGTCACCACGTTACGAATATTGATGATACCGTGTACCACCTCAGGGAGGTGAGGTGCCGGGGTGACTTCTACCGAGCGGATAATCCGCTCCACCGAAGCCAACGGCAACCCATATCGTTGATCATTCAATACAAAAACGAGCAGATATCCCGGCGATTCCATCAGATTTCCCATAAGTATTTGTTTAACGATAGTTTTGAAAGCCATTTGCCAAAACCAACGGCATCATGTTGGGAGTGGCGGGCTCTCATTCGCCAGGGGCGCGGTTCATTTTTCATAAGTTCATAATTCCAGTGTTTATTGCCTCATCTTTACTCATTCCAACGGATTCCCTGTTCTTAGCTGCCCACCTATTAGCATTCAAACAATAGAAGAGATATTCGACAATTATTATGCTTTTTTAAGGAATTGCCTTGTTAGAGGGGGAAAAGGGTTGAAGAAGACCGGTTTAGTCTTTTTAAATTTTATGATACCCGGGGAAGGGAGAATTGGATTGGTATGATGAGATGAGGCATCACTTTCCGGTGATAAAAAATATCATCCGGAATAGAATGAAGTACGACGTCACCGGGAGGCAGGGAAGAGGCAAGTTCAGGCAATCAACCACAAAGCGGTTTGAGGATCGGAGATAAATTCACTGCCCTCTTTTCGTACCCAGACTTCTTCCTCTACAGTGACAATGCCGTGGCCTTCCACATTCAGGCGCGGCTCAATGGTGAACACCTGACCTTCTTCCACCGGCAAAAAAGGGGTTTCGCCATAACGTTCCCAGGTGGGGGCTAACAGGGCGCCGCCGTCGTGTGCTTCTCTGCCCACCTGGTGCCCCAGACCATGAGGGTACTCTTCATAGCCGTTGTCCAGTAAATACTGTCGGGCGATGTGGTCCATGTCTTTTCCCAGCACACCGGGCTTCAGGGCGGCGGCCACTTTGTCAATCGATGTTTTCAGCACCTGAAAGCCCTGCTGCACTTCTGCCGGGGGTTCTTTTTCTCCCGGTTTCAGAACATACCAGGTGCGCTGCAAATCGGCGCAGTATTTCTGGAATTTTACCCCAAAATCCATGTTAACCAGGTGTCCGGGTTCTACAGGGCGATCGGTGGGCGCCGCATGAGCGCCGGCAGTATCCGGCCCGGTGAATACCGCCGGGCAGTGCTCCCGGTCCCAGGCGGTTTCCAATCCCAGTCGATCCACTTTCTCCAGCACAAATCCGGCAATCTCCTTCTCTGTCCGTCCCGGACGGATAAAATCACTCACCTGGTGAAAAATATCCAGGGTGATGCGGATGGCTTCTTTCATGCGTTTAATCTCTTCCGGCGTCTTCCGCCCCCGCAAGGCGCTGATAACCGGTTCAGCGCTGATCAATCGCTCTTGATACGGCGTGCCCTCCAGGTATTCCAGCAGTTGCAGGTACATCCCGGCAGACAAACCATCCGCTGCCGGCATGCTGGTGGAATAATTAACGGCGATTTTCCCGGGATTGAATCGCCGCAGGGTTGCCAGCAGGTCTTCCCGAATGGATTGCAGGTAACTAATTACCTCCCGGTAATGCCCGTGGGATTTCAGATTGGCAACATCCAGGCTCCCGGCAATGGCAACGGTATCGCCCGAGGCGGTGATGATAAATGCCGTCTGCCAGGTGACCCCGGTGCCGACAATGTAATCCACCATCGGGTCCGCCATAATTCCGGTTTCCCGTACAAAAGTAAGCCACATATCAATTTGTTTTTCTTGCAAAATGGAAACTACTTGCTGGATTTTTTCATCAATCATGATGTCTGCCCTGTTTTTTAGGATACAACCCATTGTTGTTCAGGTATTCTGACAAAGCCCTTGACAGAACAAGTTTTGTCGCCCCGGGTCGTCAACATTTATTTTGCCAGGATGCCATCAGTCAATGGTAACCACCCGGGAGATGGCTTGGAGCGCTTTGTCGTGCAGGGTGCCGTTGGTGGCAATTAATCCCACATTATCTTCTAACTTTCTGCCCCGGGAGAAATTCAATGGATTACCGCTGAAATCGCTGACCCTGCCCCCGGCTTCGCTAACGATAATGGCGCCGGCGGCATGGTCCCAGATTTTTTCCCGGTAGTCGGAACTGCGGGGCAGTCGAAAATAAATGGAAGCATCTCCCCGGGCAACCGAGGCGTATTTGCACTGGCTGTCGATCCGGAATGGCGGCTGGGTAATCCCCATCAACCGGGAAATTTCGGCATGAACGTCATGGGACGCGTGAGCCGCTTCAACCGATTCACAAAACCTTGCCTGCGAGGGATCACCAATTCCATCCACGGTTACCCGCTGTTTCTCCCCGCCATCCAGCGGTTCCATCCAGCTTCCCTCTCCTTTGGCAGCATAAAACAAGCAACCGGCGCCCTTTTCCGGATGACGGCTGTCCAAAGGCAAATTCGGGCACCCCAACACACCCATCACCACCTCCCCGTTTTCGATTAACGCCAGAGCGATGGCATACTGATCGCCACGCAGAAACCCTTTGGTGCCGTCAATCGGGTCCAATGTCCAGAAGCGCTCCGGGGAACTGCTTTCCTTCACTCCGAAATCGATGGCTTCGAATAACAGGGAATCGGATACATCCCGGGCGTATTTTGCGACTAACTCATGAACTTTTTGTTTCAATGGGGGGTTATTCCGCAGCGGGTCGCTGTCTTCTTCTCCGACCAGCGGTTCTCCGGGAAATGCTTTCCAGAGCGCCAGGGTTATCACTGCCTGGCTGCCAAGGTCGGCGATGGTCACCGGGGAACGATCGGTCTTTTCTGCCGAATCCGAAGAGATAAGATTGCCTTGCACTTGCTGACACAGTTTACCAGCATTGCGAACGGCTTCAATCGCATAAGAAATTTCCTGTGAATAATTCATCTTGTTTCCTGTTTGTTAGATGATAAATGCCGGAGAACGATTGCTCCGTAACATGCCTGTTCTCAACATGAATCCTTGCCGAGGTGAACCTTACAATGGCTGACCACTCCAATCACTGCAAAATTTTTAGCTGGTCGCCCGGACGGATGGTATTGGTGCGTTTGCCGTTCCAGCGTTTTAAATCCCGGATGCTGACATTGTGGGCGCGGGCAATATCCCACAGGGTATCGCCGGATCGCACGGTATAAAAGATAAAGTTTTTCCCCGAAACATTATCCGCAGGAACCGACTCCCGGGGTCCTCCGGTTTCATTTTTTGCCAGGGGATGGGATTCATTGTCGGTATTCGTGCCAGCAGGGGGCAGCCAGATATTCAACCGCTGCCCGGGTTTGATGATTCGGGAATACCCCAGGCCGTTCCACCGTCGCAGTTGGGTCACCGTCACTCCGAAAAGTTGAGCCACCTCCCATAGGGTGTCTCCCTTTTTCACCAGGTAGACCTTTTTTTCCCTGCCCGGCACATGGGTGACCGGGGTTCTCCGCACGCTTCGACGTTTCCGCTGTTGAGAACTCAGGTATCTTCGGTAATAACGGCGATCCTGTGGAACCGGGATGACCAGACTGTGCCCGGCGCGAATCAGGCTTCCCCGGATTTTGTTGAAGCGCTTCAGTTCCCGGATAGATACCCCATAGCGATGGGCAATGGTAGAAAGGGTTTCTCCAGGGCGGATGCGATGGCGCAGCCAGCTCATTTTCTTCTCGTTGGGAACTTCGGCATACTTTTGCAGAAACACTTCCCGGGTGCCTTTGGGCAGGTTGAGGGTCCAGCTTTTGCGGTCCGGCGGGGTGCACCATCTTAATAACGCCGGATTCAGCGTTTTTATTTCGGCAAATGTGCTGCCCACACATTGGGCAACCACCTTTAAATCCACACATTCCCGTACCGTTACCGTATCAAACTCCAGGGGGTCCGATACGGGCTTTTCAAACCCATAGGCTTCCGGATTCTGAGCAATGGTCACCGCCGCCAGAAAGGTAGGGATGTAGTTCCGAGTTTGACGGGGCAGGCGGGGCAACTCCCAGAATTCATCCACCTTGTACCGTGCCAGTCGTTTTTCAATTTTACGCGGGTTAAAATTATAGCCGGCAATTGCCAGGTACCAATCGCCGAAGCGCTCATACAAATCCAGCAAATGACGGGCAGCCGCACGGGTGGCTTTTACCGGATCGCGCCGTTCATCAAACCACCAGCTATGATGTAGCCCATAAGCCCTGCCGGTAGCCGAAATAAACTGCCACATCCCCACAGCGCGGGCATAAGAACGGGCCCGCGGGTTCAATCCGCTCTCAATCATCGCCAGGTAAAACAACTCTTCCGGGGCACCTTCCTCCCGTAAAACTTTTTTGAGAAGCTTCTCATAATGACCGGTACGCGTTAACCAGCGGGCGAATATCCGCTTCCCCCTTCCTCGGGTAAAATATCGAATCGCCTTGTCAACTTTCGCGTTATGGATAATGGGAATTCCTTTACCGGCATTGTTCTCAGAAACCTTTTCCTGAAGAAACAAACTGCTGTCGATCTCATCTCCATACAATTCATTTAAATCCTGCAAAATGTAATCGGCTGCCAGTTCATCCTCCCCGGAATCCGCAAGTGCTTCGATATAATCCTGGTAGTTATCAGACACTTTCTGATAGGTGGCAAGGTAAAGAGAATCTTCGCCATATAAGACAGACAAACTATCTAACCGAGCCAGAGCTTGTTGATAACTTTGTTCCACACCGGCAGTATCGCTGGCAGTCCGTAAACTATCCGCCCTGACAAGCAGGTCATTAACGATCTGTATTTCTGCATTTAAACGGGCTTGAGATTGTATATTTTCTGCCGGCACAACCGTATCTTCTTTCTTTCCGAAAAATTGACATTGCCATAAGCTGATCAATAAAACCGCGGTGATGAACAAGCGTAACAAAACCTTCATAGTTCCTCCGGAATCAATCAAAAATTCCCTGTTTGGTAAGCCTCACAATGGTGTTAATAATGTTAGATGTCGATCGATTTTCCACCAGGGGGATGGTAACCACCTTTCCGCCCCGCTCTTCCACTGTTTGTTTGCCCACAATTTCATGGAGTTGATAATCGCTTCCTTTTACCAGCACATCCGGTTGCAAGGATTGGATGAGTTGTAATGGAGTGTCTTCCGGAAATAAACAGACATAATCAACCATTATCAAAGCGGCTAAAAGGTAGGCGCGGTCTTGCTGAGGAACCAATGGGCGACCCGGTCCCTTCAGACGGCGTACCGATTGGTCATCATTCACACCGATCATGAGGACATCGCCCAACCGCCGGGCTTGCAGCAAATATTCCACATGCCCGCGGTGCAAAATGTCAAAGCAGCCGTTGGTAAAGACAACGGTTTTCCCCTGACGGGCAAGGTCTTTCCGAATTTCTGTCAGCTCTGCCCGCCCTTTGATTTTTGCCCCTATTTCCCTATCCACTGAAATCCCCAATATGCGTTCCTGCAAATTGTTGTAAATATATATATTTCGATTCCAATAAGAAAATTATTATTGAACTTTTTGCCGGTGCTTCCCCGGTAACGGATTATTGGAAGGTTTACAGATTGGGCACCCGGGAGGAAAAACCCGACGAGTGCGAATTTTATTCGCAGTTCCGGAACGTTTTTGGGCATTCGTTCCGTTCTCCCATCGGGGGATAAACAGCAAATCCACTGAAATCCCCTTATTCAGCACGGCATTGATTGTAAAAAGCAACAAAAACATCATATATTAAACCATGGCAGAGAAATTGCTTGTTATTTTGATTGACCTGTGTTAATTATTGATGTACCAATATAATATGAACAATGTTTGTTCTTTATTTGAACGAACCTGAGTGTAAGCGCATTTTCAATTTCAATTGACCCCGGGAGTTTTATTAATGATTCGGAAAATTTTCTTTATCTTGACGTTGTCCCTGGTGTTTTTTTGGGCAGGATGTAATGTACACGAACCGGTATTACCTTCCTGGGAAGTATTGGTCAGGATTCCGTTTACAGTGGACAAATTTGCCGTCGGAGATTCCATTTTAAAAGACCCTTCCATCACCGTGCAGGAAGGGGATGCCGATAGTGTACTTCGTATTTCCATCGGGGGGCAGTTGAACGCCCATGAACTATCTTCCCGGGACCTGAGCATTAAACCGGAGAACAGCGATGACTCCATCACACTGGATACCTTGACCCTCAATCCCCAGCCGCTTCAATCGCCTTTTATCACCCTGCGCACTTTAATGCCGGGTTTATCAAATCTAATCGGACAAACTGTCACCATCCCGGATACCACGGTGTTTCCCCCCTCAATCTCGATTTCTGCCGGAGATTTTGAGCAAATTCACATGTTAAGCGGAACTGTACGATTAACGGTCACCAATGATCTTCCTTTTTCTATCGGTCCCAATGGGACTTCGAATGGCTTGCAGGTGAACATTGTCAACACGGTGGATAACACAATTTTTACTTCGGTATTGTTTTCCAATCCCATATTACCTGGAACCCAGGCACAGCATAGCACTCCGGTAACGAACAAATGGCTAATTTCCCCAATCCGGTTTGATTACGAATTTCCGGTCCATCAACCGGCGACGGTTTTAATAACCGACAGCCTATTGGATAATGCCGGAATCTCCCTACGCCTGGAGTTGATCAATGTGAAATCGGATGAGGCAATTGCCGATTTTGATGAGCAGGAATATTCGGAAGTATTAAAAATTGGGTATGAAGATGAGAGACGGTTAATAAACGCAGTGATAGACCGGGGGATGCTTACCTTTCACTTCAACAACACGATACCATTATCGGCACAAATAGACCTCACCCTGCCGGCGTTTGATACCAATCCGGACCCGGGGATTAGAGATTCGCTCCGCACCACCATCAATCTGCCGGCAAACGGAAGCACCACCCAGGAGATTTTATTGAACGGATTGGAAATCAGTAATCCTGAAAATCCGGGCATGCCCATTGATACCTTCGAGATTATTGTGGATGGCAGAACGGAAAATCCCTCGGGAATCATCCATCTCACCGGGGCGGATTTTGTGGCGGTGCAAAGCCAATCGGATACCCTGTTTTTTCAGAACCTGAAAGGAATTTTGAGCAATGACTCAATCGATATTGAACCGATTGTGGAAGAGAATTTAGCCAATTACCAGGGATTTGAAGGGGGTGTTCAACTAAGCGATGCCGATTTGAGCCTGACGCTCTATAGTGAATTATTCATCGAAAATTTACTTGCCGATATAACTTTTACCGGATACCATGAGAATGAAAGCGGGGTCTTTACCGATTCGGCAAGTCTGGAATTGACAAACCTTCCCTTTACCGGCGGAACCCCCGGCAATCCCGGGGTGACCCATATCATCTTTCCGGGAGAGAATGTTACCCAATTTTTAAACATCCTGCCAACCTCATTTAAATTCTCCGGCAGGGTTCGGGCTTCCGGCGAAACCGATGTAGCCGTGGGTGATAAAATTTGGGCGGACTATCTGTTTGAGACCCCCTTAAAAGCCAAACTGACCGGCTTAAGCACCTATCGGGCAAAAGTGGATACCCTGACAGATAAAGATATCAGTACCGAAATTCAGGATGTACCAGATGAAAATTTCATCGAGAGCACCTTGAATGTATCGATATTTAACCACACCCCGTTAGGTGGCAGTGCGACAATTATCTTTTCCTCCGATTTTTCTGACCCGGATATCTACGATGCGGTATTTGACACCAGCTTAACGATTATGCGGGAAGTTCACATTGCAGCTGCGGATGTGGACCCGGCTACCGGGTTTGTATTGACCGGAAAAAACAGCGAGGTCAACCTGGCGCTGAACCAACGGGAGTTGAGGTTGATTAAAAATCCTCCGATTCGGGTTGGGGTGCAAATTAGGGCGGATGATACCCCAGGATTTGTAACCCTGCGGCAATCGGATTACATCCGGGTGTTAGGGGGAGTGAATTTGCGTTTGCTGGTCAGAGGAGACTAATCCGGCATTGATGACCGGTGGGGGGATGGTAAAGGTGGCGCTAACCGAAAGCCACTCGGGATTTGAAAAGGCACAGCGCCAATTTCGATAATTTGTTTTCTCTATTTGTGCTAATATTGGGTTGAAAACCAAACAATTATATCGTGGGAATTTAATATGAAAATTTTTCTACCTCTTTTTCTATCAATGCTGGTATTATTAACCACCGGTTTGTTGGCACAACAGGTAATTGATGCCCGGGCGACCGGGATGGCATTCAGCAATGGCGCCGATACCCGGGGACTGGAATATGTGGGACTGAATCCGGCGACTCTCGCTTTGCAAAACCCATTCAATTTTGAATTTAACCTGGTCTCTGCTAATGCCAGCATCTCCAACAACAGTTTTAACAAAAATCAATACGACCGCTATTTTACCACCGGGGATTTTCTGACCTCCCAGGATGTTCAGGATATTTTAGATTTAATTCCGTCGAGCGGACTACGTGCCACGGCAGCCGCCAAACTGAATACGCTTGCTTTTTACACTCGAAATTTAAGCATTTCGTTTACCGGATTAGGCGGCGCTACGGTGAATGTCCCCAAAGACTTCATTGAATTGCCCTTAACCGGGAATCGGGAACCGGGTCGCATCTATCGTCTGGATGATGCCGATGGCAGCGGGTGGGCAGGATTGGGTATTAACCTTAGCGCTGCTTACCCTTTTAACACCGATCAATGGACTGATATAGACTTCTTATCTGTCGGCGCCACGCTCAAATACATTATCGGATTCGGCGGATTTAAGGTTCAATCTGCCCGGGGCGAATTTCGGGACTTCGATACCAGCCGGAACCTGAATTATGCCCACCTGAACGGCGAGGTGGATATTCTGACTTCCAAGGGAGGCAAGGGGGTTGCAGCAGACCTGGGAGGATTGGTGACCTATAAGAAAAAATGGAGCATTGGGATAACGTTGGTGAACCTGCTCGGCAATATCAACTGGAATAAAAGTGTGGAACGGAATGTATTTTCAATGCGGGCAGATAGTTTGAGCTTACCGGATAATATCCCCGATACGGTGTTCACTGATACGACTTTCTCAGCGAGTGATTTTTCCACCCGGCTTCCGGCAGCGTTTGATCTGGCGGCAGCATACCGATGGCAGCCAAACCTGTTGGTTACGGCGGAGTTTGAAAAAGGCTTTAGTAATGAACTGGGCGGTTCCAAAAAAGCCCGTCTCGCGATGGGATTGGAATATACCGCTTTAAAGGTGCTGCCCTTACGCACCGGTCTGAGTTTGGGCGGGAGAACCGGCAGCGCTTTCGGATTGGGCATTGGATTGAATTTAAAATACTGGATTTTGGACCTGGCGTATCTCAATCACGGCGGTATCTTCCCGGGGAACAGCAAAGGGCTCACCCTCTCATTTACCACCCGATTTCGATTTTAACGGAAACAGGGAGATTGATAATTTATTAGCTACTATTCAACATTTCTCACTTCGAACCGGAGAATTTGCTGTTTAAAGTGACTTGGGAAAACATTTCATAAATTCTTGTCTTGAAAGATTTATAAGCACCTGTTTCTATCCGCTCATTCCCTCGAACTCACCCTCACTTCGCCGATCGGATATCGGAAATCGTCAATCAGACCTCTCCTGCAAGCAAAATTAACATCGCGCGAACAGTGATTTCCGATTGGCGATTGGCGATTGGCGATTGGCGAGGGAAGGGCATTCGCCCCCCGGCTGAGAGGTGCAAACATCTCGAGGAATGCTGAAAGGAACTACTGGAGCGTCAAAATTCATTTTGACAATGGCGCACCCGGGCGAAACGATAGGTAGAACTGGCAGGCGGCAAGCGGCAGTTTGTGCCACCCCACTTCGCCGA
>CAYYGL010000137.1:0-13084 GCA_964471235.1 uncultured Calditrichaceae bacterium
TTTTAATGGGCGAATAGTTAGCTGCCCTGAACATAATTTAGAACCCTATACAGGTGATATTGATGTTGAAAACGAGTTTGTACAAGGGAACTTTGCAAGAAAAACAAGTTTCTCAAAACTAATTACATATAAAAAATTATCCACTTCAGTCCGTAACAATCTCTACTCTTTGTTTGCATCAAAAACCGAATTCCATCCTTACCAATACAAACCGTTACTAAAATTTTTAGATTCTGAGGATCAACGATTATTAATTGCTGATGAAGTAGGCTTAGGGAAGACCATCGAATCCGGTTTAATTTTAATTGAACAAAGAGCACGTAATCCTTTAGACCGAGTTCTTATCGTATGCCCTTCATCTCTTACAAAAAAATGGCGAGACGAGATGAGAATTCGCTTTGACGAAGAATTTGAAATTCTGAATACCTCATCGTTGAGCCAATTTTTCGATGATTACATACGGGATGGAAATAGAATCAAACTCCGGGGTATCGTTAGTTTACAGAGTATTCGTAATCGTAAAATTCAAGAATTTTTAGAGAATTTAGAACCATCCTTTGACTTGGTCATAATCGACGAAGCTCATCATCTTAGAAACACTGAAACACTTTCTCACAAGGTTGGTCAAATTTTATCGAACATTTCAGATGCAATGATTCTTCTAACAGCAACCCCGATTCACCTCGGTAGAGAAGATTTGTTTAACCTCTTAAAAATTCTCAGACCGAAGGAGTTCGATAATTTTTTCTTATTTAAAAAACGCTTATCCATTAATCAAAATATTATAAAAGCCGAACAGGCAATTATTCAAAACCCTCCTCAAATAAATGAATGCATTAGTCAATTAAAATCCTTGATATATACTGAGGAAAAAGAACGTTTTTTAAACAACCCCACTTATAAAGATATTCTTTATAAGTTAGAAAATGATTTTCCCAAGGAGCGGCGTCATATCATTGAACTACAAAGAGAAATAAATAATTTAAATATGATAAATCATATTATTAGCCGTACCAGAAAACGAGAAGTACAAAAAGCTGCAAAACGAACCTCAAAAGTTATTTCTCATAATTTTACTGCGGAGGAAAAAGAATTTTATGATGCTGTAACGAACTTTGTGAAATCAAAATACAGAAAGTGTGGTGGTTTTGGCTTTGAAGTCTTTGTCGCAATGAGTTATCAAAGACAAGTGGCGAGTTGTATACCTGCAATGGTTAATTTTTATAAGAAAAAATTTAATTTAAAGGAAAGTATAATCAATAATGCAGGGGAAACAACTGATCTTGAAATTGAAGATTGGGTAAGCAATGATTTTGACTTTGACCTGTCCGACAACCAAGAAGAATTAATTCGTTTAATAGAATCTTGTAAAATTAATGAAAATATTGATACGAAATATGATAATATGTTCAGGCATCTAAAATTATTAGACACTTCCGAACCTAATCGAAAAATACTTCTCTTTTCCTACTTTAAAAAGACACTTGAGTATCTATCTAAGAGACTCACAAAAGATGGGTATAATAATTTGTTGATTCATGGGGATATAAAACCAGAAGACCGCAATGAAGCTATGGTGAGGTTTCGTGATGACCCATCTATAAGAATTTTGTTGTCTTCAGAAGTTGGAAGTGAAGGATTAGATTTTCAGCATTGTCACGTGATGATTAATTATGATTTGCCCTGGAATCCAATGAAGGTCGAACAACGGATCGGAAGATTAGATCGTTTTGGTCAGCAGTCAAATAGAATTATCATAATCAATATAGTAACGAATGATACTATTGAAGAAAAAATATTGACTCGGCTTTATGAAAGAATCAAGATTTTCGAGGAATCCATTGGAGATTTAGAACCCATTTTAGGAGAACGGATTAATGAGTTAGCAAGAGATCTTCTTTCAAGCAGTCTCACAGAGGAAGAAGAGAGCGAACGGATTCAGCAAATTGCTGATGCTATTGAGAGAGAAAGACTACAACAACAAAGACTTGAAAAAGAGAGCGGCAAATTAATTGGGTTCGATGAATATTTCCAACAGGAGATTTCTCGTTTTGCAAAATTCGGGAATTTTATTTCTGGCGATGAATTAAAGACTTTTGTCACTGAATTCTTGAAAGAGAATTATCCTTCTTTGAAACTAAAAAGAACTTCCAATCCAAAGATATTTATTCTTCCCATGACAAATCAATTTTTGAATAAAATTAGAGAAGGCACACCTCCTAATGATCAAGTCTTGAGAAAATTCATAGATGCTTTTTATCGAAATGATAAAAGTATAACCGTTACTTTTGATTCGGAAGAAGCAAATAAAGATAAAACTTTGGAATTCATCAATAACCACCATCCATTAATTCGCATGATAAACAAATTCTATGATCTTCACAAGGAACAGTTATTTCCTATTGCAAAAATCAAAGTAGAATATGATAAAGTTCCTGAAGGATATTATTTCTATTTTATTTATCTTATCGAGTTTACAGGGGCTCGGGCGGAGAAACGCCTTGAAACCGTTATAATCAACCATTCCAATTTAGAAATTTTACCTTTTGAGATTTCCGAAGAATTTATAGGTTACGTCAAAATACATGGGACTGATTTTGATGGGAAGCCTAATATTTCAAACGATGAGCTACAAAAAATTTTTGATATTGCAACCGAACATATTCATCAGTTGCGTGCACGACGAGAACAGGAATTAAAAAGGATTAATGAAAGTTTAATCAATAATCGAATTGTAAGCCTCAAAAAGTCTTTTGAATATAAGATACAAAAGGCTCAAGAAAGATTAAAAAAGGCTATCGCAAAAAAAAGTGACACCCGAATAATCAGAATGAATGAAGGTAGAATACGAAATCTAAATTCAGAAAGAGACAATAAAATACATGAAGTTGAAAAAGGCAGAGATGTAGTAAGTAATTTTGAGGAAATTGCTGCTGGAATTATAGGAAATCTCAAATGAATTCTATATCAAATTCTAAAGAAATCAGAACTTTTAATGTTGGTATTGATTTAGGTACAAATTCAACAAAAATTATTTACCAAATAATAGAATCTCCATTGACTGAGAATGCTTATGTCTATGGCTTTAATTCAATTATTAGCGATTTTCCACCTTATTCTTTCCCCTCAATAGTTATTTTAGAGTCAAATAGATTTTATTTCGGCGATGAAGCATATTTACGAAAAGACTATGCCAGTGCCATTTTTTCTTCATTTAAAATGTGTTTAGCGTGTTACAAGAATATTATTAGATGTAAAAATTGTAAGTCACATGGTATAAGTAGTTTTTCTAACGGAATCTGCGAAATCAATTGGAGAAAGATTAATGCTGCGGTTATTACTTTACTTTATCTTGCTCATGTCATGGGACAGGTAACTAAGTTTATTCAAAAAAGCTATAAAGATCAATTTGAACTGAAATTTTTTTACAATATTTCATTTCCGCTTGAATTTCTCAGTGCCCAAAAGAAATTTTTTAGTGGGATAGCTTATTATGCTGAAAAATTGAAAGATGAGGTTGAACAGGGAATATCTATAAATGAGGTTATCCAAATTCTAAAGGAAGTAAAAAACAAAAGTACTCCCCATATCAAAAATGAAGCAAGAAGAGTCCATGTAATTGAAGAAACACGAGCAGCTATGCATTCTTTTATTAACAGTGGATACCTTCCTGAAGGATTATATGCAATTGTTGATATTGGGGCGAGCACAACGGATATTTCATTTTTCAGATATGCCGGATCTAATCGGCCTGACCCATTTTTCGCTTTTTATGCAGATCAAAGCCATTTATTAGGAGGTGATGATTTCGATCGAACTATTATGAACCGGGTTAGGAATGTTTGTAAAAATACAAGAGATATTTCTTCCGCAGAGTTGTTATATAAAATAAGACAGGCAAAGCATAGTATTATTAATAATGAAGCAAAATTTATTCTTCCCCAATTTGATATTTTTTGGAGCTTTGATGAAATAGAACAAATATGTAATGTATTATTGAATACCCTTCACCAAAAATTTTCTAAGACATTGAGAGAAAAAGCGATTGAAAAAGAAAAAGTCCTTAAACGTTGGAATAATTTGAATATTATTCTAATTGGGGGAGGATCAGAATGGCAAAATTTATCCAATACTTTTTTGAGATCACCCTTCTTTGGAAATCAAGCAAAGTGGAAGCCTACTTTTCCCACACCGACAATCCCTGATAATTTAAATACTGATGAAGCAAGAATTAACCCCTATGAACTACGAAAAAATTTTCAATATTTTTATGTAGCACATGGGCTGTCCTATTTTTATCAAGACATAACCGAAATCTATCCACCAAAAGAAGTACCAGAATTTGAACCGCCGCAAATTATTGAAGAAAGACCAGATCGAGACGAATTATATCCAAAATAATTTTGTAAACTTCACCGTACATGAATTTGCTAAGTTATTCATAATAAGTGGCATAGCATATCCACAACCCAACTGCCACATCACAAATCAATGCGGATGAAATACTTCCGTTTGTTTTTAAAATTACGTGAGTTCGAGATAACTTGAAATAGAACACAGATGAAACAGATAACGCTGATTTACACGGATAATTGGTCATAATATTAAAAAAATCTACGAAAATCCGGGTCATCCGGGTCCATCAGCGTTCTATTTTTCTTATGTCGAACTGACGTTAAAATTTAGTATCTTGCGTTTTTAAACTTTCGTGGTCATTTAATACCAGTAAGGTTAGCGGTTAATTGGCTACGCTTAGTCGTTCGAGTGGTTCGCCAAACCGTAAGAGAGACTACGGAATTTCCACCTCGAAATTTTAAACTTTCATTCCCACAAAAATTCTCATATTTTGGGTAGCGGTCCGAGGTTCCGGCAGTTTTCAAAGACCGGCTTCGCTGCGAACAAATGGTGCAAAAGGAATGGGTTGTTAAAACAGAATCCTCCATCGATTAAGCTCTGTGAGAAAATGAAAATTACCATCAAACTTTTTGCCCTGGGAAAGGAATTGATTGGCGCCGGTGAATTGAGCCGGGAATATGCAAAGCCGGTGACCGTTCAAATGGTCATAGAAGATTTGAAGCGTGAACATCCCCGGTTTGCCCAACTGAAATCCTACCTGGTGGCAGTCAACATGGAATATGCTGATGGGAGCCGGGAACTAACAGACGGCGATGAAGTGGCAATCATCCCACCGGTGAGCGGAGGATAATCATGATCGAAATTACCGCTTCCCCGATAGATGTTCAGAAGGTAATTAACGCCGCTCAAAGCCCGGATTGCGGCGGGGTGTCGGTGTTTATCGGCACGGTACGCAATCACAGCCGCGGCAAAGAAATTCTCCGCCTGGAATACGAGGCATACCCGGAAATGGCAAGCAAAATGATTGCGAAAATTGCCGATGAAATGAAGTCCCGCTGGGATATCCGCAAAATTGCCGTTTCTCATCGCACCGGGGTATTGGATATCGGGGAAATTGCCGTGGTAATTGCCGTGGCAGCCCCCCACCGGAAAGAGGCATTTGCCGCCTGCCAGTATTGCATTGACCGGCTGAAAGAAATTGTGCCCATCTGGAAAAAAGAAGTGGCAACCGACGGCGAAAGCTGGATCGAAGAACACGCCTGAATTCCAGACTGCGCTTGAATGCTCCTTCTGCGAACCTGACAACTTTTCCGGAAAAAAGCATGTCTGTATCTCCACATAGATTTTTTCTCTCCCTGACGGGAATTGTAGTACTCCTGGGAACGGTTTTTTTTCTTGCCAATTGGGACAAAAGCCAGGGAGGCACCACAACAAAATCGGTCAGCCTGCTGCCAACCCGTGCGGAATTATACCGCCAGATGCGCCGGCATCGGCAGGTGCTGTTTGTCTATCCGGCCGGGGAAAATGAAATCGGGAAACGCTACCGCCGTTTTGTGGATGAATTAACCGAAAAATCCTGGTTTATGAAGGTTGTGCCCAAAACGGATCGGGAAGTCACCCGGGAAGATTTGCAGGGCGGGGCGCTGTACTTGATTGGCACGCCGCAATCCAATCGTATTCTGGCAATGCTGGCAAAGCAGTTACCGGTGGATTTTCGTCCCCAGGGCTTCAAATTTTACCACACCCTCTACAGCGATTCCAGCGACATCCTTTCCTTTGTGTATCCCAATCCTGTAGATACCCGCTTTCCTATCTATGTGACCACCGGTAACAGCGACAGCCAATTGCTTCGCTATACTCGCAATCACTTCAATCTGTTTAGTATGATTGGTGATTACCGGGTGCAACGGGAAAACGATGCACTGGTGATGGGTTTCTTTTCCCAGCAGGCGGAAACTCGCTGGCAATTCGATCCGGCTCATCACCGCAATTTTGCTGCCGAAACTCGCCTGGCGGCGACTTCCATGCATTACCAATTCTATTTGCACAAAAGACCGATGAGTGCTTCCGAAGTGATGACGCTTTCTGCCCGCCAGGAACAGCAGTTACAGCAGCTATTCAACTTCCTGGAACTAACCTCAATCGATACAAAAATCCAATATCATGTTTATGACAGTTTTGAAGATAAAGGGCTGATTACCGGAAACACCCGCCTGGCGCATCTTGATTTAAAACACTCCGCAGTGCACACGGTGATTGAGCCGGGAATCCGGGGAGATGATTTCCGTAAAGATGCACAACTTGTTCTACGGCTTACCCTGGGCAAGCCGGCCCTGCAGGTGATGGAGATGGGATTAAGCGTCTATTTTTCCCGAAATTGGCGGGAGAAAGGATATGAATACTGGGCAAGCCGGCTTTATCGTTCCGGAAGCCAGCCGCCATTAAGAGATTTGTTGAACAACGAAATGCTCAACCGGGAATCGGACCTGGTGATGGAACCGATGGCGGGCACCTTCGTGGCGTATTTGCTGAAGAAATGGGGGAAACAAGAGTTCCTTCGCCGCTATCCGGGCTACCAGCCAACTCCTGAAGAAGCAAAGCAGTTGGAAAAGGGGTGGCTGAATTACCTGCATGGGGTGGCAGAGAAATATCGCAACCGTATTGAGGCAGACCGGGCTGCCTTTCCGACTATCAAAAATTTTCAAAAGGGATTCTGTTTTGCCCACGAGGGCTACAGCATTTACAATGGCTATCTCTCCCACAAAGCCGACCTGGCGCTGGAAAAACTACAAGCGTTGGGCAGTAACGCGGTTTCCATTACCCCGTTCAGTTACATGCCGGACCCCCACAAGCCCAATTTTTTTCGCTACTCCCGCTCCCCGGGGGAGGAAAACGACGAAAGCGTTATCCATGCCACCTTAACCGCCCATCGATTGGGAATGACGGTAATGCTAAAACCCCATCTCTGGATTCACCGGGGGTGGCCCGGGGACATTGAAATGAACAGCGAGGCGGACTGGCAGAAGTTCTTCGATTTCTACTATCGCTGGATTCGCCATTACGCCCTGCTGGCGGAAATGTACCACATCGAAACCTTGAGTCTGGGTGTGGAGATGGTGCAAACAACTCTACACCAGCCCCGGCGGTGGCGGAAACTCATTGCTAAAATTCGCAATTTATACAGCGGGCAACTGACCTACGCCGCCAATTGGGGAGAGGAATTTGAAAAACTCCCCTTCTGGGATGCGCTGGATATGATCGGGCTGAATTGTTATTACCCATTAAGCGCTCAAGAAACACCGGATGATGATACCCTGCGCAGGGGCGCGGAGAAGGTAGTACGCGGGATGGAAGAAGTGCATCAACGGTTCGGTAAACCGGTTGTGATTACGGAGATTGGTTTTACCGCCTCCCGGTCTCCCTGGAAGCAACCGCATGAAAGTGCCCGAAGAAAACCGGTTGACCTGACTGCCCAGAAGCGCTGTTATCAGGCAGTCTTTCATTCCCTCTACCAAAAGCCCTGGCTCAGCGGAATTTACTGGTGGAAGTGGCCCAGCTACCTGGAATACGGCGGCTCCAACAACAGCGATTTTACCCCCAATGGCAAACCGGCGGAAGAGGTAGTTCGGCAATGGTACACGAAAAAATGGTAATGAATGAACATTCCGGAAGTTGAACGTTCACCTTTCCCCGCCGATATTTGTAAACGGCATCCACAGAGGTGGAGTGAGTCTCGTGGGACAGGCCCCGCTAACGGAGAAATACCATTTTGCGTGTCAGGCTGAATCGCCCCGATCTGGCGTTAGCAGTCTGTTCTACCCTTAGCCGGTAGAGATACACCCCGCTGGCAACCGGCTGCCCGGCAGTGCTCCCACACTCCATGGCGTTCAGTCGGTTGACGAGTGCTCAACGAACATCCTTTTTAGTAACACGTTAGGTTTGTAAAAAAAAATACCATCAACTCGACGCCACTCGTGGTGGTTTTGTCGTCACCCCCAGGAAATGCTATTCAATTCCTGCCAGGGAATAACCGTGGTATCCAGGGCAGAAAACCTTTCCTTTCCGGTATAGACAATCCGGGCGGAAACCCGGTACCCATTCTCTTTCCAGGGTGCCAGGACTTTTTGTAAATTGTTGATCACCCGCGGGTGGATCGTTTTGCCGGATTTCACTTCAATCGCAGTGATTTGTCTTCCAGCCTCAACGATAAAATCAATTTCCTGCCCACTGTGAGTTCTCCAGAAATATATGTTAAACGGAAGTCTCTGGTTAAAGATGGATTTCGCTAACTCAGTAAAAACCCAATTTTCAAATATTTCTCCTCGTAACGGATGAAATTCAAGATGAGCGGGATGGGTAATGCCCAGCAGATTGCATACAATTCCGGCGTCGTAAAAATAAATTTTCGGTGTTTTAATAATGCGCTTGCGAAAATTCCGGTGGTACGGTTCGATAAGACGAACAATATAACTGGCTTGCAGGATGTTTAGCCATTTTACCACGGTTTTGTGATCAATGCCAATTTCATTTGCCAGGCGATTGCTATTAAATAACTGCCCGATCTGCCCGGCTATCACCCGCAAAAAACGGGCAAAAATTTCCAGATTCTGAATTTGGGAAATTTGACGGACATCTCTTTGAATATAAGTGGCGATATAATCTTTGTACCATCTTTCCGGTCGTAACCCCCGGTCAAATATGGGGGGATAAGCCCCATTAATTAGTACCTGTTCCAGTGTGTCAGAAAGGAAATTGCCCCGTTTTAATTCCGATAAACTGAAGGGTAAAAGCTCCAGTAAAGCGGACCGGCCGGCAAGGCTCTGTGTAATTTTTGAAGTGAGTCCGAAGTGCTGAGAGCCGGTTAGGACATATCGCCCGGGGATTGGATTTTCATCAATTTGCACCTGAAGAAATGATAGAAGAGAGGGGAGGTGCTGTACCTCATCAAATACAGACCCGTTTTCATATTGGGCAAGAAAGCCTTTGGGGTCTGTCTGGAAGTAATCCCGCTGAAGGGGGTCTTCAAAGTTTACATAAGATAATTCTTTAAAGAATGAGCGTGCCAGGGTGGTTTTCCCCGATTGCCTGGGACCGGTAATGGTAATTGCCGGATATTCCCGCTTACAGACAGCCAATTCGTTTTCGATGTCTCTTGATATCATGAAAAAATATAATACCTGATATTTGGGAATGCAAATCCCAGATATCAGAAAATACGCGCTTGCCAACAATAGCTTAACTGGAAGTTGCCCAGAGTAGAGCGACTCTCCGACGTGCTAAGCGAGTTCCCAAAACGGGGCAAGCAGGAGATTTGTTCCACTAACGCAACAGCACCATTTTACGCGTTTGCACCCGCGGTAATGACAGGCTGGAGCTCTGTCCTACGGTTAAGCGATACACATACACCCCGCTGGCAACCGGCTGACTGGCGTCGTTCCTGCCATCCCATTGCACCGTGTAACGACCCGCGGCTTGGCGTCTGTTCACCAGTGTTCTGACCCTCTGCCCAATCGTATTGTAAATCTCCAATTGTACCTGACTGACAGCCGGAAGCTGATAGCTGATAGCGGTTACCGGATTAAACGGGTTGGGATAGTTCTGACGCAGTTTCAACGAGACCGGCACTAATTCCGGAGTGGGGCGCCCGATAGCCACCACCTGGGAGTCCGGCAGTGCTCTTTTTTCAAACCATACGTTCAACTTGCCGGTTCTCACATCTCCCCAAACTGCATAAAGGGTATCATTCATCAGTTTCACACTCATAAAATCATTTCCGGACGCTGCCAGTACCGAATCATAAGGAACGAGAGAATCTGAAATAGAAAAATTGGGGGAAAAGGTGGTGGAATCTCTCCGTCGGCAGGCACACCATATTTCCGAAGCAGTAGCATAAGACGAGTCCGGGGCGTTTCGCCGGTCCCGCCAACAGACCACCAGATCGCCATCCGTATCAAAATCCGCCCACAACATATCCTGCATTCGATTGTTACCAATCGGGTCGTCATTTATGCGCAGTGGAGATGACCAGGAATTACCATTGTCAAAGCTTTCCCGGAGAACGACATCGGCATCGCCATAAAGCGGGGAGAGGTAAAAGAATGCCAGGTGATTGGCATCCACCGGATCGGCAATGAGCAAATAACCTTTTTTAGCCAGGGAGTCGGAAAACACATCGGGGGTGTCAAAAATCGTGTGGTAAGAAAAATGATTGCCGGCATTGGTGGAGGTGGCAAGAATATATTGGGGATTGGGATTTTGGGGGATGACCCAACTGGGATAAGCGCAATGGAATGTTCCGTTGGCAGCCACCGCGGGACTGGGCATTGGTTGAGGAATTAAAAATCCTGCCAGCCACCCGGTGGTGTCGGCGTAGCGCCAGGGGCTCCAGCTACTCCCCTGGTCGATGGATTTCATAAAATAGGGATGAAACGGCCCACTGGCGCCCCTGGCGTTCATGGTGGTGAGGTATAAATTCCCCTGGTAGGTTCCATTACTTTGATCCGCTACCAGCCAGGGACGATCAATCGGTTTTTTCCCGGGGTCGGAATGCATCCCGATTACCTCGGCAGGAACACCCCAACTCAACCCGCCATCAATGGAACGGCGTACATACACCGCCCCGGAATCCATCTGAGTATTAAAATCAATATAAGCCAGATAGACATTACCACCGTTATCAAATGCCAGGGAAGGATCAGCCGAGGTAAACCCAGCCGAAACATGAGGTATCCGGCTCGTACTACTCCAGCTTTGCCCGCCGTCAAAACTGACCCGCACTTTTATCTGGATACGTTGAAGCGGAAAATATCCCATCCAGGCAACAACAAGATGCTGTGAATTATTGGGATTAATTGCCAGGTAAGGTTCTCCATCAAAAACAACACCGTTGGATAGATTTTGATTGTCGGCAAACAGAGTATGGATTATTCCGGTTAGCAAGAGAATCCCTGCTGTCAAGAGAAGGGGGTGAGAATATTGGAAAAGACCAGGGTTTAATTTATATTGTTTCATAAATCATCCTTTACGATTACAGTTATCTATCCCCCTTCTCCTGTTTTTTCGGCCACCAGTTCTCCCCCTCCTGTGGTCAAATAACACTATCGTAGCAGCAGCATCTTCCGTACAACGGTTTGGTTTCCTGCTGTCAGTCGATACAAATAGACCCCAGTGGTGACCGGCTGACCGGCATCGTCAGTGCCGTCCCACTGCACCTCGTACTCACCCGGGGTTAACAACTCACTCACCAGGGTCTTCATTTTTCGGCCCAACAGATCATAAATTGTCAATTTGACAAATCCGAATTCCGAAATCCGAAATTCCACATTCGTCGTTGGATTAAACGGGTTGGGGTAGTTCTGAAACAACGCAATTTCCCGCGGCGGGTGATTGCGGTTGCCCGGCAGCCCGGTCACCGGCTGGAATTCGAAAGCGCCCATGTCCGGCGCGGTACCTTCATACTGGGTGGAATCCAGGTTCACCAGGGTATCCCCGTTTAACTCGAAGAATGCAGTGCCGGCATCAATGCAGGGAGAGGAAGGCGACAGATGAAAATCGCCATGGGTCGCATCCACAAAAAGCGGATCCGCGTTGATGTTGCCCATCCCGCCAAAATTGCCATTGAGGTCGGTATAATTCACTGCCGCAATTCCGTTAACATCCAGGTACAAATCGCCGCCGTTACCGGAATTGTTCCACAGGATGCAGTCGGTGATCGCCGCGCTGGCTTCAATTAGGTAAACTGCCCCGCCCCAGCCGTAGGTGGTGGCATTTCCATAAAAGGTACAATTGGTAAAGGTGAGTTCGCTGTAATGCGCCCAGATTGCCCCCGCTTCTGCCTGGGCGACATTATCAATGATCACACAGCGCGTCAGGGTGCCGTAGCTGCCCTCGCTGGCAAGAGACGCCCCATAGTAAAAGGTGCTGTTGCCGGTCACCGTGCAATCGTTAAACACGCCGTCGGAAAAATAGAGGTAGATGGCGCCACCATCATAACTGCAATCATTGCCGGTGAAAATGCAATCCCGCACCACCGGGGCAGAATCCCAACAAAACAAAGCCC
Organism: uncultured Calditrichaceae bacterium; assembly: GCA_964471235.1. Taxonomy (GTDB): domain Bacteria; phylum Calditrichota; class Calditrichia; order RBG-13-44-9; family J075; genus CAYYGL01. Next base: position 12,416 of record CAYYGL010000137.1, read on the forward strand.
CGGCAAGGTAATCCGAGGAATTGTTTTCGAATAAGCAGTGCTCGATACGCACATCGGAAGACCACAGGGAAACGCCGCCGCCGCTGTTATCCGGCCAGCTTCCGGAAGATTTGCCGTTCCGGATACGGCAATAAGAGAGCACACTACCGGAATCCGCATTGACGAACCGCAGCCCCCACCAACCCACCACGGGATTGTCTGTCGTAAAGATAATGCTGTCGCTTTCGCTGCCCAGGGCTTGCAAATTACCATTGATAACAAATTTGTAATGCCCCTGAAATTTCACCATGACCCCCGGTTCGATCACCAGGGTATCCCCGGAAGGAACCGTAATTTCCCCGATCACCAGGTAGGGGGAGCCTGCTGCGCTCCAGACACCGGACTGGTTTCCGGTAACGGTAGTTTGAGATAAAGCAAATGTGGTTAATAAACCAATCAGTGGTAGCAGTAACAGTGTCTTCATTTAGTTAAGCCTCTGCTGTGAATGGGTGAATAATTAAATGAATTAGAGGTAAGGAATTAGCCTCCACCCCCGGTTTCGGAGTGAGTACGATGGACGATACTACCAACGTTACCGAACCCTGGAGAATATTCGTTATGAACGTCTGTTCGACATATAGGGCTTCACAAAACTCTTTCATTGGTCATGGCCACTCATGAATTTAGGAA
>CAYYGL010000138.1:0-13005 GCA_964471235.1 uncultured Calditrichaceae bacterium
CAGAGTTTCGCCACATTTGCTCGTTCCCAAAGAGACGTTGGGAACGAGTAGGTAAGAGTGGAAGACATTGCTTTCCATCGCCCATGCCAAACGCCGGGAAGCGAGCAACAGAAAATTTTGAACTCGAAAGAAAATGACCGAACCGTGGGTGTTTTTTTCATCAAAAATTTTTCTTTACCGCAATGATCGCAACAGATATGGGACGGCAGCCGCTACGTGAAAGAGACAAACATCAGTTCGTTGCGATATAACAACCTGAGTAGTTACAAAACTTCTAAAGGTCTTCGGGATGTAGACAGACAAAAATTTTAAGAAAAATAAAATGTTATTTTCGTCATAACAAGAAATGTGGTATATCCTATGTTTGGATACAATGTGTTGAGATTATTCTATTTAAACGTACATTAACCGAAGGCAACCTCTTCACCTTTCCATATTGCTCATTTAAATAGAGTCCGTTCAGGAGGGAAATAAATTTATTAGCTAAGAATGGCATTATGAACCAACAGCATTTATTGAAACGATTATTTGACATAGTTTTTGCCTTTCTTGGCTTGCTTTTATTTTTTCCCCTGATGGTTATTATCTCAATCGTAATTTTGATCACCTCTCCGGGACCGATCCTGTATCCGGCAAAGCGGGTTGGCAAAGGGGGTAAAATTTTTAAGATGTATAAATTCAGGACGATGGTGAGAGATGCGGATAAAATGGGACCGTTGGTAACTGCCGGCAATGATCCCCGCATTACCTCTGTGGGTCGATTCTTACGACGTTCCAAATGGGATGAGTTGCCATCTCTGTGGAATGTGTTAAAAGGCGACATGAGCTTTGTCGGACCCCGCCCGGAAAATCCCAAATCCGCCAGCTTATACACGGAGGAGCAAAAAAAGGTTTTATCGGTTAAGCCGGGCATTACCAGCCTGGCAACTATTAAATACCGGAATGAAGAGGAAATCTTAGAAAAAGCGGAAAGCCTGGAAAAGGCTTATTACCAGATCATGCAAGATAAATTGAATATCGAATTGGAATATATTGATAATCAATCGCTCCGAAATGATATCCGTATTATTCTGCAAACCCTTAAGGAGATTGTTAAATGATAAAGCCTCGTGACCAATTCCTGCCCTATTGTCTTCCTCTCATTGGCGAGGAAGAAATTGCGGAAGTAACAGACTCCTTGCGTTCCGGCTGGGTAACCACCGGTCCCAAAGTAAAACAATTTGAAGCGGATGTGCAAAAATACGTGGGGTGCAGCCATGCGATTGCCGTCAACTCCTGCACCGGTGGTTTGCATATCGGGTTAACCGCCCTGGGAGTGGGTTCCGGTGACGAGGTTATCTTACCCTCTCTCACTTTTTGTGCCACTGCCAATGTGGTGGTACACCGGGGTGCCAAACCGGTACTGGTGGAAGTCAAAGAAGATTTCAATATCTCCCCGGAAGCGGTGGAAGCAGCCATTACCCCGCGCACCAAAGCCATCATGCCGGTACATTACGGTGGGATGGCGTGTGATTTGAAAGAGATTTATGAAATTGCCGCTAAACATAACCTGTCGGTGCTGGAAGACGGCGCCCATGCCATTGGAATTACTTATAATGGGATGAAAATCGGCTCGGATGACCTGGTATTGCAGGAATGGCATAAAGGAGTCAACAGCGCGGTGGTGTATTCCTTTTATGCCACCAAAAACATGACCACCGGCGAAGGTGGGTTAATTGCCACTGCCCAGGACGATCTGGCAAAACACATGCGCACCTTGAGTTTGCATGGGATGAGCCGCGACGCCTGGAAACGTTACTCCAGCGCCGGGTCCTGGTATTACGAAGTTATCGACAGCGGATATAAGTATAACATGACCGATATCCAGGCGGCATTGGGAATTCATCAACTCCGTCGGCTGGATGGCTTTATTGAAAAACGTATCCGGTATGCCCGGATGTACGACGAAGCTTTTGCATCATTGCCGGAATTGACGACTCCTATCCGATACCCGGACCGTCTCCATGCCTATCACCTCTATGTTGTCCGGTTGAATTCCAACCGCCTGTCCATCGACCGGGCACAGTTTATTGAGAAATTAAAAGAATATAACATTGGCGCCAGCGTGCATTACATACCGGTTCATCTACATCCCTTTTATCAAAAGGAATATGGATATAAACGGGGGGATTTACCCCTAACTGAAGAAATTTACGATAGCATTGTCTCTTTACCATTGTACCCAAAAATGACAGAGCAAGATGTCGAGTATGTTATCGAGGTAGTGAAGGAAATTGTTCAAAATCACAGGAGATAGATTTATGTCAGAAAAAACTCGAAAGCAACGGTTTGATTTTGGCAAGGAAGATATCTTGCGGATTGTTGCTGATATCATCATGGTGAATGCCTCTTTTTTGTTTTCATTGATATTACGTTATTTATGGGCGACCGGAATTGTTGGAAATGTGGGTTCCTCCAAAGAGACCTTTGTCGACTTTTTACATGTATATCTTCATTCGTTCTGGGTGATTACGATTCTTTCGATAGTTGTTTTCTATAGCAGCGGTTTTTATACCTATGGAAAAGCATATCGGAGCAAAATGAAAGCCTATGTCATTGCCCAGGCGGTCAGTCTCAGCTACCTTTTTTTCGGAGCGTTTACTTACTTTACCGGCGATTATTTTCAGCTACCCCGGGGAGCCTATTTTCTTTCCTGGGGAATCACCCTGGCAATGATTGGCGGTTCACGACTCTGGTCCGATATCTGGCGCTCAATGATTCGTGCCGAGACCCAGTACCTTGCTCAGACCCCTCAGAAACGGCGGGTGGAAAGAGTGTTGGTGATTGGCGGCGCCGGCTATATCGGTTCGGCTCTTCTGCCCAAAATGCTGGAAAAGGGTTACAAAGTTCGTCTGTTGGACCGGTTGATGTTCGGTGAAGAGCCGATTCAGGATGTGAAAGACAATCCCAACCTGGAGATTGTGCAGAGTGATTTCCGGCAGGTTGACCGCGTTGTGGAGGCGATGCGGGATGTGGATGCCGTCATTCACCTTGGCGCCATTGTGGGCGACCCTGCATGCGCCCTGGATGAGCAATTGACCATCGATATTAACCTGATGGCAACCAAAATGATTGCTGAAGTGGCTAAAGGGCAGGGGGTGGAACGGTTTATCTTCGCCAGCACTTGCTCGGTTTACGGCGCCAGTGATGATACCCTCGATGAGAATTCTACCCTCAACCCGGTTTCCTTATATGCCCGCAGTAAAATCGCCTCGGAACGGGTTTTGATGCAAATGGCGGATGATCGCTTTGCACCGGTTATTTTGCGATTTTCCACCATTTACGGACTCTCCGGTAGAACCCGTTTCGATTTAGTGATCAATCTTTTAACGGCAAAAGCGATCACCGAAGGAAAGATCACCGTCTTCGGCGGCAGCCAGTGGCGCCCCTTTGTGCATGTGGATGATGCAGCACTGGCGGTTTTCAAATCGCTCCAGGCACCCCTGGAAGTGGTTGACGGTGAAATCTTTAATGTTGGTTCCGATGAGCAAAATTATACCATCAATCAAATCGCTGAGATTATCCATAAAATGATTCCGAACTCAGAGATCATTAATATGGGTGATGACACCGATGCCCGAAATTACCGGGTCAGTTTCTATAAAATCCGTAAAAAATTAGGATACCTGCCGCAGTGGACGGTGGAAAAAGGTGTTCGCCAGGTGGAAGAAGCGCTTCGCTCCGGTAAGGTGAAAAACTATAAAGATGCCAAATACAGCAATGTCAAGTTCCTTACGGAAGAAGGGTCGAACTATCTCCCGGAACAGAAACAGGATTGGCCGCAGGAATTACTGCACGATACTTCTCCGGTGAACCCCAAGCCCACCATCAAACCGATGTGAACTTTCATCACAACTTGAACATGCATAAAAAGCCGCTTTTGCCAGGCGGCTTTTTTATACGGATAGGGGAAAAGAGCCCCCCGGTGTTTTGGCAGGGATAGTTACAAAAAATCCCTGTGTCATCTTGCTTGATCCCTGAATCCTTCAGAGAAGAAAGAGAATCCGGATGAGACCGGAAATGGGGAGGAAATAAAAAAAATAAATCCCGGATTGATGGTAAAATTCATTAAATTCCGGCTGATTAGTGCTATGAGGTCGTGTATTACCGATAACTAACGGAATTAACTTCGCCGAGATAGAAAGTCTGCCGGAAGATGAATCAAACGATTGCTCACCTGAATTCCCTCTGGGGACAACTGATCGTTGAAGAATTAATCCGAAATGGTGGTGACTATTTTTGTATTTCCCCGGGGTCCCGGTCAACCCCTTTGACGGTTGCCGTGGCAAGAAATCCCCGAAGCCGGTATGTCATTGCCTATGATGAGCGAGGAGCTGCATTTCATGCCCTGGGATATGCCCGCGCTACCGGGAAACCGGCTGTGCTGATCTGCACCTCCGGAACCGCAGTCGCTAATTATTTCCCGGCAGTGGTGGAAGCCTCGGTCGATCATCTGCCGGTCATCATCATCTCTGCCGACCGCCCCCCGGAGTTGCGGGAAACCGGCGCCAATCAAACCATCCGACAAACCCATCTCTTTGGTGATTACCTAAAATGGCGTTTCGAACTGCCCGTACCGGATGAGCACATCTCCCCCCGAATGGTGCTCACCACCATCGATCAGCTTTGTTATCAGGCGCAAACTTGCCCACCGGGTCCTGTGCATCTCAACTGCCCGTTTCGGGAGCCCTTTTTACCGGAGGATCAAAAGTCGGTGCCCCTTCGGCACCAGGACCTTGAGCACTGGTTGACCACTAATCAGTCGTTTACTTTCTATTCCACCCACCAGGTAACACCGGGCGCCAAAACAATGGATCGGGCAGCGCAGCTCCTTGCCGGGAGTAAAAATTGTTTGCTGGTGGCCGGCAGGCTCCACAACCCCACGGACGCGGATGCTGTTTTACAACTGAGCCGTGATCTGGGGCTTCCGCTCTTTGCCGATATTACCTCCGGTTTGCGACTTTCGAATCAATCCGATACCATCATTCACTATTTTGATCAGATGCTTTTATCCGGGAAGTTCCACGAGAAGCTCCTGCCCGACCTGGTCGTGCAGTTCGGGAATCAACCGGTTTCCAAACGATGGCTGCAACTGCTGGAAAAGCATCCCCCTGAAAATTTCATCGGAGTGCAACGTCACCCTTACCGGCAGGACCCGGCGCACCGGGTAACCCTGCGTATCGAGAGTGATATTGCCCGGTTCTGCAAGGTACTGCAAACAAGCATGACCGGATCCCCACACCCCGGGGATACCTATCGGAATACCTTGCGTTCCCTATCCCTAAAAATAGGGGAGCTATTGGCTGAGGAACTTCATCCGGATTGCCCGCTGAGCGACATTGCTGTTGCCCGGCAATTAACCTGCATCATCCCGGCAGAACAGGCACTGTTTCTGGCATCCAGCATGCCGGTGCGGGAAATGGATATGGTTGGCTGCCCGGGAAGCAACGTTTCGGTGGCAGCCAATCGCGGCGCCAGCGGCATTGACGGCACCGTGGCATCAGCTGTTGGCTATGCGGTGGGGGCAAATGCCCCGGTAACGTTGTTCATCGGGGACCTGGCTTTACTGCATGATCTCAACTCCCTGACCCTGCTCTCCGCTCTGCCGGTGCCGGTCATTCTGGTGGTGATTAACAATCATGGGGGAGGGATTTTTTCCTTCCTGCCCATTGCCGGGGCAAGAGATATTTTCGATACCTTTTTCGCCACTCCCCATCGATGGAATTTTTCTCATATTGCCGAAATGTTTGATCTGGCATATTTTTTTCCCGGGACGACCAGAGAGTTTGTTCATGCTTACCGGCAGGCACAGCGTCAACAGGGGCACACTCTCATCGAGGTGCAGACCGACCGGGGAGAGACCACAAAGTTCCATAAACAACTCCAGATGCGCATTCGTCAGTTAATTGATCAATTTATGAACGAGTGACCGGGTATGGCGATTGTTGAGCGATTTGAATTTGAAGGAGGGGAGGGGCTTAGAGTGGGACGATTTACCCGGCGCATCAATACCACCTGTTATGTTTACCGGGTGGGGGAGACGCTGATTGATACGGGACCGCCCAACCAGTGGAAATGGATCCGGAAATTCATCCGGCAGCGCCGCATCCGCCAGGTGCTGGTTACCCACCACCATGAAGACCACAGCGGAAACGGGGCGCCTATTCAACAGGAGTTGGGGATACCGGTTTACGCACCACCGGCGACGATGCCTTATTTAATAAACGGCTATAAAGTGCACCTGTATCGCCGCATTGTCTGGGGAAAACCCGGTGTGTACGAGGCTCTCCCCCTGCCGCCGGAGTTCCGGGCGTCTGACGGCAGAATATTCAAGGTAATTCCGGCTCCCGGGCATTCGCCGGATATGCATTGTATTTTACTCACTGACAAAGGTTGGTTGTTTACCGGCGACTTGTATATTTCCCACAAACCCTCATTCTCCCGGGTGGAAGAAAAGCCATTAATTGAAATTGGTAGTCTCCGTAAGGTTCTGGAAGAAGATTTTCAGACCGTATATTGCGGGCACCGGGGAATGGTGGAAAATGGGAGGGCGGCGATTGAAGCAAAGCTGTCCTACCTGGAATCCCTCAAAAAAGCAGTTGAGCAATTGCGGCGTGTTGGAAAATCGGTGCCGGAAATCCGTAATGAACTGCTGGGAAAGGAAACGTTTTTAAGCTGGGTCACCATGTATCATTTTTCCAAGAAAAATTTAATTGCCAGCCTCTCCGGGTAAAAGGGAATGGGGATAACGTATAAGGGGGATGGGAGCAGCGCTGTTTTTCCCGAGGGGGCAGGTGCTTCACGAAACAAAAGGGTTTTTACGTTTCTCATTGTAGCAGGAGGATAGCCACATGAAATTAACACTTATCGGCACCGGGTTAATGGGGTTTCCGATGTCGGAACGACTGTTAGCTGCCGGTTTCGAGTTAACCGTTTATAATCGCACCCGGGAAAAAGCCCTGCCCCTGGAAAAACAGGGCGCCCGGGTGGCAGCCTCCCTCCCGGAAGCCTTCCAGGCAGCGGATACCATCCTGTTGATGCTGACCGATGCCCCGGCAATCCGGGCTGTGTTGTTCCCGGATGAGGTTCGCTCGCTGCTTGCCAGTAGAACCATCATTCAGATGGGCACCATTTTGCCGGTTGAGAGTCAGGAACTCCGGAGGAAAGTTGAGCGGCAAGGCGGCAAATATCTTGAAGCGCCGGTTCTGGGCAGCATTCCCAATATCAAATCGGGTACCCTGATTACCATGGTCAGCGCGCCCTCCGAAAGGGACTTCCAAACCTATCGCCCGATATTCCAGGCGTTTAGCAGCGACATTTACTGGGTGGGGGAAGTAGGGAAAGCGGCGGCATTAAAGTTGGCGCTCAATCAATTGATTGCCAGCCTGACCTCGGCATTCTCTTTAAGCCTGGGCATGATTCGGGAGCGGCAAATCGATGTGGAACTGTTCATGGATATTTTGCGCAAAAGCGCCCTTTATGCCCCAACCTTTGATAAGAAGCTGCCTCGCATGGTGGCGCGAGATTTCCAGCATCCCAATTTTCCGGCAAAGCATCTCCTCAAGGATGTAAATTTGATTGCCGAAGAAGCCCGGTCTGCGGGGTTAAACACCGCGGTGGTGGATGGGGTTCGGGAAGTAATTAAGCAGGCGCTTGATGCCGGTTATGGCGAAGAAGATTATTCGGTGATTTACAATGCCATTCACCCGCCGAAATAACGCCGGTGATTCGAACACGGGTGACACGAAAGCAAGGATACTCGCTGATTTTTTTAAAGGGTTATTTGTGAGATTCCGCTTCATCTGCGTGATGTGTATTCTATCCGGCACAAATACCATTTATTCTCATCGGGGTTTATAAATGAATTTTTTCCAACTGTTGCTGTTGTTTGGTGTAGGGTTGATTGCCGGAATGTTGAATGTGATGGCTGGCGGCGGTTCTTCTTTAACTCTCCCGGCATTGATCTTCATGGGGCTGGACAGCGCCCTGGCAAACGGCACCAACCGCATTGCCATCTTCATTCAGAATATCTTCGCTATCCTCTCATTTCGTCAACAGCGGATGCACCAGTTTCTCATAAGCCTTAAGCTTGCTTTGTGGACGTTGCCGGGGGGAGTGCTGGGAGCCCTGGCGGCTGTCAAAATCAGCGATCTCTGGTTTCAGCGGATATTGGCAGTGGTGCTGGTTGGAGTGGTCGTCTCCCTGCTCCTGCCACCCCGCTACACGGAAAATGCCGGGACAGAAGTCCTCCGGCAAAAATCCTGGCTGGTCTATCCGGCATTGTTTGCCATCGGCTTTTATGGCGGATTTATCCAGGTCGGCGTTGGCTTTTTACTGATGGCGGCATTGTTCCACCTGTTCATCCCGAACCTGATCTATGTAAACATGCACAAAGTGTTTATTGTGTTCATTTATACCATTCCCGCGCTGGCTATCTTTATTGTCAGTGGAAATGTGGACTGGCTGCTGGGAATTAGCCTGGCAGTTGGTAACTCCATTGGTGCCTGGTGGGCGGCACGCCTTTCCGTCAAAAAAGGGGAAAAATTCATCCGAATTGTATTATTGGTTGCATTGTTGATGATGGCGGTCAAACTGATTCGTTTGTTTTAGGATTGCACATGGAATGCTAACGATATGGCTCTTGAGTTTCAGAGGTTCTGCAAGAAACATTCGATAGGATATCAGCGTATTCCATTTCAACTGTTCCCTTATCCCACCAACCGTTCAATTGTGTTGCCCTGATTATCAAACATCTTCAGCACCCCTCGGGTATCTCCGTCCTATTTGAAGTCAATTTGTTTATTTTATGGCGCAGTAATTTCGGTAACCATCTGGATCTACTGGTCGTTTACAGAATGCGAAGACTCATTCATCTCAAAAAGAAAATATTCCTATTGCCAGAGTGCAGGTTGCTTTCCCGGGTCAGTTCCACCCGGCTCTGGTGGTCATAGACGATATAGGTGGCTTCCGCTTGCGGGATGGGAATGGTTTTTGTTTCCTCCTGTCAGAACTCATTGGGAAACAGCCCGCCAATGTCGATGAAGGTCAGCGAATTGCTGTTCCCATAGTTGAGAGGGCTTAACGATACGATAAAATTTACCAGCGGGCTAAAATGAATTAAAATTGAGATTTTGTAGTAATTCGTCTTTATCTTGATCAGCGGTAGCTATTCAGCCACAGAGTCCACAGCGTTTTCAGAAAAAGAATTCAATGAAAAGCCGGAAACAACGCAATAACTTCTGTAACATTTCTTGTTATCCCGTTTTTTTGATAAATTTTCTCAATGACCTCTGTGCTCTCTGGGGCAAGACAACTGAATCGTTACGATCAGTGTAAGATTAGAATTTTAATCCATAGGCTACGCTAAAGTGCTAAAAAATATTGAACCAAATTAAAATTAGAGGTAAAACCAATAGACCGCTGATGATCAACAAAATTTTAGCAATTTGAACACGTTTACCGGTATCGAATAGTTTCAATAGATCCACAGGTGCATCGGGATAAATTCTTTTTCCGCGCCAAATAACATATAAATATCTCCATACAGGCATGAATCTTCCTCCAAAATATTCATGCTCTCTGATTTTTTTGTAGTTGAGTGCTTCGAGAGATAATAAAATAATAAATAAGGCAACAATTGTCCAGAACCATATTTTTTGCTCTATCATCCCTAACCTCCTTCAAGTTTTTTTAATCGAAACAGATTTCAGGATAAGTGTATTTTCTGTTCGGGTCTTGAAGTGCCTCATTCTCATTTTTTATCCAATCTTCTACAATTTTTGTATCTCCGTTGAATGTTGTTCTTCCAGCCGGATCGATACTCTTCATTGGGTTTCGCACATCAGGATAAGGTGTTAAACCTGCTTCCTCATCCGCCAACGGATCCACACTCCACCACCGGCCAATGTCACTGTCGTAAAACCTCGCACCGAAGCCCCAACGGGGTCTCCGCTTCGCTCCGATAGTCAAGCCCGGATTCAATATCCCGTTCTTTGCTGCTAAACTTATATTTGGCAGCTTCCTCACCCAACCCCAGGTTCATACTGCGCAGCACCTTGCCGTAGGGGTAATCCCGCAGGGATGCCTTTGGCAAAATCTTCCGAGGCAATTACGGCACCGGTTTCAGAAAGGATTACTTTAATATTACCCAAATGATCCTTAATAAAAAAGTGGTCTTCCTCGTTATTGTTGGCATCCACAAACTTTTGCCCCAACAGTTCTCCACCCGGCGTCAGGTAATTCAGATAAACCACCCTGGGCAAAGCGCTGGTGTGCATGGCGGTTATATGCACCGCTCCGCTGCCGGTGGGTTTGTGGGTATCCATCCCTTCGGGAATGGAGATGCCCGATTGGATGTTTTATATGGTGAGACTCCCTAAATCTAAATAGAGCATCTTTAATAATTTTTGCCAATCAATAAAGCCTCATCATTTCCACGACGCTGTATGAAGGTTTCCTAAACAGTAATTCAGGCATATCCATTTTTCGAAGGTCTATTTTATAGAAAGCACTTTGCCCATCAGGATTTGTGGTAAACAAAATAAGAACATCATTTTTTACATTTTCGCTTATGAATATTTTTTGAAAAGGAGCTGTTATATTCAGCAAATCAAATAAATTCACTGTGTCTATGATTTCCCCGGTTAAGTCAATTTTTACCATCTCATAATACATAGATCTTTTATTCATTTTTGGCACGACCAGTATTACTTCATTGTTATTACTTAAAACATAATCTAATCTATGTGATTTAAGAGAGTAAATTTCTTTTGCTACAGTTTTTGTAACAATAAACAATTTTATTTTCTTGGTTAGTTCTTCCTTTAGCTGGAATACTGCGGATAGAGCATCTATTGTTTTAAAATTAATAATTTGGTTTTGGGTTAAATTTAAACAATTCGTTAATTCAAAAATACGTTTTTGAGTTAAGCTAAATAAAAACAGATTATTATTTTTTTGTAATAACAAGTCATCATTGGAGAACCATCCAAGAACATTACAATTGTCTAATTCCTTGATTGCTGTTCTGGAGTTACGTTCGATTTCTATAATTTCATAATGGTAATTGCTTTGGGCATCTGATTCTCCATTCAAAATCGTAACTAACAATTTTCCCTTGTCAGGTGATAATGTTATAGAACTCACATCAAGGATATCAACCTTTTGATAATTAATAGCAGAATCATTTTGGGTGAAATCGAAAAATGTATAATATAAAGCTGTTAGAGGTGGTTGACTTCTCAGATAATGCGATCTTCTGGGCAGTAGTGTAGTTAAAATAAATACTCGGTTTCCAGATATCTCATAATCGTAAATATTAAAATTTTGACTAACATCTACTAATTTCTTTGTATGGAAACTGTATAATTTTAACTCTCCGAATGTAAGAAATGCAAAACCATTTTGTGCCCATAAACTAATTAAGGAACTCGATAACAGAAAATAACATAATATAGTTTTCATTCGATTATTTTCCTCTAAAATTCATTCAAAAAAAGGCTAGTGCTGTATGACGATTGTTTTTGTTGGTCTCGTGTTGCTTCTGATTCTATTGTTTGTTTTGTAATGCATCAACCGCGTTGATGCTGCATTGACGCAGTCGATGCATTCCAAAAGGAGGAACATGCTACTGAAAAGAACAAATGACAAGAAACACTAGTTTCAGTCGTACATTTTTGATTTTGTTTATTTATCTTTTTGGCAACGAAATACCAAAATAAGTAGGTGTTCTCAAAACCAATCTTTTTCCTGTGGGTGATGGAGGAGTTGGATTACTAGATTTCCCAATAAGCCCATTATAAAGTTTCCTCACCATTCGGATATTGTGATGTTGATTTCCAACTTTCCACCACGATTCGGATATTTGTTGAGCAGCGAAAGCTGAAAATTCAATGCCTATTGTCATCCCCACAGTTCCCCATTTTTCATCCGGCGTGTTACGTGCAAAATATATTTCACCACTCTCAAATTGTAATCCATGAACGAACTCATGACTTAAATTTTGTCCGATGTTAGCACCACGATCAACATCTAATTCTATGATGACATTGGTTCCATCCGTTGTAAAGTTTCCAAGTACTAAATTTCCGGATTCATTTACACCGCCCAAATCTTTTTTAACAACTTTGTAAACTACATCTGAAGCATTAAGTTTGTCATATTGTTCTCTATATTTAAGATTTACATAATTTCCACTCTCATCTTTTTGATTATAGAATTTTTCATGCTGTTTTTTTAATTCTTCATCAACAAATTCTACAAGTAGTCCTGTCGGATCGGTCAATAGTAATGGATTGTCAAGAGCAAAAACAAATGAACTCGAGTTAGGATATTTCACCGCCAGCGGATCCACACTCCACCAGCGGCCAATGTCACTATCGTAATATCTTGCCCCGAAATAATCCAACCCCGTTTCAATATCCCGTTCTTTAGCAGAGAATTTATACTTGGCGGCATCCGCTCCCAAACCCAGATTCAGGCTCCGCAGCACTTTCCCATAAGGATAAAAATCTTCCGAGGCAATTACGGCACCGGTTTCAGAAAGGATTACTTTAATATTACCCAAATGATCCTTAATAAAAAAGTGGTCTTCCTCGTTATTGTTGGCATCCACAAACTTTTGCCCCAACAGTTCTCCACCCGGCGTCAGGTAATTCAGATAAACCACCCTTGGCAGAGTGCTGGTGTGCATGGCGGTAATATGCACCGCTCCGCTGCCGGTGGGTTTAATAGAAATGCCCGCTTCAATTTCCTGCTGGGAGTATTCCACCGTTGCCGTGGTGGGATTGCCGTCGGAGAGGTAGGTTTCACTTTCCCCGGCGATGGTAATCAGCAAACCCTCCCCGGCGGGGGCGGTAAAGTCAATTTGCAGGGCGGTGGTTTTGGCGTTTAACTCCGCGATGGTATTCCCGGCGGCGTCCCGCACATACCAGCGCTCTTTGCCCACTCCCACTTTCTTGTAAATGC
>CAYYGL010000139.1:0-12923 GCA_964471235.1 uncultured Calditrichaceae bacterium
CGCAACGAAGTGGCTCCATTGGAGGAATCTTCTAACATGCAATTTGTCATGCGCCCTTAAAAGGTCTAAGATAATATTTCACGTATTACATTTTACGTTTTACATACTATATTAATGGCTCAACAGTACTCAATAAACAACGAACGAGAGGAGTTCCTCATGCCGCAGGAGACCATTTTCAGCAAGATCATCAACGGAGAAATCCCGGCTGATATTGTTTACCGGGATGATCAGGTGACGGCGTTTCGGGACATTCACCCCCAGGCGCCGGTTCATGTGTTAATTGTTCCCAATAAAATCATTCCCACCTTAAACGATGCCGCTCCCGAAGATGAAGCGCTTCTGGGCCACCTGCTTACTGTCGCTGCCCAAATTGCCCGGGATGAGGGAATCGCCGAAGATGGCTATCGCATCATCACCAATTGCGGCAAACATGCCGGACAGGAAGTGCTTCACCTCCATCTTCACCTATTAGGCGGTAAAAAATTGGGAGCTTTACTTCCGGGGTAAAAACGACCGGAGATATTTATTGAAAACGCTCCGGGATGAGTAAAGCAAATCGCTTACCCAGCACCTTTTCCCTTTTCCTTTGTCCTTTTTACTTTCTCCACCCCGTTCACTTTAGATGAAAGGATTATTATGAGAATACGATTATGGAATTTGCTTCTGGGCATCTGTTTAATGAATGTCGTTGGTTCTGCCCAGGGAGAGGGTTTCGGAGTTGGCGTAATTGTCGGGGAGCCGACCGGCATAAGTTTCAAAGCCTGGCAAACGCCCACCACTGCTATTGATGCCGCGGTGGCATGGTCTTTTGCCGGCAGGGACGCTTTTCATCTCCATGCCGACTACTTAATCCATAACTACCGAATCATAAAATTGCGGAGGGGAAAAATACCGCTTTATTTTGGTCTGGGCGCCCGGCTCCGCTTAAAGGACGCCTCCCATACCAACAACGACATCAATTTAGGGATTCGCATTCCGATTGGACTTGCCTATCTACTGCCCAACTCCCCTCTGGATTTGTTTTTGGAGGTGGTTCCCATCATGAACCTCATTCCCGCCACCGAACTCGATTTAAACGCCGCCTTTGGGGTGCGTTTCTTCTTTCGATAATTACGGTTCTAATCACCGCAATATGGCAACATCTTAACAGAAGGATAATATTTCATGAAAGACTCCCGAAATCAAAAATCACTAATTCTGTTTGCTGCATTCTTACTACTGATGCTCTCTGTTCCGGGATGCAGTGTTTTTTCCTCCGATTCGCCGAAAAGCGATCCCCATTCGTTTGCCAACTACCTGGAAGTGCCTGTCAAACACATCGACCTGACTCTCAAGGTGGATTTCCATAAACAGGAACTTACCGGCAAAGCACAGTTAACTATCACCAATTCAGCCGGTAGTCAGCAATTGATTTTGGATACTCATGGATTGGTCATCGAAAGAGTGACCATTGGCAAGGAAGAAAGCCCGGCAAATTTTTCGCTGGGAGATTCGGTAGAATTTCTGGGCCGGCCTCTTTCAATCTCCATCTCCCCGGAGACCAGCATTATAACCATCTATTACCATACCCGCCCGGCAGCCCTGGCATTACAGTGGCTTTCCCCGGAACAGACCGCCGGCGGGAAATACCCCTTTTTGTTCACCCAATCGCAGGCAATTTTAGCGAGAACCTGGATTCCCTGCCAGGATACCCCGGCAAATAAAATCACCTACGCTGCCCATATCGAAGTGCCCCCATCTCTTCGGGCGGTGATGAGCGCCAAACCAACTTTTTCCGATCCGACAAAAGGGATTTATGAATTTGAAATGGCGCAGCGCATCCCCCCTTATTTAATGGCATTAGCAGTCGGCGAACTGGAATACCGCCCCCTGGGACCCCGCAGCGGGGTTTATGCAGAGCCATCCATTATTGCCAAAGCCGCATTTGAATTTGCCGACACCGAAAAGATGATTGATATCGATGAAAAAATTTGCGGACCCTACCGCTGGGATAAATACGACATTCTGGTGCTGCCTCCCAGCTTTCCTTTTGGCGGGATGGAAAACGCCCGTCTCACCTTTGCCACTCCCACGGTAATTGCCGGAGACCGCTCTTTGGTTGCCCTGATCGCCCATGAATTATCCCACTCCTGGTCCGGAAACCTTGTCACCTGCGCCGCCTGGGATGATTTTTGGCTGAACGAGGGGATGACCACCTACCTGGAAAATCGAGTAATGGAAGAACTGTACGGGGTGCCTTATGCCCGAATGCTTTCGGTTCTGGGATATGAAGATTTAATGGAAGAAATGAAGGTTATGGGCGAAGACAGCCCGGACACCCGGTTAAAACTATCCTTAACCGGGCGAGACCCGGATGACGGCTTTACCGGCATCCCTTACGAAAAAGGACGCTTATTTTTAACCATGCTGGAACAGGCATTTGGCAGGGAAAAATGGGACTCGTTTTTAAAAGCGTATTTCGATAAGTATGCGTTCCAATCGATCACCACGGAAGATTTCCTGGCATTCCTGCGGGAACAATTAATCCGGGAGGATCAAGCGATGGAATCCCTGTTAAAAATAGATGAATGGATTTATAAGGCCGGCTTGCCGGATAACTGCCCGGTGCCCACTTCACCGGAATTCGCCAGGGTGGAACAACAGGTGAAATCCTGGTTGGATGGTACCCCCGTCACCCAACTCCAGACCGACAATTGGACTGCCTTACACTGGCTTCATTTTCTGAGAAGCCTGCCCAATCCCCTGTCCGAGGCACAAATGACCGAGTTGGACAAAAATTTTCATTTCACCGATTCCCAAAATTCCGAAATTCTCTTTGCCTGGTTAAAACTTTCCATTGCCAGTCATTATCAACCGGCGGAGCCTACCCTGGAACGTTTCCTGATAACCGTGGGAAGACGGAAATTCCTGGAGCCATTGTATAAGGAACTTGCCAAAACACCGGAAGGATTACAAAAGGCAAAGGCGATTTATCAAAAAGCCCGAAATCACTATCATCCGTTAACCTATCATTCTATCGATGAAATACTGGGCGAAAAGGGTGTGGGGTAAATGGGAACCGCTCCGACACCAACGGAATGCGTTATTCCGGGAAATCGAACCGGCTGATTTCCGCAGCCCGCACTGCCTCCGCCTCCAAAGTCGGCAGCTCAATTTTGGACTCGGCTTCTGCCACAATCTCCATCTTTGCCCGGGTGACCGGGTGCTCCGGAACAAACAGGGAACAGCAATCCTCATAGGGTTCGATGGAAATATCAAACGTTCCGATTTGACGGGCAAGGCGGATGATTTCTTCCTTATCACTACCGCTTAATGGGCGCAGGATGGGCAGGGAAGCTGCCTGGCTGATCACCTGCATATTGGTGAGTGTTTGGGATGCCACCTGCCCGATACTCTCCCCGGTTACCAGCGCCCGGGCTTTTTCCCGGCGGGCAATTTTTTCCGCCATCCGCAGCATGGACCGGCGATACAACACCACCCGGTATGCCGGAGATGCCTCCACCATAATCCCCTGCTGAACCGCCAGGAACGGCACACTATATAATTTGGCGGAAAGCTGGTATTCGGTTAACAATTTTACCAGCCGTTTGGTATTGTTTACCGATGCCGGGCTGGTATATGGTGCACTGTGGAAGTGCACAAAGATGAGCCGCACCCCGCGAGTGATAATCTTATAAGACGCCACCGGCGAGTCGATTCCCGAGGAGAGCAAGCTGACCGCCTTTTCGCTGCTGCCCACCGGCAACCCCCGAACGCCGGGTATTTTTTCGCTGTACACGAACGCGACGTTATCCACGATATCGATATAGCATACGGCTTCCGGATGGCTCAAATCCACCCGGGCATGGGTAGCCTGTTGAATGGCAGCGCCGACCACTGAGGAAATTTTATCGGAGGTTAAGGGAAATTTTTTCTGGATGCGCCGGGTGGTGACCCGAAAGCTGGCAAATGATTGTCGCTCCATTATTTCGCAAGCCACCCGGGTGATGGCTTCCATCTCCTGCCCGACCATCACCGCCAGGGCAAAATGGGATAACCCCACCACTTTTTGCAACCGCCGGGAAATGGTCTCCCAATCAAACTCACTTGGGAGTTCTACCAGGAACCGACCGTACATCCGCTGCACCGGAGCTTCCACCACCCCTTTTAACGAGCGTTGAATGTTCTGGAGCAATTGCTCCTCAAATGCTTTCCGATTCCCCCCTTTTAAGCCGATTTCGGAGTAATGGAGCAGAATGGCGTAAGACATCCCGGGCTGCCGGTTTGTTTTCATAACTGAACCTGTTCGTTTTTATCGTTTTGCGGGAGCATTCTACAAAAAGGGGACCGGGAAGGCAAGTGAATTTCAAACCGGCATCTGCAAAAACGGTTTGGGCAACGGGGGAGTTAAACGCGGCGGATCAAGAATTATTGTAACGATTCAACTATATGCCCATTGTTGTTATTCCGGGTTCCGACGGTCAACTTTCGTTATACCATCGGAACCCGGAATAACAACGAATGGGCAATGAGGGTTGCGGCGCGTTGCAGGGAGACAGCAAAATAAAGACTTCGGATGCTATCGGTAACTGCACAATTGCAAGGAGACCCGGCGATAGCTGTGCAAACTTCGGAATGTCTGCCCCGTGCTGACATAGCCATCAGACAATGTGACATAACCCCGATCGGGAACTATTTCATCTTAATTGGTTATAAATAAAGAAATTACAATTTGTTTACAAACGTGGCACTATTTTTGTAGGTTGGTAGGTGGTTACCATAAAATTGGAGGAGCAATGTATCGTTTTATCATCAATAATTTTGATTATCCATCACCGGTAATGTGGAAGACCTTATTCTTTGCCGGTATATTAATTGTTCTCTTTGGCATTCTGGTCATTTTTGTACCGGAAATTCTGGTATTCATAATTGCCAGTATTTTATTGTTTATTGGTTTTTTTCTAATTACCATATCTTTACAGATTAGAACTTATGAAAAGAAATTTCAGGAAATAAATATCCTGTAACCAAAAGGAAGGAAGACAAACGATGACGAAACATGATGAACATATAACCGAAGTGGAAATACCGAAGGAATTACCGATTATCACGGTACGAAACACGGTATTTTTTCCCCATCAATTTATTCCATTAGCCATTGGGAGACCGAAGTCATTGCGGTTGATTGATCATGCACTTCGGGAAGATTCCCTGGTGGGAATTTTGACCCAGAAAGACGGCGCCATTGATGAACCGACTTACGATGAATTGTACCGGGTTGGTACAGTGGCAAGAATCTTAAAAGTAATTGATTTGCCCGATGGCAGCAAAAGTGCCTTTATCCAGGGCATTGCCCGGTTTCAGGTTGTGCGGTTCATCCAGAACGAGCCGTTCTTCAGTGCCGAAATTGAGGTGCTGGAAGATATCAAATCCGACGATGAACTGAAAGTGCATGCCCTGGCAACCAATCTGAAGAACCTCTTTCAGAAAGCCTCGGATTTGGCGCCGGAGATCACCACCGAGCACCAGGCAATGATCGCCAATCTGCATGATCCGGGTGCCATTGCCGATCTGATTACCGCTTTTTCCAACATCCAACTGGAAAAGAAGCAGGAAGTGTTGGAAACCCTGAATGTGGAAAAACGACTGAAACAGGTGACGTACCTGTTCAATCATTACCTGCAAACCCTGGAATTGGGTAAAAAAATCCAATCGGAGGTGCAGGATGAGATCAACAAAGGACAGCGGGAGATGTACCTGCGCCAGCAGTTGAAAGCCATTCAGAAAGAGCTGGGTGAGTACGATGAGTCTTCGGATGTGAGCGAGTTGAAAAAACGGCTGGAAGAGACTGAAATGCCTGACGAGGTGCGCAAGGTTGCCGAGAAAGAAATCGACCGGCTATCCCGCATGCACCCGGCTTCTGCGGAATATACGGTTTCCCGAACGTATATTGATTGGCTGCTGGAAATCCCCTGGATGGTCAGCACGGAAGATAATTTGGATATCGAAAACGTGCGGGAAAAACTGGAGGCAGACCACTATGGATTGGAAAAGGTTAAAAAACGAATTCTGGAATACCTGGCGGTGCGGAAGTTAAAGAACGATATGCGCGGTCCCATTCTCTGCTTTGTGGGTCCTCCCGGGGTTGGAAAAACTTCCCTCGGTCGTTCCATTGCCAATGCCCTGGGGCGTAAGTTTGTACGAATTTCCCTGGGTGGGGTTCGGGATGAAGCGGAAATCCGGGGGCATCGCCGTACTTACATCGGTGCATTGCCGGGACGGATTATTCAGGGTATTAAGCGCGCCGGTTCCAACAACCCGGTCTTTATGCTGGATGAAATCGACAAAGTCGGGGCAGATTTCCGGGGCGATCCCTCGGCTGCTTTGCTGGAAGTATTAGACCCCGAACAAAACTTCTCGTTCAGTGACCATTACCTGGAAGTGCCGTTCGATCTGTCTAAAGTCATGTTTATTGCCACGGCAAACATGCAGGACACCATCATTCCGGCACTTCGCGACAGGATGGAAATTATTGAAATTCCCAGCTACATCGAGCAGGAAAAAGTGGAAATTGCCAAACGCTTCCTGGTCCCCAAACAGATTAAAGAGCATGGTTTAACAAAGGATATCCTGACCTTCTCCGACACCGCCCTGCATACCATTATTCGCTCCTATACCCGGGAAGCCGGGGTGCGGAATCTGGAGCGGCAGATTGCCACCATTTGCCGGGGAGTGGCTGAAAAAGTAGCTTCCGGCAACACCAGCCAATTCCATATTGAAGCGGATGATGTCAGCGAATACCTCGGTCCCATCAAATATTACAGTGAGGTGGCGGAGCGGATTGACGAGCCGGGCATTGCCACCGGTTTATCCTGGACTCCCATGGGCGGCGATATCCTGTTCATTGAAGCCAATAAAATGCCGGGCAGCGGTAAGCTGGTACTCACCGGTCACCTGGGTGATGTGATGAAAGAGTCGGCACAGGCGGCATTAAGTTACATCCGTGCCCGCACCAAAGATTTCGGACTGGAGGAAGATTTTTATAATAAATATGATATCCACATTCACGTGCCGGCCGGTGCCATCCCCAAAGATGGTCCCTCTGCCGGGGTGACCATCTTCACAGCCCTGTTATCGTTGTTGATGGGGCGCCGGGTCTGCAATGACCTGGCGATGACCGGCGAAATTACCCTGCGGGGCAAAGTGCTGCCGGTTGGCGGGGTGAAAGAAAAAGTGTTGGCGGCGCATCGGGCTGGCATCAAAAAAGTGATTCTGCCGGAGAAAAACAAAGCGGATCTGGATGAAATTCCGGAAACTGTCAAGCAGGAAATGACCTTCATCTTTGTTAAAAACATGAATGAGGTGGTGGAAAATGCCATCGAGAAAGCGCCTCAAACCGGAAAGACGCCGGAGGCCAAAAAATGGGAGAAACCGGTTGAACCCGAAATCGAAAAAGGGGTGAGCGAACATGCGTCCTGATGTGGATTATTACAAAATTCTGGGTGTTGATGAAAATGCCACTCAGGAAGAGATCAAAAAGGCATATCGGAAGCTGGCAAAACAATATCATCCGGATTCCAAGGGCGGCGACAAAAAGGCTGAAGAAAAATTTAAGGAGATCAGTGAGGCATATAGCGTTCTGAGCGACGAAAAAAAACGCAATCAATACGATATGATGCGGCATGGCGGTTTTAGTTCCGGCAGTTACAACTTCGGAGGCGGTTCTCCCGGTTCCTATGAAGTGCATTTCGGGAATGAAGGCATCTTTGAAAATTTACACGACATCTTCGGGAACCTGTTTGGTGGGTTCAATGGCCAACGGGGTTCCCAGCGGAGAAGTTCGCCGTTCGAGGAGGTCTTTTCGCAACAACAACGCTCCCACGCCTCCCGTGGCTCGGATATGCAAACTTCCATAACCATTCCATTCGACCTGGCAGCCCGGGGTGGTGAGACCATCATTCAAACCGGCACCAATAAAAAGGTTAAGATAAAAATCCCCGTCGGGATCGAAGACGGAAAAAAAATCAGAGTCAGGGGACAGGGAGCGCCTTCCACCACCGGCGGAGCCCCCGGGGATTTGTATGTTACTATCCACGTTGCCCCACACCCGGAATTCGAGCGAAAAGGATTGGACATCTACACGACCGCCCGTATTAATATTGCCGAGGCGATTCTGGGAACAGAGAAACAGGTGCAAACGGTAACCGGGAAACGAATCAAACTAAAAATTCCTCCGGGAACCGGCAGCGGTAAAGTGTTTCGTTTGCCCGGAATGGGAATAAAATCCGCTTCCGGAACCGGCGATCATTATGTTCGGGTGGAAGTTGATGTACCCACGAACTTATCAATGACCCAGCGCCGGGAGTTTAAAAACTGGGCAAAGAAAGTGGGGTTAATCTAAATAGATTCCTATCATAATCAAAACCGCCGAGATCGAAGGACGTTTTGTAAAAAGCCCTGAGTTGCTATCGAACTAACTCAGGGCTTTTTCGATCATTTCTCACTCTCTTTGAACTTACCCTTTTTTTCTGAAATTGATCAAACGCAAGTTTAAAATGTCGATTTTCTCGTATCTTTAAATGTTATAACGTGAGTTCGACAGAACCTGGACTCGAACACAAATGAAACAGATACCGCTGATTTACATGGATGATTGATCATCAGAATAAAATATCTGTAAAAAATCCGGGACATCCGGGTTCATCAGCATTCCATTTTTCCTGTGTCGAACTGACGTTGTTATAAATACTTCCAAACACAAATCACATAACAGGAGGATAAAGGGGATGAATAACAAGATAGCGAGTGGAGCAGAGCCACGGAAATTCTGTCCGGTCAACAGGAAGCTGGCATTTCTGGCAATGTTGATTTTGATCTTCAATGTCGGCTACACACAAAGTTTTGAATCGGTAATGCAACAAATGTCTGGTGATGCTGCCCAGGCTTACGCCAACCCTTTGGTGGATGCTTTCGGCGCTAATTTACACAACGGATGGTTTAACCTGGCACCGGGTGCTAAAATGTTTGGGTTAGACCTAAAGTTAGGCTTGGTGCTAAGCGGAGCCTTTTTGCCCAATGCAGACCAGACATTCTCGGTCACCGGCGTTTACCGGTTTCAAAAAGATGATGCTGTTCAACTGGCACAATCCATTAACGGTTATAATGGCCTGGATCCCTCTCAACAGCAGGAAATCGTCGATGAAATTCTCAAAACCGATTTTACGGCATCCATTTCCGGACCAACGATTTTCGGGAGCGAGACTGATCACGTAATCGTCAGCACCAAGCCCCAGACGATCCAGGTCAGCAACCAAACCTTTACAGTGCCGGGAAATAACATTACCCTGGAAGATGTCACCGGGCTAATTGAAGACCCGGGCATTGTTCCCCACTTATCTCCTCAGGTAACAGTGGGAACAGTTTATGGTACCCAGGCAACCATTCGCTGGCTGCCGTCGATTACCATATCCAATGAGATCGGCAGTTTGAAATTGTTCGGGTTTGGTTTGCAGCATAACCCTGCGGTGTGGTTTAGCAACCCCCTGCCGGTGAATATTTCTTTGGGCTACCTGCGTCAAAATCTAAAAATTGGTTCGATTGTGGATGCCAACACCAATGCGTTTTCAATCAATGTCAGCAAAACTTTCGGCGCCCTGCTCATTAGCGCCACCCCGTATGCCGGTTTCATGTTGGAAAAGACCGAAATCGACTTCTCGTTTCCCTACAACCAGGGAGGCGGTCTTGCACCGGTAGAGGTTGCTTTCACTGTGGATGGCGTTAACAAACGGAGACTTATTCTGGGCCTGGGCGTCAGTATTCTGGGCTTAAACCTCAACGCCGATTATGAGATTTCCACCATCAATACGGTAAGTTTGGGGGTTGTATACGGATTCTGAGAAGGAAAGGGATGGTGATATAGGGTATATGAGGTATAAGGGGGGAAAAGCGAATCGCTTCTCCCCTCTAATCATTCATCCGTTTCTCCGTTTACCCATTTACTCATCTACTCCAACCGGCCTTCCACGCATGTGGTATCAAACCCACCGCGGGTATTATAGACGGTGGTGACCCGCAGTTTATTGGTTGCCAACACGGTCTTCAGGTCATGGTAAATCCGTTTGGTAGCGGCTTCTTGATAAATCCCCACATTCCGAAAACTGATAATGTAGTATTTCAGCGATTTCAATTCCACACACCTGCCCCCTTCCGGGTAGTATTCTATTTTCAAATACGCGTAATCGGGTAACCCGCTGAAGGGGCATACCGCACTAAACTCTCGCGTCTCGGTAACAATTAGCTGACGGGGGCTATCAAAGGGAAACGTCTCCAAAAAATCAGTGCGGATGTGGGATTCATCCAAAAATTCAAATGTTTTGCCTTCTGCTTTGGGCATGGATTTATTCCTTTATCTTCATTTTTTCTTGTCTGTAACGATATTGCCACAAAACAACCTGATGATGTGAAGCCGGTGGATTGGGTTTCCTTATCGGTCCGTAAGATTGTCTTCCTGACAAAACAAATTTTGTCGTTCCGTCGCTAACGGTTTTTCCGCTGCCATTCCACCACCGCAAAGGCATTATGGTTATGGATGCTCTCGTAATTTTCGGCATACACCCGAAACCAGATCACCCGTTCATCCTGCTGAAGCTGCTGGGCAACATTGCGCACCACATCTTCCACGAACACCGGGTTATCATACGCCTGCATGGTTACATGGCGCTCGTCAGGGCGTTT
This sequence comes from uncultured Calditrichaceae bacterium, assembly GCA_964471235.1. Taxonomy (GTDB): domain Bacteria; phylum Calditrichota; class Calditrichia; order RBG-13-44-9; family J075; genus CAYYGL01. The sequence goes on from CAYYGL010000139.1 coordinate 10,717, forward strand.
TAACAGGGCATACAGCGGAGCGGAACCGGAGCGCTCGGCAATTTCCACTACCTCCTCAATCCAGATCATTTCCCCGGGCTGGCAACGCACCTCTATGGTTATCTCACCCCGCTGGTTATGGGCGCCGTAATCGCTAATCTCCTGACTGCACGGGCAGAGGGTGGTTACCGGCACTTTCACCCGCAGAATAAAAATATCCTCCCCGCCGTTGGTTTCCCCGATAAAGGTGCTTTCGTAATCCATCATCCCAACCGCGCCGCTTACCGGCGCTTGTTTCTCAATAAAATAGGGAAACCGGAATTCCACATGGGCACTCTCGGCATTTAGGCGTTTCTTAAGCTTGTGAAGAATATCCGGCAGGGTCCACATGGTCATATCTTCCCGATGCTCGTTGAGTACCTCCACAAAGCGGCTCATGTGAGTGCCTTTAAACTGATGGGGCAGGCTGACGGACATGCTCACTTCGGCGACGGTTTTCTGCTTCTCGTGTGCCCGGTCCAACACGGTGATGGGATAGCGAAGATGATTTACCCCCACTTTGTTAATGGGAATTCCCCGTTTATCGGGGCGATTCTGAACATCTTCCATCATTCATCTTCTCCCCGGTAAACACACCCGGCAGTACAGGTTTCATGTACCACTATTTTGCTGAGTTGCGGCAAATCCGGCTTGAGATGCTTCCAGATCCAGCGGGCAATGTTTTCACTGGTGGGATTTTGCAAGCCTTCCACCTCATTCAGATAATGATGATCCAGTTGCTGGTAGAGCGGCTTAAACGCTTTCTTGAGATCGGCAAAATCCATCACCCAGCCAGTATCATCCGCCACGGCTCCCTGAACATAAATCCGCACCCGAAAGGAATGCCCGTGTAACCGCCGGCATTTATGCCCCGTCGGAACATTGGGCAAATGATGCGCTGCTTCAAATGTGAACTCTTTAAAAATTTCCACCCGATCACCCCGAATTGCCTACGAATACTCTTTTAAAAATCCGCTAAAAATGGTGCGATGGGATTCTTCATCGGCTAACAGGGTGATGCACAAATCCTGGGTGACGTAATCCACCCCGTCACAAAGTTTAATCAGGTAATTGTAGTGGGTGATGGCGTCATTCTCGGCATCAATCACTCCTTTAATTACATGCACCACATCGGTGGAATCTGCCACCGGCTGGAGAGATGCCTGCTCCGGGGAGAACTTTTTCGAACCCGGCACTGTGCCGCCGATTTCTTTAATCCGCTTTGCCAACAGTTGGGCATGATTTAATTCATCCGCCACTTCGGCAGCAAGGGCTTTTTTAATCTCTTCAGCCCGCACCCCATCCAGGTTCACCGAATGGGCAATGTAATTCATCACGGTTTCAATTTCTGACCAGTAAGCTTTGATCAGCCCGTCAATTATTTCTTGATTTTCAGCCATGATGTTTTCTCCTTTGTTTGAATGATTAGTCTTTACTCCTATCTCAAGGGATGTTTAATAATTTATGAATTTGCAAACTCAACCGCCAGGCGGGATGTTCCAGACAGTATTGGAGCGCCAGGCGGGTATTGGCTTCCAATTCCGGTCCGTCCATCGGTTGCAAAAAAAAATAACGGAAGTTTAATCCCAGGAATCTCTCCGGATCAATTCCTTCCTGAGGAAAAACCAATTTTAATTCATCCCCGGAACGAAGCACCAATTCCGCACCGGCTTTGGGGCTGACGCAAATCCAGTCGATGCCCGCGGGGGGGAGCAGGGTCCCGTTTGTTTCTATTGCTACTTCCAGTCCCTGGTCATGAAATGCTTCTACCAATGGTTTATCCAGTTGCAGCAAGGGCTCTCCACCGGTACACACCACGAGCGGTCGATCCTTTCCTGTTCCGTTGCCATGCCAGTTTTCCCTCACCGCCCGGGCTAAGTTCGTCGCCGAGCGGTATTTGCCACCGTTGGGACCATCGGTGCCCACAAAATCGGTATCACAGAATTGGCAAACTGCTTTGGTGCGGTCTTCTTCCCTGCCGCTCCACAAATTGCAGCCGCTAAAGCGACAAAATACTGCCGGTCTGCCGCTTTGGGCTCCTTCCCCCTGAAGGGTATAATAAATTTCCTTTATGGAATAAGCCATGCTTAAAAAAGATTCTTGTTAAAATAATATTTATCGTGCCCCGCCGTTGTTCACGATTGGGCTGTCGCTGTGCAGGGCTTTAAAGCGGTGGTTGAAAAGTCTTG
>CAYYGL010000140.1:0-12853 GCA_964471235.1 uncultured Calditrichaceae bacterium
GCTTCGGCACAGGCACAAATCAATGGGATATCTTGTAAGCCCTTTTCTGCCAGCCTTTTTTTAGCCATTACCATCCATCGAAAGGCAATATCGATTCCCACCACCTGTTGGTATCTGCCGGCAGCTACTGCCAGTAAGGATGCAGAACCACAACCGACATCCAGAAGCGTCATGTTCCGGGTATCTCCCCCACTCTCACTTTCCCAGCGATTTAAAGCTGCCTCCCCCCGGGCTTCCCCGGCAAGCTCCGCCCGTTTAAACATCTGAGCTTGATCCGGCGGAACGACGGTTGCCAATCGATAGTACAGATCGAGAGATTCCTCAAAGGTCATTTTCCGGTATTCTTTGTCAATGGCTCGTCCCCGATTTCGGTCTTTCTCCTTGGTGTTATAAGGGTCATCAAAAACGCGTAAATCCGGGATCCCCAATACTACCGGAAAGGCTTCGTTACAAGATTGGCAAACAAAAAAGCGCTCATCCCCTTTCCGCTGATCCGTTAAATCACTTTTGCAATGGGGACAAACAATTTCCACTCCCTTAAACTGCATGCATCCCCTCCTCAACAATCAGCTTCAACCGCCTGACCAGGAACGACCGCATGAAGATAGGGACCGGAATAAACTTTCGCTTAAGCAACTTTTTCCTCCGGTTGGATTTGGATCATCTCATCGGGTTTCAAGGGTTCGGGCTTTTTCCAGACTTTTGCCCCGACCATGGTTTTTAACAATTGCAGCGGTTGATAGGTAAAGCTGGGCCAGAGGAAGATTTCGTTGGTGCAAGCGCATTCCTTATTGTGAATCGAGCGGCGCAGGGCATCACCGGCGGCGGAATACCAGATTTCCCGGAAACTCTTCTCCCGCAAATTGCCAAGCGGTTTGTGGTTTTCGCAGAAGCTGACATCGCCGTTGGCGTTAATCACACAACTGAGGATACCGGCACGGCAGGGGATAACTTGCCGGTCTTCCCGGGCGGTGCGAATTTTTGCCCACTGGAGCATCGGTTCAACAATGCTACCGAACCGCCCCTCTTCCCGGGGCGCCCATAACCGATTCGCATAATCCATCAACTCCCGGTAGCGGTCCAAATCCGGCAATTTCAGGGTAGGGTCTTTGCGGTCGCCGCGAATGAGGGCGATGTTGTGGTGTTCCATTTGAGGGCATCGCTCGTATAGGTAGGTGGTCAACCGTTGTATCTCATCCATATTGGTATGGGTGGCGGTGGAAATGGCGTGAATTCGCAGCCGCGGGTCTTGTTTCTGGAGTTCTGCAAGCGCTTCGTAGGTCTCCATTGCCTTTTCAAAAGATTTGGGGTTGCCCCGGAATTTATTGTGAAACTCCGGCATCCCGTCCAACGATAATTCAATCACAAACAGATGCAGGCTTTCCTCTTTGAGAACATCGGTAATCGCATCGATAGTCTTTTTGGTGAAATACCCGTTGCTGGGCACATAGATATTTTCCACATCGTTGTGCTGAATGAAATAACGGCAGATTTCCGCAAACTCCTTGCGGATGAACGGTTCTCCCCCGGAGAGATTGAGATTTTCCAGCTTCCCCAGGTCATCGGCAAGGGCAAATATCTCTTCCACCGTTAAATCATCCCGTTTGTTCAAATTCCGCCAGTAGAAACAGTGGTCGCAGGTGAGATTACAAATCGAGTTGATAAACAGAATGATAAATGGGGGAAGGGAAACTTTGGGGATCCCCAGGCTTTTCCAGGACAACCGGGCATGCCGGATGGTTCTATATAATGGATTCATCCCTGATTGGTGGTTGATGGTATCCATCGTCTTCTCCTTGTGTTAAGATGGCTTCCTGAATCAAAAAGGATTTTACTCCGTTAAGGGAGTCGGTTTGGCAGTTGCATATCCCACAAATTCGCCGATCGACCAGAAGCAGAGCAACAAAAAAGTGATTGGTAAGGCACTGAGAAATGCTCCTATGTGTCGTTTTTTAAGCAGCACTTCGCGAAATTTGCGAGCGGTTAGCAGGAAAGGAAGTAAAGGCGAAAACGCCAGGTAGATCAGTCGCTTCAAAACAGGCATCTCTTTTGCCAGGGTTCCGGCATAAGACCGACCCCAGACATATCGCTCCAGAAAGGCTTTCCCAAATGTTAAATTTTCACGATGTTGGTAAACAATCACGTCAGGGGAAAGCCACAGGGTTTCGCCATTTTTCAGGAAGGTGCCATTAATGATGGTCTCGTGATAGGCATCCGCCCACAAATCTTTGATTGCTTCCAGCTTGTCCCGTTTGTAGGTAATATTGGCGTCGCTAATGGCAAACGCCGGTCCTTCGGGAACCGGGTTCTGGTAGCGTCCGAAATCACAGAAATAAATTGCCCAGTTTAACAGTCGATGAACTTCGTTTTCGATGGCGCCGCCAACGGCTGCATAATTGTTTTGGTGAATTGCCATCACGTTTTTTGCCCAGTTCTTGTCAACTCTGCCGTGGTCTTCCAACAGGGCAACAATTTTGCCGCGCGCCAGCCGGAGCCCAATCCCCCGTAATTCATCATGATGTTCCCGGCTAAAAGCATTGTTTGGTGAGGCATAACGAAGGTGGTCAACCGGATGAAAAAGCACCCCGGGGAATTCGGATTGTAATGCCGCAACTTCCTGATCCCGGGCGTCATAAGGCACAATGATTTCTAAAGAAGGAGGATCAATTTGCTGATAGATCGCCTGCAAACAGCCTCTCAGGTGATGGGCATCGCTAACGATGGCAATGGTAATCGACAATTCGGGTATTTTTTTCGTAGCGTCTTGACGGTCGATTTTGACTCTCCTTTTATTCAACTTCCAACAAGCTGTTTCCCGGTCCGACAAGGTATCCGATTACTTCTCCCAGAATATAAATACCCGATACCGGTATCAATAGCGGAATACTTAATATAAATTTATCCACATGGCATTTTTTTGACCACACCCGGGATGCCATTCTGCCCAACAACAGCAACGGCAGCAAGGGCGACGTAGCGACGTAAATTAAGCGGCGGCTCCAGGGCATCACCCTTCTGCGGGCGCCGGCAAATGCCCGGCTGAAGAGAAAGCGTTGCCGCAGGTAATAAAAGTAGTTAAACGGTCCGATATGGTAAACCACCATGTTCGGTTCGGAATACACGATTTCATTGTCCGCTTTTAACCGGGGATACAGATAGGCTTCCCAATAGCCGTGTTCCAAATCGGGGAGATGTTTCATCAAAATTTCGCGCCGGAAAGCCACATTGTTCCCCGCCAGAAAAGGGGCTTCACCGGCTGGCATTGGCGGGATGAAGGTATTGTATTCGGTAAAATAGGTTACCCAGTCCCGTAATCTTTTATAGTTGTAATCCGCAGTTGGACCGCCGACGGCTGCATAGGAATTTTCAAAAGCGCTGGCGATGGTTTCCAGCCAATTTTCCGCCGCCAGGCAGTGCTCCTCTATAATTGCCACAATTTCCCCTTTGGCGTGCTGGATTCCCACACGCCTCAGTTCCGGAATTGTCTGCGGCGCTTCCCTTGAAATGACCCGAACGCCGGGAAATTCCCTGGCAATCAGCTCCCGGGTCTCCGCGCCGTGACAATCCACTACAATCGTTTCGAACTCCGGCGCATTCTTTTGTCGACTCAGGGATTCGAGGCAGGCGGTAATAAACGGGGCGCCCACTTTGGAAGCTATCACAACGGAAATCCTGGGGGTCTCGGCAGCAGCTTCGTCGCTCATATTTATTTGCACTCCTTCTATGGTCAATAAGGTTTCCTGTAGTCCCGGGAATTGATTGGATTTGAAGCATCCTGCCCATTACACACGGGCACGTTTCCAAAATCAGTCGGAATGATTGTTATCCCGAATATAGCGGATGGTTTCTTCCAGAATCTTTTCCAGGTGGGTGGTCGGTTGAAATCCGATGACCCGATGAATCTTCTCAATACTCGGCACCCGGCGTTGCATATCCTCAAAGCCTTTTTCATACGCTTTTTCATAAGGGATATGCTGGATTTCCGAGGTGCTTCCGGTCATTTCCTTGATTTTCACCGCCAAATCATTTATCGAAATTTCATTGGGATTGCCGATGTTGAAGACCTCGCCGACTGTCTGGTCGCTTTCCATCAACCCGGTCAGGGCGCGAATACAGTCTTTTACATACAGAAAGCAGCGGGTCTGTTCCCCGGAACCGTATACCGTAATCGGTAAATTTGCCAGCGCCTGACTGATAAACCGGGGGATCACCATCCCATATTGCCCGCGCTGCCGGGGACCAACGGTATTAAACAACCGCACCACCACCACCGGAAGCCGCTTTTCATGCCAGTAGGCAATTGCCAGAAACTCATCCACCGCTTTCGAGGCGGCATACGCCCAACGGTGTTTGGTCGGCGGTCCGATGACTGAGTCGTCATCTTCACTGAAAACCGGTTTGTTGTTCTTCCCGTAAACTTCGGAAGTTGAGGTTACCAGCACTTTCTTGCGATAGCGGCAGGCAAGACGCAGCACCACCTCCGTGCCGGAGATGTTGGTTTCGATGGTGCGGGTGGGCTGCTGAACAATCAATTTGACCCCGACCGCTGCCGCCAGATGGTATATCTGATCACACTGCTTAATAAGCTCCTCGGTCACTTCTTCGTGTTTAATGGAATCGATGACACAATGAAAATTAGGGTTTTTCTCAAGGTGTTCGATATTGTGGATCAACCCGGTGGAGAGATCGTCCAGAATAAACACTTCATGCCCATTGTTCAACAATTCCTCGGCAAGGTGAGAACCGATAAATCCGGCACCGCCTGTTATCAGAATCCGCATGGTAATTTTTCCTTCAAGAGTTTATAATATCAATGAGTTCTTTCTGTGAGATAGTTTCGGGCTGAAGTGGGAATCAGCGATTGCGCAGCCAGACGATCCGATTGTACACCAGACCGATTAGCCAGCCCACCACCCAACCCACAAGGGCACCCCAGAGCAGCCCGATAATGCTCCCAAACCAGGAGACCGAGTAACCGATAAAATATTGCCCAAGCAGGTTTAAATGCTGCCCGACGTTGGGTCCGCCTTTTATCAACAGCCAGACCGTCATAATAAACATCGCCAGCCCGAAAAGAATTGCCATCACAAAGGCTAAAATATTTGCCTGAATTTTGGCAATGCTATGGCTGAGTTCTTCCTGTGGTGAATGCTCTTTCATTGTCTCTATCCGTTTATTAAAATGAGAATGAATTTATCAAATTTAACGGGATTTAAAAAGGGGTAAATTGCTTCTGCCAAACTAAACCTTGTCTAATAAATCACGCCCTTCTTCCTTCTCGATATTCCGTTTGATCATATATGCGTAGGCAGCCATCCCCCAATTCCGGAGGGAGGCGATAACATAGCCGAGGAGAAATCCTCCCAGGCCTGCCTGGAAAAAGCCCAGGAATGCCCCCTTCCAGTTCACCTTAAAGCCCAGGAAGAAATTTTCCAACAGCCGCAAATTGGGACCCACTACCGGACCTCCTTTAATGAGCAGGATGGCGGTTGCCAGGAACAGCAGTAATCCGCTGACCATTCCCACAGCAATGCCAAGCGCCAGCGGGTCTAAGCGGGCAAACACCTGTTCTATGACTTCTTCCACCGGAATTTCAATTTCTTCTTTCTCTGGCACCACCCGGGTAGGAATTAACCGGTCTCCGGTCGCCGGTTTCTTAACTTCGCCTTCTTCATGATATTCCGATTCGGTATTCACTGCCCAGATGTCATACTGCTCGCCGAAAATATTCCGGGCAGCATACACCGCGGTCAACATGGAATGATCTTGATTGTTATAGCGATGCAGCCCGTTTCTGCCAACCGTTTGAAGATTGGTAAACTGAATCAAATAATTTTTAATCGTTTCCAGACTGTCGTGATAATTTTGATCGTAAATCGGGTATGCCTTTTTCATTCGCACCACTGTGCCATCGATTACTTCATTGGGTTCAATCAATCCCAACTGGGCGCATTCTTTTACTCCCAACTCAACCAGCCGCTCGTCTTCCCAGCGCCATTCCTCATCCTTCTCCCAGAGAAAATATTCCAACCCCAGGGAGGTGGTATTTAAATCCGGCACCATATCGGGGCTCCAGTTCTTGTAATTCTGGATGCGTCCCATTTTAACTTCCGGGGTATGGATGTATATCCAATTGTCCGGGAAAACGTCTGCTCGATTCACAATCAGTACCGCTGTCAGGTAATCTCGGTATCGCAGATGATGGGCAGCTTCCAGCACTTTATCCGGCGGCGCCGGATCCAGGGAAAAGATCAACTCCCGGAGTGGCATGGAGGAAATAAACTGTTCGCCACTGTATTCGGTAAGTTCCCCGGATTCGTTACGGGCATAAACGGCTTCCACATGCCAGTTTTTATGTTTGATCTTCTCCACAAATGCCCCGCGAATGGTAGGGTTGCCCTGCTCGGCTAACTGTTTTTCACAACTTTCCCACATCATCCCGGGACCCAGGCGGGGATAATGAAATTGTTCAATCAATGTGGTAATCACTTTCCCGTCTTTCGATTTACCGGCGCCGAAAAGGGCATTCCGCACCGCCTCAGTCAATGACAAATTTTTGATGCGCTGTGCCGCCCAGTCCGCTGAAATCTCTTTGCAGGGAATCCCCCACACCTTCTCGGTGTAATTTTTGAAAAAGATATTATAGAGCCGATAACCAAACCGATTGGCGACCCATTCCTCAAAATTGGTCTCCTCTTTGTACGGCGCAATTTTGGTTTTGGCATAACTGAGCACCACAAGGGCTGCTTCCACAGGACCCAATCCCACCAGCGCATTGAGTGCTTTCAAGGGATAATCGAAGAAATGACCCCGGTAGTGAATGCGCGACATGCGGGGACGAACCAGAAATTCATCCCCCAGCATCTCATGCCAGAGTTGATTGACATACGGCACTTTGGTAAAAAAACGGTGACCACCGATATCAAAGCGATAGCCTTTATAATTAACGGTACGGGAAATCCCTCCTACGATGTTATCCCCTTCCAGAATGATTGAGCCCATTCCTAATTTGGATAATTCCCATGAAGCGGTTAAGCCGGCCGGTCCGGCTCCGATTATCACTGCCCTGGACATAGACCCATCCTTGTTTAAATCGATTGAATTGTTTCTCGGTTTATTGAAACGTGAAACATTTTACTTAACGAGTAATGAAGAACGAGTAATTTTCCCATCCACTTATCACCCTTTTCCACCTCTACCGCTGATTGCAAAGGCTGACAACTATTCTTCTCTGTTTAATCCTCCACCACATGGGTTTGGAACACCGCCCGGTATGCTTCCCATTTCGCAATATCAAAAGTGCCATCCGGTTTAAGGCAATCTGCTGCGGCATACGCCATATAAAGGGCATGGTGGGTGTTGTCGTGTACGAACAAGCCCTGTCTGCCGAAGGTTAGCAGGTTGGTGAATTGGGCTGCAAAATCATCCAGTACCGAAAAGTGTTTTTCATAGCCCTTTTCAAAAATCGGATATGCGAAGCGCAGGCGTTTTACAAACACCTGGCGAACCGGCGCCGTGACCGGGATGCCGGCAGTTGACAGGGCGTTCAGAACCAATTGACCCAGTTCGTCATCATCCATTTGCCAGACGGAATCGGTGGCGTTGCAGGGAAGTTCGGCGCACAAGGCTGTTAGTCCGCGTGGTTCCCGGGAGTTGCTGTAATTTTTGGGTTCGGACAGTCGGGTAATTGGAATATCCGCCCCGGGAAAATAATGGGCGTCATACTCGGTGAACTGGTCCTGCTCTATGATCAAGTAAATTAACAACATGGAGCGGTATTCGATTCCCCGGCTGGCGGTAACAACCTCTTGCGGGGGAGATGGTTGCAGCGCCCGGATCAGAATAGTCAATGGGAGAGTGGACCAGACATAATCACCGGAGATAGTGTGCCGACTGCCGTCTTTTTCATAAATGATATTGGTAAGTCGGGAATTTTGGTACTCAATCCCGGTAACCGTTGCCTGAAGTTTAAAATCCGCTCCCTGGCGAACTGCCGCCTGGTAAAATGCTGTTGAGATTTGACCGAATCCCTGTCGGGGATAGTAAAAAATTGGTTTCCCGTTCCCCTGTTCATGGGAGGGCTTGCTGAATACTTTTTTGATGATTTTCCCGATGGAATTGGCGGAAACCCGTTTTTGGGCTTGAATTTCGGAAATCTCCTCCGGTTCCAGCCCCCAGATTTTCCGGGCGTAGGGGAAATAGAATTCCCGGCAGATGGTATTGCCAAGTTGTTGTGTTAACACGGAAGCAAAGGTGGGCTGACCGTTCGGTGCTCTCCCGCCGGGGAATATTTTTCTTAACGTATCGCCGGCAACGCCCAATCCGAAGTTAATCGGCAGCCGGGTGATCAAATCCACCGGATTCAGTGGGAAGTGAATCCAGCGGTTTTTGAGCAAAATCCGCCCGTGCCGGGGACGCACCAGCAAATCGTCTCCCAGCAATTCCTTGATATCCGCCAGCAGTGCCGGATCACATGCCGGGTGCAGGCGATGGCTGCCGAAATCCAGGTATAAGCCGTCGTGTTCAAAGCTGCCGGAATTGCCGCCCACGGTATTGCGGAGCTCCAGAACCGTTACCCGGGCTTTCTTTTTCCGGGTAAGTTGAAACGCAGCGCCCAAACCAGCCGGTCCCGCACCCAGAATGACAATGTGTGGTTGTTCGGTTGTGCCCATGAATTCTTCATTTGGTTTCGTTCATTTGTTCTTCGCTCACGGTAGATGCCGCTGATATAATGGGTTGAAGGGGCAGGGAAGTTTTATTCATGATCAGGTAAAAAGCGCCTCCGCTTAGCCCCCCGGTTACCAATACCGTTTCCCAGAGCAGCCCCACTCCCACTGCCATTTCCAGGGGAATGTTCAGCCGTGCCAGCAGAGCGGCTAATGCCGCCTCCCGTACCCCAAGCCCGCCCATACTGATGGGCAGCAATGCCGACAACTTTGCCAGCGGCCAGACCAGCAGCCAGGCGGAAAAGGGAATGTGAATGCCGCAGAGCGAACCCAAAAAGGCATTTATGCCCACAAAAGAGACCTGCATAATTAAGCCCAACCCCAGGGCAAGAGCAGCCCTCCAGGGCGTGCGCAGCAACTGACCAATAATTTCCCGGGTTTGCTGAATCGGGTGATGGAGTTGCTTCGGCAGCCAGTTGGAAATTGGCAAAATCAGGATGAGCAAGCCGAGAACCATAATGCTGCTTAGCAAAACAAAGACGAAAGAGAGAACATGTTGGTCAGCCTTTGAAAAAGTGGCGGGCGCCAGGTAAGCTCCTCCCAGGATGATCAACGCCAGCGAAGCGGTGTCCAGAAACCTGTCCAGTATACCGCCCAGGATAACCGCTGTTTTTGCTTTGAGAGGGCGAATTGCCAGCCCGGCGCGAACGACATCGCCACCGGCTAAAGAAGGTAAAAACAGGTTGGCAAACAACCCGGCAAAATGGCAGCGCAATGCAACTACAAAGGGCAGTTTTTGCTGTCCGGCATTGACGAGTACTCGCCACTTAATTGCCCCTGCCACATGCCCGGTAATAAAGATCAGCACGGTGAGTAGCCAGACCGGCAGGGAAACGTTGCGGATGGTCTCCCACAGCTTCTCCAGCGGCAGGTGATATAACAAAGCCCCCAGGATTAACAAACTTAGCATTAATCGGGCAAGGGGATTGCCCAAAACAGTACGAATGGGCTTTAAAAAGGAGGCCGTCATAAAATTTATTTCCCTCCCAATCCCACCCGGGAAATTTGATCGGAGAGCAGCCCGATTGCCCAGATGATGAACGCCCCCAGGAATCCCATAATAGCGGTTTCGGAAAGATTGCCGATGAACAGGTCATAAATAAATTTCCCCAGCCCCACTATAAAGAGGGCTCCACCCAGCGGTAAAAATACCCGCAGTGGATTGAAAAAGACAATGGTGCGCAGGATGAGCAGGGTGAAATGGTAGGCGTCAATAGGACGGATTTTGGATTTCCCGATGCGTTTTGCATAAGCAATGGGATGATATTCAACCAATAAGTCATTGCTAAAAAACGCCAGGGTGATGGTGGTGGTAAAGGAGAATCCGGAAGGAAGCAGGTGGTAGAATCGCTCCACGGCAGATTTCCGCATTACCCGCAAACCGGAGTTGAGGTCGGGGATGGGGTATTCTGCCAGGTAACTGGCTAATTTTCGTAAGAACCATTTTGCCGGTCGCCTTGCCCAGGGAATTTCGACGTTTTCACCGATTCGGGCGCCCACTATCATATCATAGTCGTGAGCTTTGGCTAACATTTCCGGGAGCGCCTCTGCCGGGTAGGTGCCGTCGGCATCGATAATACTGACGTAATCGGAATTGGCGGCGGAGATACCGGTTTTCAGGGCTGCCCCATACCCCCGGTTTCTCGGCTGGCGGATTACCTTTACATTCGCTTTTTCCGCTTCGGCTGCGGTGTTATCGGTGGACCCATCATCCACCACAATAATTTCATACTGCCACCCGGCGTCCTTCATCACACTGTGGATTTTCTCAATTTGGGTACGAATGGCATTCTCTTCGTTATATGCCGGAATGATGATGCTCACTCGTTTCAATTCTTTGGGAAGAGTGTCCGACAGAAACACCTCTTCCCCGGGAATATCTTTTAATGACTGAATTTTGGGGGATTGTGCCATGGAATTCTCTTACAAATGTTTAAGATTGAATTAGTTGGATGTCCCCCGGGAAGACATATCGGCTCCCTCCCCGGAGCGGATCAATTTGCACACGTAGATATCGCCATCGCCAACCGTTCCCGGAAACACCTTTAGCACTTCAAAGCGATGGCGAATTGCATCCCATAGATCCGGATAACGGGATTGAATAAAGACCGGAAAAGTATAGAGCAGCCAGGTCTCTTTTTTTTCTCTAACCAGAGAATCCAACTGGGCTTCCGATTCAACTGCTTCCCACGGTTTCTGAAAGTAATGTTTAAAGGGATAAACGGTTAAACCGGCTAACAGCACCTGCTGATAATGCGCTTGGTTGGCTTCCACATATCGCAGGGCGCCCCAAAAGTCCTGTTTGGGTTGATAGCCCCTTGGCAGAGAAAGAATGAACAAAGGGATAAACAGCAAAATCATAATGGTACCGAAAAGAACCCCCTGCTGTTTGTTCTCTGTTTTGGCAAAGGCAAGGCGGGCGAATAGATTCCCCAATACCATTGCGCCCCGAACAACAATGAGCAATACAAAACCGAACATGAAGAAGAAAAACCGGGGCCAGATGTTGTGGCTCGTGAGGAGCACCGCTGCAAGCGCTATCATTCCCGGGAGAAGCAGCAGTGCCAGAATCTTTCGATGTTCTTTGAAATAACTGATGATACCCAGGGCAAAGATTCCGCCGCCGGCAAACAAGCCCATCACCATTTTACCCATGCCCATTTTCAATCCCCGGATTGTTTCGGCAATGGTCCAGAGGGGATTGGTCCAGGCAGAATGAATTCTACCTTTTTGTGTTAAATAATGGGAAATCATTTCCAGAAGTGCCGGGGCATACAGCAGGAGGGAAAAGATACCAAGAGAAACAAATCCCCATAGCAGAGGTTTTGTGAAATTAGCAAATGGAACCTGGTTTTGGCGATACCGACAGACAAACTCCCAGCAGAAAATGGCAAAATGGCTCATCAGAACAAACACCATGGTCAGGTGGGTATATACTCCCAGGGCACCGGTGATGGCATATTTTATCCATAATTGCGTGTCGCCCTTCTCCTGCGCTTGTAAAAAAAAGTAGGTGCCCAACAGGGTAAAAAACAACAAACCGGAGTACCCCCGGGCATTCTGGGAAAACCAGATATGATGATAAGAAAAAGTTAATAAAGCAGCGGCTAATAAGCCTTCCCTTTTGCTGGCAACCACAGATCCGAGAAGATATAAAGCCGGAATGGACAAGGTGCCAAAGAGAACGGAAGGAATGCGCAGAGACCAGACATGCTCTCCGAATAACGAGACGGAAAGATGAGCCAGAATCGAATAGAACATGTGTTGGTTTTCCGAGGGATAGGATGAAATAATGTCGAGAAGTTGTGGACGGACAAAACGAACCAGTGTGATGATTTCGTCATACCAGATTCCGGTATTCAGGTGGATGATCCGGAGAATAAATCCAATAATTGTCAGAAAGATAACCCAGTTTTTATATGTGGAAGATTCTGTCATAGAGGAATGCATACCGGGATATTTCAGGAAGTGATATGAATCGTTCTGAGAGGAAAGAATGGATTAGCTATAGCTCCGCCAACTAAGTTACAGATTCGTAACCGACACCTCCGAGGAAGATTGGAATTGATGTCTGAAACAAAGTGCGTATAAGTATCAATCGGATAAAGTTTCTATAGAATAAAGAAAAAGTAGCTTCCGCTCGATTTCAGTTTAAATCCGAATTAGTGCTCGGATTGAGGAAATTGCTTCGAGCAATGGGATAGATTGAAATATATTGGAATCGCTTTTTTGTGAGTCAGAATTTCGTTGATGATGTACTTCAATAAGTTCTTCCTGTTATCTTTCTCCGTTGAAAAATCATGGCTTTATTGTAAACAGATAGCGTTTGATTCTGTGCCCTTCGGGTATGATATAAATCCCTTTCAGAGAAAGGCTATCCCTTCCCTGTGGTTTCTGTGTTTAAATCTTGTTACATAAATTTTGTGGCGAATTCGGTAGAGTGTATAGTAATGTTGGTGTGTTTTCCGCCCCTGGAATTTAAATACTGCTTAAAATATATGTTTTGAGAATGTTTTTTGTGAGTCTACAGTTCACACAACATTTTAAGATATCGTATCTTGCCTCCGTAATTTTATCAATGTTCATTTTAAGGGGATTTGGAAGAATCCCTATGATTAGAATCACAT
>CAYYGL010000141.1:0-12770 GCA_964471235.1 uncultured Calditrichaceae bacterium
CGGGTTATCCGGCGGTTTTCCGGTCCAGTTCCCAAAAGCATGGGAAGCATCCGTTTTATAATAGATTATATAAATCCCCGGTGCAAATGACATTGTTTCCTCAACCAGGCGGTTTTTATGGGCACCACCGGCTGTTACGGTTTTTTGATATTTCATCTCCCATATTTTCTTACCATTGACGACATCCACAATCCAGCCGTAATCCCGCATGCGATCACTTCGTCCTTCTCCCTCGGCAACAATTCGCCATCTCACCCTTTCCCCCAATACCAGCACCCGGTGGATCAATTGACGGTTGCCGACCTTTGTAATACTAAGAACCGGTTGCGTGTCATAAGAAATCGGTCTGGAAATGGATTGGATATGTTTGGTTTCTGATTTAATGGAGTAAATGGTGATACCCCAGCGGTCCGGTTCATTGGGAGGCGATGCATTCCAATGAGCAAAGGAATGGGAATCATCACTGCGGTAATGAACGGTGTATTCTCCTTTTGGGAGGTGAAGAAATATATCTGCCATTCGGTTTTTGGAAGCTCCCCCGGCGGGAAAGGTGTCTTCGTATCTCATTTTCCATACGACTTTGCCGGTCGCGCGCGCTTCAATCCATCCGTAATCGAACATTTCACCATCTCTCCCCTCCCCTACTGACAGGATTCGCACCGTTGTCGGTTTTTCGACTTTGAAATCTTTTTTTAAGTGCGCATCGTCCCCCACGCCGGTCAATTCTACAATCGGTTGAAAATCATGTTCATCAATCAGTTGAATCTTATCGGCATCATCTTTATCGATTACTGACAGGGTAATGCCCCATCGATTTCCCTGGCGGGGCGGGGTGCTGTTCCAATGCCGGTATGAGTGGGAATCATCTGTTATGAAATACACCCGGTAAATGCCTTTTTTTAAACGAATGGTCTCTATTTCTTCCCGGTTTTTTTGTGCGCCTCCGGCATGATGGGTTCGGTTGTATCTCATTTTCCAGATCGTCTCACCGGTAGCGGCATCTACTATCCAGCCGTAATCGAACATCTTTCCATCCACCCCCTCCCCCAGGGCAAATATCTTCAGCGTAAGCGGCACCAACACCCGAAAAGATTGCTGAACCATTTTATCATTGCCGATGCCGGTCAGGGCAACAACCTGGGATTCATTCGACCTGGGAGCTTCTTTAACACTGGCGGAATCAAATTTTCCCGGCACCCCGGTGATGGTAATCCCCCAAAAATTGGGATCATAGGGAGGATTGGCATTCCATTTCTCCGGAGAATGGGAGTCATCGGTTACATAATAAACACTGTAAACCCCTGGAGCAAGATTGAGGTTGGTGCGCCAGACCCGGTTTTTTGCTGCCCCGCCCCCATATTCACTATGCTCAGCGGTCATCTCCCAAATTTTTTGATTCGTATCCTCCCGAATTATCCATCCGAAATCATACTCCTCTCCATTCAGGCATTCTCCGACTCCATAAACAGAGACTTCCCCGGCATCGGTTAACTTAAACCGTTTCTCAAGATATTCCGAATTGCCCACATCGGTAATGGTAACAACTGCCCTGGATTTTATCTTCTCCTGATATTGAAGAATCTCCGAAGATGTCAAGATACGACTGACACCTTCAATTGTTAATCTGCATTCCTCCTGACTATCCTCGTTCCAATCGCTTCCTCTTAACAATTTTTGCAACCATCGCCCTAAACTGGGAAAATTATGGAATTTGAACATACTTCTCACCGGTTTCCGGGCGGAAAAATAGACTTCGTATCTCCCGGCAGGCAATTCAAGCTGCCCCTCGAATTTTCGGAGGTAATTGCCTTCCCATTCGCTGGTATTCTCGGCGGTCATCTGCCAGACCAGTTCCCGGGTATCGGCGTCTAAAATCCAGGCATATACGAACATTCCGGTGGGATCATACAATCGACCGCGATAACGGGTTTCTTTCGGCTCAATGCCCATCCCGATCGCCGTAATGGTAAGTGTTCGCTGGGATGTTAATTCAAAACCACCGATTTGGATTTCTCCAAAACGAATGGTCGGAAATTGCAATGTCATTTCACTCTGCGCCCACAAGCCCAGGGTTGGAAGTAACAGTATCAACACACGTAGTAGCCGAAACATGAACGCCCCATGATAAAAATGTTACTCATACTAAATTGACCACACCCCTTTGTGCAGTTACGTTTCCAGTGACCAGAAAGTTACATTTATTCTCGGTTAGCATTCTAAAAGGCTGGACGGATCAACTTTCGAATCGAAAACAATAACTGGCGTCTTATCACATCCAATCCGAGTTTCCAATGATTTACCGCAAAAAAAACATCAGCTATTGTGGTGAGATGATCTGAAGAAGATTTTCAACCCCTCGGTGCAATTTCGACACATTTCGATCTGATCGCGCTTTTGAACCACCAGCTTTCGGAACTTATGATAGTTCTGGCTTTGCCAGATCTCAGTAAATGAGTGATTTTCCAAATTGCCCAGGGAGAATTCAGCATCTTTGTCAAAGCAGCAGGGAATGACCGTTTTATCCCAGGTGATGGCACTGCCATACCAGATTTTTTTACAATAACCGGAGTAAGAACCTTTTAACCGGTAGGTACCATTCGATTTAAAATATCGGCGATATTTTTCATTAGTTGGCAGGGTGGCTTCGGCGTTTTCAAAGTCATAAATTTGGGGTGATTTAAAGATCACCCGATCCACGCCAAGTTCTTTGCCGAGCCTTTTTATGGCTTCCAGTTCATGCTCATTATGCCGCATCACAATAAATTGCAGGTCGGCAACAGGAAATTTTTTGCCTGCTTTTTTCCTTGCATCCATAAATTGGGCAATCCCTTTCACCACTCGATTAAAATGTCCGGCCTGCCGATAAATTTTATAGGTTTCTTCGGTAGCGCCGTCAACAGAAAAAATGATGCGACCCAGTTTGCTGGCAGCCAGGTCCCGAGCAAAATCGGGATTGGCAAGGCGGGTTCCATTGGTGCTGATAACGGTAAATATTTTTTTTCGGTAGGCATAATCAATCATATCCAGAATCTCCGGATTGATGAAAGATTCCCCCTGAAAAAACAACAACAGCACCCACGTGTAGTCGGCAATCTCATCAATAATTTTCCGGTAATCCTCCAGACGAAGATACCCCTGGGGGCGTTTCAGGCTCTGCAACCCAACCGGGCATTGGGGACAACGTAAATTGCAAGCGGAGGTAGGTTCAATAATAAACGTATAGGGTTTCCCCCAGACAAAATAGGTTCGAGTTACTCGGGAGAGCACATACGATGAGAGAATAAGAGCAGCGTTCTTAAACTTTTTCCAATCCCACAACGGTAGAAGATAAGACAGGTAAGAACTCATAGGGAACCCTTCATAAATTAAAAAAGGGCATCATCTGCATAATGCCCGGTACAAAAAAATAGGCGATGAGGCCTAATTAAAATATATTTAAGGAGGGAGGTTTCTTTAGGAGAGAGCCTCATCGCCAGAGATTTAATATACTTGTGTCAAACAAAAAAGTCAAGACCAAAATGTATATTTAGGACTAAAAAAACTTTATTTTAGCTATCGTCCGGACTCGGAAAAATGGTACTCGCTTAATTTCACTCAATAGACAAATCGTTTGGAAACTTTAGGATAGATATATTCTATTTCCAGTACTTCCCATTGCTCTCCATTATGAATAAGAGTTGCTTGCAAGAAATCCCCCCGCTGTAAATAGGTATAGGCTGAAAAGTCAAATTTTGCGTTTCGAATCGTTTTCAACCCATGAACATCCACTACATCGAGTCTTCTCTCGTATTTGTTCGATAGTTCAACAATCTCAAAAAAACCGGCTATCTGGGTGGTGTGCGGATTGCCGCGCTGAAGTAAAATCTCAAATAAATTGCATTCGTTCAGGTATAGTTTAAGAGCTTTGACCACCCGTGGCACTTCGGTTTTGACTCGATCGTAGTAGGTTAAGAATGCTCGTTTATAATCAATGCTATAATTGTGATACAGCCAGGTTACAAATCGTGCTAAGAAATGAAACACACCCGGGAGTTGTGACTCGTCCTCATAGACATATTGTTGTACCAACCAGACCGATAAAAACTCCAGGAAATGTTCATTGCTGAGTTCAAAAATATCTTCCACGCCTACCTGTTCAATCAGGTATTCACTAAATAACTCGACCCCCCGTTCCAATTCCTCTAACATCTCCGGCGAACAATCACATTCATCCAGAAATCGGTTTACGACACTGGGAATGTCAACCGGAACGGTTTCAAACTGGTAAGATGTTTCTTCTTCATCATCCCAATCAAAGTCATCGAACCATCCCGGGAGATGGTTTTCCTTCTCTTCGCTTTGCAATAATTCTTCAAAATAATCCATGGCAGGATCGATTGGACGTGACAGCAGGGAGGAACCTTCTCTCCGGGTAAAATCAACCATCGCATCTTCAATAAAAAAAGCCAATTCGTTTAACTCCCGCTCGCCCTCATCTACTTCCAGCCCCAGTTCCTCATAGTAAAAATGGAGCAGGGTATCCAGAATGACATGCTCCATTAATTCGATTCTCAGGGTATGTTCTTGCTCCAATTCCCATTGGGCAAAGGATTGAAGATTGTTCAATCGATCCATGGGGTGTTCGTTTTCCGGTTGGGAAAGCATAAAATTGTTCGCGTTCGAAGAGGGTTGAGATGACTGGTGTTTGTTTTCCAGATAGTAACTCAGGGCATCACCGAGATTAAAACAAAGAGTGCCGATGCTGTCAAAGTCAAGAAAGAGCGGAGAATCCAATCGCTCTTCCACAAAATAACGGTTTTCGATCTGATTCCCGAGATAATTGATCAGGATATATATGAAATAATCCAGGTTTGTCAGTTCGTAAATTTCCTTTTCCCAGCTATCCACAAATTCCCGAGCAGAAATAAATGTTTTTTGATACCGTTCCGACAAATGTTATACCTCCACCTTCAAAATTTAATGGTGTGAATTTAACCCTTCCCAATGAGTTAGTCAATAAAAAAGTTGGACGGTACTCCACCCTATTCCAAATTTCCCAGAACACGGGAGGGGACTTGTTTCGAAGCGGATACCTCTCTTTCCTTATATTGAAGTTGATATAGCTTGTAATAGAGCCCCCGTTGGCGTAGCAACTCCTGATGGGTACCCTGCTCCCGTACCCGCCCTTTATGGAGCACCACAATTTTATCCATGTGCTGGATGGTGGATAGTCGATGGGCAATCACGATTGCCGTGCGGTCTTTTAAAACCACTTTCAGGGCTTTTTGAATCAGTGCTTCAGACTCGCTGTCAATGTTGGCGGTGGCTTCATCCAACAACAGGATATCCGGTTTACCAACCAGGGCGCGGGCAAGACTTAACAGTTGTTTTTGTCCCACGGATAAATTGCTCCCTCTTTCCGTTACCTCAAACTGATACCCGTTCGGCAGACGCATGATGAAGTCGTGGGCATTCACCATTTGCGCGGCTTCAATCACCATTTCTTCACTGATACCCTCTCGCCATAACCGGATATTCTCCAGAATGGTGCCGGAGAACAGGAAGACATCCTGTAGAACAATAGAAATATGGCTGCGCAGGTTTTGTAAATCCCATTCCCGAACATCCACTCCATCTACCAACACCTTTCCCTCCTGCACATCATAAAATCTTCCCAGTAAACGAATCACAGATGTTTTGCCGGCCCCGGTATGCCCCACCAGCGCAAAACTTTTCCCTGCCGGGATATGCAAATTGACGTCTTTCAGCACCCATTCATCATCATAGGCAAAATTAACATCTACCAGTTCAATATCTCCCCGAATTTTTTCCTGTCGATGCCCGTCCGGGGGGGAGGTGATTTGGGGTTGCGTGTCCAGCAATTTAAATATCCGTTCGGAAGATGCCAGGGCGGATTGCAGGATATTGTATTTTTCAGAGAGGTCGCTGATGGGGCGGAAAAACATTTTTGCATACTGAATAAAGGCGATCAACATCCCCACAGTAACAGCGGAGGATTGAATCAGCCATCCACCCCGAAAAATGATTAGCGCCAGCGCCGTTGCACTGATTATTTCTACCGCCGGGTAAAAGAGCGCATAATACAGAATCGTCTTAATAAATGCGGCGGTATGTTTCCAATTAATTTCCTGAAACGATTGAAAATCTTCTTCTTCCCGGTTGAACAACTGTACAATGGCCATGCCGGAAATTCTTTCCTGCAAAAAGGAATTGATTTTTGCCAGATAGTAACGAATTTGACCATAAGCTTTGCGCACCTTCTGACGAAAGAGAAAAGAAATTACGAACAGCAACGGAATAACAGATAAAGTCCATAACGCTAACTCACTGTTCAGGGTTACCATCATCACAATGATGCCGCCAATCAGAAAAATATCCCCGAAAATCATTACCAAGCCCTGGGTAAACATTTGATTGAGTGCCTCCACATCGGAGGTAACCCGGGTCATCAGCCGACCGACCGGATTTCTATCATAGAATTGCTGATGAAGGCTTTGCAGGTGGGTGAAAATTTCATTTCGTAAATCGAAAATGATTTTTTGTCCCAAAAACTGGGTCAATAAAATCTGAATGTATTTGATGAGAAAATTCGCTGCCAGAACGCCGATATACAACCCCACAATAACGCTTAATCCCGGGTAATCCTTTGGGATTATATATTTATCGACACCAATTTTGATTAAATAGGGACCGACTGTCTCCAGCATGGCGGCGATGATAATCATGAATACCGCCAGGACAATCAAATACCAGTAGGGTTTCCCATAGCGCAGTAGCCGTTTAAATAAATGTGCATCGTATATTTTACCAACGACCGTATCGTCTTCTATCCGGGGTCCTGTTCCGGTGCGATTCATCTAATATCCCGTATTCATGTAATGTGTTTGTTCCGTTCTATATACAAAAGATAAAATATGCAACAAAAGTTACCGTTTTCAAAATGATAACAGAACCAGGTTGTTGCCAGGGATGCAATTCGTGCGTTGGGAATACCCTATATAATCCACACAGGCTGTCCGAAACCTTCAGACAGCCTGTGTGGGGCAGGTTTGTAACGGTTATAATGATGTGTGGGACCTTAATACTCAATGGTTTCGTTTACTTCCAGAACCCGACCTTTAACATTGGTTGCCGATAATTTTTCCACAAACGTATTCGGATCCACGTCAATCACGTCAAATGTTTTGTAATGCATGGGAATAACCAGTTGAGGCTTCAGAAATTCCACCGCTTTCAGGGCATCTTCAATACCCATGGTAAAATTATCACCGATGGGCAGGCAAGCAACATCAATGGCGTTCATTTCACCGATCAGTTTCATATCATAGAACAAAGCGGTATCCCCGGCATGATAGAGGGTTTTGCCGTCCATGGTAATCAGCAGCCCGCTGGGTTGGCCCATATAAGCGCCGTCCGGGGTAGATGAGCCATGATGTGCAATGGTGAGCTTAACCCGGCCGAAAGGGAAGTCGTGCGCACCGCCAATGTGCATGGGATGACCGGTGGCACCCTGTTCCTGGCAGTAATTCACCATCTCAAACGTGGAAATAATCGTGGCGTTATTGTTTTTGGCGATTTCAATACTGTCGCCAAGATGATCGCCATGACCATGAGTGATCAACACATAGTCGGCTTTGATGTCCCCGGGTGTTGTTTTTGCCAGCGGGTTTCCGGTTAAGAACGGATCTATTACCAACGTGGCTGAGGAACCCTCCAGAAGAAAAGCGGAATGGCCTAAATACGTTAACTTCGGCATAACGACCTCCTGTTGTTTTATTCAACTTTGACCGTAAAGCCATTTTTTTCAATTTAATCAATCAGGAAAAAAAATGTCATCATTTTTGAAAATTTTTGTTTAACCCCCGGGACAGCATGTTCAAATATTCCGGTCGAAGGAACAACGTGTTCCACCGATTTTTTGAACAGGAACGTCTACTCATGAACGCCAAACCGTGCAACTTGCATAATTAGATAACGGAGTTCGAGGTAACTCGAAATAAAACATGGATGAAACCGATAACGCTGATTTTCACGGATGAGTGGTCAACATATTAAAAAAATCTGCGAAAAGATGTGTCATCCGGGTTCAACAGCGTTCCATTTTTCTGATGTTGAACTGACGTTAGATAACAAAAAAGCAGGATAAACAAGATTTTCCGCTAAATCCTGTTGCACCTGCTTTGTTAAAATACAAATATCCCCACCGTTTTTACCGGAAGACCGGGAAAACGACTTGAGGGAGATTAATCCGCCGGGTACACACTGACTTTTAAACGACGCTTATCTTTTCGCTCAAATTTTACCTGTCCGTCGATTAATGCAAAGAGGGTGTCATCTCCGCCGCGTCCCACATTGTTACCAGGATGCCACTTGGTCCCCCGTTGTCGAATAATAATGCTTCCGGCTCGTACAAACTGCCCTCCGAACGCTTTCACACCCAATCGTTTTGACTGACTTTCTCGTCCGTTGCGGGAACTTCCCACTCCTTTTTTATGTGCCATAATAGCCTCCGAAAAACGTTAACTTGCAATTTTTTCAATTTCAATTTTGGTAAATTGCTGACGATGCCCGCGTTTTACTT
Source organism: uncultured Calditrichaceae bacterium (assembly GCA_964471235.1). GTDB lineage: Bacteria > Calditrichota > Calditrichia > RBG-13-44-9 > J075 > CAYYGL01. The sequence goes on from CAYYGL010000141.1 coordinate 8,582, forward strand.
TATATCCTTTACGTCGTTTTTTCTTAAATACGATCACCTTCTTTTCCCTGCCATGCGCAACCACTTTTGCCTGAACCTTTGCCCCATCCACGACCGGGCGACCGATTTTAACAGCCTTTCCATCGTTTACCAATAACACACGGTCAAATTCCAGGGCTTCTCCCACTGCCTTATGCTGTAAAGGAACCTTAATCTGCATGTCCGGCTCAACCCGAAATTGCTTGCCACTGATTTCAACTATCGCGTACATATCATTCAACTCCGACTTAGTTCATCTATCCATTTCCAATGTTTACATTTAAGCGGCTGAATATAAGGTTGACAGGAAAATGAATCAAGCTGAAAAATAATCTTTCCAGGAAATTACGGAGATTCCGTTTTTTGGGAACCGTTTACCCTACCTCGGTCTCTACTTCGCTCACTGCCAACTGCATTCCCACATCATACATGGCAGAGACATCGAAAGAAGGGGTTGCAGCGGTTACATACGTCAATGTTTCCGTTTGGGAAGTATTTTCGATTCCATGAAGCATGTTCGGCGGGATATAGACAACATCACCTATTTTCACACGCTGGTATTTTTCGCCCACCATCATTCGTCCTTCCCCTTTCACAATCACATAAACCTGCTCCGGCACATGGCGATGCGGGTGCTGTCGGCAACCGGGGGAGACATCAACCCAGGTGACGGCAAGGCGGGTGCCACGCACATCGGTTTCTTGCAGTAATAAATGGCAAACCAGACCATCCCGCCGTCGGGAAGGCATTTCGTTCTTATTTCGACAATACATACGATAGTCCTCCATCATTATCCATTTATTATGAAATTTCGTGAGTAAATAAATTTTTCTGCTCGCTTGTAACGGAGCTTTATGACGCCCGGCATCAGGTGTCGTATCACAGGAACACTCAATCTTCTCCGTGTGAATGTGAAATGTCAGTAAAAATTTAAAAAAATTGTCAACCGGATGCCACATTTCAAATTTTGACACCTCTGGCAGGTGATGATGCAAAGCCAAAAAACCGAGAGATATGTTAACAAATGTTCGCTATTATTTCGGTATGAAGAAATACATTCGGATAATTTCCTGAAAACTTAAACGGCTGGTAAAATTTGGTTGGATGATTGAAAAAGCTACACCAGGCCCATGGGATTGGGGTTAGTTGTCAAGATGATGTGCGAACTTGCTTCGCAATTTATCCAGCTTCGGGGAAATCATCACCGTACAGTAAAGCTGTTCGGGATGATTGCGGTAATAATCCTGATGATATGATTCTGCTGGATAAAAGTTTACAAATGGCACAATTTCCGTAACAATCGGGGAATTCCATAATCCGGACCTCTCAGTATTCTCCTTCGATTGCCGGGCAATAGATTCCTGCCGTTCAGTATGGTAAAAGATCACGGAACGGTATTGAGTACCGATATCATTTCCTTGACGATTCAGTGTTGTTGGGTCATGAACATGCCAGAAAATTTCCAGAATATTTTCAAAAGAGATTACTTCCGGATTAAAAGAAATCTGAACAACTTCTGCATGACCGGTAGAGCCTGAGCAGACCTGTTCATACGTCGGATGTGCAATCTCTCCTCCGGCATATCCGGATACCACCTGCTCTACTCCTTTTACCAATTGATAGACCGCTTCCAGGCACCAGAAACATCCCCCGCCTAAAGTTGCAATTTCAAATCTATTCGTTACCATTTTCTGTATCTCCTTTCTATGACCGTAACGCTGCGACCAAACGCAACGGATTATTCAGAAGGTTCAGGGCAGTAATAATATCCGGTGCTGTCACATCCGCCGCTAACAGGGTTTCCACTGCTGCGCCTTCTTCCTGTAATACCACAATTCCCAAAGCGGATGTTTTCAGCATCAGCCTATCGTTTCTGCCATTACCGATGGCAGCCGTGAAATCTGCCCCGAGTTTTTGGATATACGCTTGCTTTGCCTCCGCCTGTTTTGTCTTTCCTAAAATTGCCAGTTCACAATTTATACCTTGCAATTGCGATGTGACAGCCCCAAAGGTATCCGCCGTAACCACATGAATTTCGAGACGCTTGCTTAAAGTGTTCAAATACGTCCCCACGTCGGGGAGAAGCAGACCATCCACTGCCAGGGTGCCGTTATAATCCAGCACCAGGTATTTTAGCTCCAATGTTTTGTATCCCGGAATATCGATCGGTATCATCTGTAATTCTCCAATAAGCATATCCCCCTCATAAAAGGGGGATAGATATTGCTTTATTTATTGTTTTAGCGATTTCATCCTGAATGCCGTGTAATGAGATTCCTGTCTCAATGACGAGGTCACTCCCGACGGGACCACGTTGTGACACCTTGTGACGGGATCATGTTATGGCATTTGTTTCTTTCCCTCATCCCTCAGTAAAAGCGTTAACAAAATCACCGTTCCCATTGAACTCGAATGCTCTTGTCATCTTCAACATATTGCATATCAAAATCTCCTTTATAAGCACGGGACAGGGCTTCGCCAATTCGCCGGGCAATGTGAACACCGGTAGTGGTTATTTCGGTGGTACCATTCAAATCACTAATGTTCATTATTCGCTCTAACGGATGCAATTCCTTTTCTTTGGACTCCACATTTCGAACCAGATTGATGATTTCATCCCGGTGTTGCCGATAAAAGGGACCGGTCAACCTTACAAATCCTGCCGGATAATTATCCTCAATCCGTCTGCAGGCAGGACACAGGGTTTGATATTTAACCGAATTGGTCTTTTTCCAGGTCCATCTGCCATCAATATAAATCGCATAACATCGCGGACATTGGGTAGGTTCGGGCAATTTGCTTCTATCCTGGTATACATCATGACGTTTTTCTTTAATCAACCGATCCTTTCTACCATAGATGTCTTTGACCATAGCAAAGCCCTCCTCATCAATAAACTAAAAAATATAAGTTGTTTAATGGATAAAGAGATGAAAAAAGTGGAATGGGTCGGGAAAAATCATTTGAGAATCGACTGTCTGGCATCAGCCACATTCGGGATAAGTCGTTCCTCAAAATTCCCTCCCAGATTTTGGTCGGTTACTAAATTGCTACCGAAATAAGTTACTCATTTTTTTCTATTTCTTCAATGATTTTTTAGCGGACGAGGTTCCAATATCAGGGGAGCGGTTCAAACCAGGCAGAGATGTCGACCTGCGTTTCCAGGGAATCTTCCCAGGTGTCGGGCAGCGGGGCAAAGAAGTCGATGCCAGTCAGGTGCTCCACGGAATCAATGGGGACTGCAAACGTTTGTAACGGTTCGGTGTGTTTTTTATTACTGAGCACAAAAGCAATTGCTTTCACTTCCGGTTCGCGGTAATCCAGGATTACTTTATAATAATATTGAGGCACTGCCACTTCATTGGCACCGATGGTGGGCAGATCGCCTTTCAGTACCGGACCCGTTATCACATACAACTCACCATCTTCAATTGCCCAATCCCGTACCTTACTTTCCAATTGTTTCCAGATGCCACGGTTGAATTGGGGCGCCTGGGGACTCATGTTGCTCATGAAAAATGTTTCGGATAATGCACTTTTTGACCAACTCATTGCAGCAGCCGGCAGCAGGTGACCCCGGTCATACCCGCTTTTTTTATAATCCGCAGGAGAGGCAGACCCGGAGTGAACCTCCGGATCGCTGCGGAAGTGATTCTTGCGAGGATTTTTAGGCAAAAGAAGAGAATCCTTTACCAGTTTGTACATCACCCAATCCGGTTGCTCATAACGTTCATTATAACTAAGGGTATAATAAGTATGATGAATTATCGTATCCCCTTCCGGAACAGTTGGTAAACCGGGATTCGCCGGGAGGGTATCGACCACCGTTTCGGGAACCGGTTCAGGTGAGGGAGTTCTCCCGGTATCATTTTCATTTTGAACACACCTGTTCAGCAGGATAATTAATGTCAGTATGATGATTCGTGATGATATATTAAAAGATATCCGTTTCATTATTCACTCCCGAATTCAGGTGTATAAGCCAAATTGAATGTACGAACACCCAAAGGTAAGGTGTTCCGGTGAGATAACCAAATTTTGCCACCCTTGTCGTTTGATAGTGGAAGGTTACATACAATTTATGGCGAGTATTGAAGGGTTAAGGTGAAGGTGAAATACCTCACCACTCCTTCGGTTGAAACTTCTCATCATTCAAAATTTTCACCGTATC
>CAYYGL010000142.1:0-3305 GCA_964471235.1 uncultured Calditrichaceae bacterium
TGGTGACGTCGTCATTGGGGCAGGAATCCCCTAATCTTTTTTGATTTGTGCAAGTCGTCATGCGCCCCTTTTCGAGTACTGCTGGAAATGGAACATTTGGTTTTTCGGAATCCTCTTTTTTATAAATCTTCAATACGAGAAGTTGGTGTGGGCTACCTGGTATCGGGATTCCAAATTACTTGAATCATCTCTTAAAGTTTCATAAATTTGCCCGGATTTTGTTGGCTATATCTAACATCGCCGTTTCAGGAATTGCGCCAGATGGGCAAAGGGGTGAGGCATTCGCAAAGGGACTTTTCCATTCCGGATACGCTTAACGGTTTGACCGGATTGTCCTTCCTTTTTTTTGCGAAGCGGTCGAATGGGAAGTTTCTAAGAAGATAATTCACGTTTTTGGTAATTTACTCTAAATGGTAACCGATTATAACATTAAATTCCACATTGCCCACTGGAAAGCGCCGGTGGGTTTGTATTTTGTGAATCCGGTTATTTTTGCGATCCGTAAATTGAGGAGTTGACACAATGGGATATCCTTTTCGTGAGATTGAATCAAAATGGCGTACCAAATGGGAAGAGACATCACTTTACAAAACCGATTTATCCAAAACCGAGAATAAATGTTATACCCTGGTGATGTTTTGTTACCCATCGGGGGATAAACTGCACATGGGGCACTGGTTCAATTACGGTCCGGCAGACAGCTGGGCGCGCTTCCGTCGGTTGAAGGGGTACAACGTGTTTTCTCCCCAGGGGTTTGACTCGTTCGGGCTGCCGGCGGAAAATTACGCCATCAAAATCGGCGGGCATCCCCACGACATTACCGAAGAAAATATCCGGGTCATTCGGGAACAATTGAAATCCATTGGTGCCATGTACGACTGGGATAAAGAAGTGATTACCAGTCACCCCGATTATTACAAATGGACTCAGTGGATATTTCTCCAGTTGTACAAAAAGGGATTGGCATACCGGGCAAAAGCACCAGTGAACTGGTGTCCTTCCTGTAATACAGTCCTGGCGAACGAACAGGTTACCTCCGATGGCACCTGCGAACGTTGCAGCACGCCGGTCATTCGCAAAACATTGACCCAATGGTTTTTTAAAATTACCGAATATGCTGACCGGATGCTGGAGAACCTGGCAAAATTAGACTGGCCGGAGCGCACTAAAACCATGCAAACCAACTGGATTGGACGCAGCGAAGGGGTGGAGATAAACTTTCCCCTGGCAGATAATTCCGGCAAAAATTTAGCAGTGTTCACCACCCGCCCGGATACCTTATTTGGCGTTACCTACATGGTGTTAGCCCCGGAACATCCGTTTGTAGAGGAGATTACTACTCCCACCCAGAAACCGGCAGTAGAAAAATACATCGAAGACACCCTGCGAAAAAGTGAAATGGAACGCACCGCTGTCACCCGGGAGAAAACCGGGGTCTTTACCGGGGCATTTGCCGTTAATCCGGTGAACGGGGAAAAAGTCCCCATCTGGATTGCCGATTACGTGGTGCTGACTTATGGTACCGGTGCCGTGATGGCGGTCCCCGGGCATGATGAACGGGATTACGAATTTGCCGTCAATTTTGAATTACCGATTCGGAAAGTGATTCTGGAACCGGGTACCCAACCGGACGATGTGCTCCATGGGGCATACACCGGGGAAGGGGTGATGATCAACTCCGGGCAGTTTAGCGGAATGCCCACCGAAGAGGGACGGCGGAAAATTATTGACTGGCTGGAGAAGGAGGGTATTGGGAAGCGCCAGGTAAATTATAAAATCCGTGACTGGTTAATTTCCCGGCAGCGTTACTGGGGTGCACCGATCCCCATCATCTACTGCGAAAAATGCGGTGAAGTGCCGGTGCCGGAAGAAGACCTGCCGGTCGAACTGCCGTATGACGTCAATTTTCTCCCATCCGGGGAATCTCCTCTACGATTTCACGAAGGGTTCTTGAATACCACCTGTCCCAAATGCCATGGTCATGCGAAGCGAGAAGTGGATACCATGGATACCTTTGTGGATTCCTCCTGGTATTTTCTCCGCTATCTTTCCCCGCATCTGGATACGGCTCCGTTTGACAAGGAATTGGTCAACAAGTGGGGACCGGTGGATATGTATGTAGGGGGCATTGACCATGCGACCATGCATCTGATTTATGCCCGTTTTATCAACATGGTGTTGTATGACCTGGGGCACATCAATTTTGAAGAGCCGTTCAGCTCTCTGCGCCACCAGGGGGTGATTAAGGGACCGGATGGGCAAAAGATGTCAAAATCTCGCGGGAACGTGGTGAATCCCGAAAAATACCTGGATAAGTACGGTTCGGATGTGTTTCGCTGCCACCTGATGTTCAGTTTTGAGTACGCCAAAGGCGGTCCCTGGGACGACAGCGGCATTGTGGCGGTAGACCGCTATTTGAACCGGGTGTGGCGGTTGTTTGAACAATGTCAATGGGTGTTTGAGGAAGGGAATTCCTGCGATACGATTGGTGATGCGGAGAATGCCCTGCTGCGGGTACTCCATCATACGATTAAATTTGCCACGCGGGATACGGAGCGCATGCACTTCAATACTGCCATCAGCCGCTTGATGGAGTTAACCAATGAGTGCTACCGATATATCACCGAACGCCCCCGGGAAGAACAAAACAGCTCCCTGTTGAAAGATACCCTGGAGAAACACAATCTTCTGCTGGCGCCCTTTGCCCCTCACCTTTCCGAAGAGTTATGGGAGAAAACCGGGCATGAATACAGCATCTTTAACCAGCGTTATCCGGAATTTGATCCTCGTTTTCTGGAACAGGAGATGGTAAATTATGTGATTCAGATAAACGGAAAAATTCGGGATAAGGTGCAGGTTTCGCGGGAATTATCCAGGGAAGAAATTATTGAAACAGCCCTGAAAACCGGGCGCATTCCGGGATTGATCGACGGCAAGCAGGTCGTCAAAACGATTCTGGTACCCAATAAGCTGGTAAATATTGTTGTGAAATGACCTGGTGCCTTTTTTTGATGACGTCCGAAAGAGTGAGTGGGGATAAAAGACTGACAACACCGCCTAAGTGATGGATGAACCATGCCGGGATACACTCAATACTACTGCCTACTGCCACACTACCCCAGCCCCTACCTTATCCAAGCCCACCCACTGAATACTGAAAAACTGATACTGAATTGCTGGTTATCCACATCGCAACCGCATTGCGTCTGACATACTGATTACTGACACACTGATTACTGAGTAACTGAACACTGAACCACTGATCACTTTCCCCGAGGTGTTGAAAAACATGAACATCCCCCGTC
>CAYYGL010000142.1:3405-12701 GCA_964471235.1 uncultured Calditrichaceae bacterium
ACTGAACCACTGATCACTTTCCCCGAGGTGTTGAAAAACATGAACATCCCCCGTCTTTTTCAATCGGTACCGAAACAGGATTGGCTCATTATCTCGATGCTGTTTATCATTATCCTGTTACTCATCGCCCTCTCGGAACTTTTCCGCAAAAAACGAATCTGGTCGGCAGAATTTACCCGGAAATTTGTGCATATCATGGTTGGGGTGTTTACCATGGCAGCTCCCCTGTTTTTGCAAACTGCCCTGCCGATGCTTTTGCTTGGTATCCTGTTCACCATTGTTAATTTTGTTGCCCTGCAAAAGGAGTCTTTTAAGGGGATGCACGAAGCCCGAAAAAGTTATGGCACGGTATTCTTTCCTCTGACTTATCTGCTTCTGGTCTGGTTTGCCTTCCCGACACATAAGATTCTGATTGTGGCGGCAATGGCAACCATGACGTTCGGAGATGCGGCTGCAGCAATAGTGGGCGAATCCATCACCCGCCCTCACCGGTATCACTTTGCCGGAGAGAGCAAATCGCTGGAAGGTTCTGCTGCCATGTTTGGGGTAAGTGCCGTTTGCCTGGCAACGGTTCTAACTTTCTGGCATCCGGCTCAATTCGCCATATCTCTCACCCCTTTTAACATTCTCTGGATATCGCTCCTCACCGCACTAATCATTACCGATGCCGAATCCCTGAGCAGTTATGGCAGTGACAATTTAACCGTGCCCCTGCTGACGGCGGTAATTATGTATTTTATGCTTCACCATGCCGCGGACGAGAACCTCCGGTTTACCCTGGGAGTGTTTTTAGGGGCGGGAGCCGCATTGCTCTCCTACCGCTTACAATTCCTGACGGCAAGCGGTAGTGCAGCAATGTTTCTGCTGGCTGCGGTGATTTTCGGATTCGGCGGCTGGAAATGGACGGTCCCGATTTTAACCTTTTTTATTTTATCCAGCCTGCTCTCCCGGATGGGAAAAGCGGCAAAATCTCGATATGATATGGTGTTTGAGAAAGGGAGTCAACGGGATTACGCCCAGGTGCTGGCAAACGGCGGGGTTGCCGGGTTGATGATGATTTTGTATATGTTTCTGGGCAGGGAGGAGATTTATCTGTTTTACCTGGCGGTGCTGGCAGCCGCCACAGCGGATACCTGGGCGACTGAGTTGGGGACCCTCTCCCGGCAAACACCCCGCCTGATTACCAGCGGCAAACCGGTGCCGCCCGGCACGTCCGGGGGAATCACTCTGATGGGGCTGTTCAGCGCACTGATAGGAGCGTTGACAATTTTACTTGCCGGCTTGTATTTTATGGGTGACTCACTTCAACTATTATTGCCCCTGATCTCCCTGCTGGTGGTGCTTAGCGGCTGGCTGGCAAGCCTGGTGGATAGCGTGCTGGGTGCTACCCTGCAAGTACAGTACCGCTGCCCGGAATGCGGCGGAATTACCGAAAAACAGCGGCATTGCCAGAATACCGAAACAATGGCAATTTCCGGGGTGCATTGGATCGACAACGATATGGTTAATTTTTTCAGCACCCTGAGCGCCCTGTCGCTTTGCTACCTGGGGTGGCAATTGTTAATTTAATGTCAGTTCGAGATAAGAAAAATAGTACGCGGATGGACCCGGATGATCCGAATTTTCGCAGAGTTTTTTTATATGATGATCAATCATCCATGTAAATCAATGGTCACTACTCAGGTTGATTAGATGCCAGAGCAATGGTTTACAGCGGTTAGCTTAACGGCAGCGAACGCAAGGCAAGCGCAAGGTACGCAGCTTTTGGGTCGGCTCTATTCACTTACAGCTCCCAACTCAAGCAAAACGGCGCTGTGTCCAAAACTGCCCGAACCCCCATCGGCAGCGGAAACGAATCTTTATAATGACCATACGGGAAATCTTCCACCACCGGAATGCCTTGGGGCAGCAATGGCAGGAGAAGGGGACTGACAGACAGGGGGTGCCCTTCGTAAAAGAACCTGCCCAGAATTACCCCCCGAACCTTTTTCCAGAATCCGCACAGCTTCAATTGTTGAAAATAGCGGTCGATACGGTAAAGTGGTTCATTGATGTCTTCAATGAAAACAATCCAATCCCCTTCTTCTAACCAAAACGGAGTGCCGCACAGAGAGCCAATCATGGACAACGTGCCGCCGACCAGGGCGCCCGTTTCCCTGCCCTCCCGAACTATCCGAATGGGTTCTGCTAAATCAGTGGCTTTTATTTCCCTTCTTTCCCCGGAGAGAATTTCCATTCCCGCGGTGAGGTGAGGATTGGCGGAGTGCAGTTGAGAGGTGAGTGTGAATCCGCTAAGGGAAGGCAAGCCGGTTTGTCGATAAAGCGCCCACTGGAAGGCTGTCAGATCGCTGAAGCCAACAAACCACCTCGGATGTGTTCTCCAGAGTTGGTAATCCATGGCCTGCAATAGCTGGATGCTGCCATACCCCCCTCGCAGTGCCCAAATGGCGCGCACCTCCGGATCCGTCAGGAATTGATAGATATCCGCCAGCCGTTTCTCCACCGGAGCGGAGGTTAGGCCAAAGTCAGAAAAAGCATGTTCTGCCAGGCGGTAGCGAAATCCCAATTGAGTGAGTGTTTTTAACCCCTCTTCCACCTGTTCCGGTTTTACCGGTGCTGCCGGGGAAACCAACCCGACCAGATCGCCTGAGGTTAACGATTTTAAATGGGGAGAATTTTGGGTCACCGTTACCTTCCGTATTGATTAAACTCTTAAGCAATTAAGATAGCCGCTTTTCATGATTACGTCTGTTTGCCGTTCATATCCAACGCAAATGCGGCGGCACCCAGCCAACCGGCTTTATTTCCCAATTGTGCCCGCACGATTTGCAATTCTTCAACTGCCGGTTTCATGGCATGTGGCAGGGCTTCTTCCCGAATTCGTTGAATAAACCAGTTACCGGCTTCACTTACGCCACCGCCGATAATGATTACCTGGGGATTAAAGACGTTGATTAAATTCACTACCCCAACGGCTGCCAGTCGAATCTCCCGTTCCACTACCTCCCGGGCGGTCGTCTCTCCGCGATGATAAGCTTCAAAAATTTCCACCGTACTGGATGCAAGCTCCTGCGGGTTTAATTCATTATAGTAAGCGATCATGGCCGTAGCGGACGCATATAGTTCCCAACAACCGATACCGCCGCATCGGCATTTCAATCCGTCAAATTTTATTGACATGTGCCCGATTTCCGCCCCGGAGTAATTACTACCCCGAAAAAGTTTATTGCCAATGATGATGCCGCCACCAATGCCGGTTCCAAGAGTGACGCACACCGCATTGGAAAACCCCTTTCCGGCGCCGTAACGGGTTTCACCATACGCCATTACATTGGCGTCATTGTCCACCCATACCGGCAGTGACAGCGCTTTTTCCAATTCCGTTTTAATCTCCACATCTCGCCAGAAAGCAAAATTCGGCGTGTTCCCTTTCAAATACCCCCGTTCCACATCCACACTACCGGGCGTTCCCAGACCAATGGCTTGAATTGTCAGATTCTGTTGATGGGCAAAGGCCAGCGCTTCCCGGGAAGCATCCAGTAGGTTTTGCAATATGGTCTCAATGGGTTGACCTGCTTGCGAAGGGCGGTGAAATTCCCGAACAATTTGACCGGATTGGGTGCATATTCCATATTTAACCGAAGTCCCCCCCAAATCCAGACCAATGGCGTAGAATTCATCGCTCATAAAAGAGTCCCTTTTTCTATGGTTTTGGCTAAATCGCGAACCGCCCGGAACAATTGGGCGGTCTTATCGGTAAACGCCACCTGACGACGCGCCATGACAGCCCCGGCAACCTCAAGAGCCTTTTCGAATTGGTAAGCGGTTAACCCCTCGGCACCGCCCCAGGAAAAAGAAGGCACAAACTTCGGCGGCATGCCGGCACCGAAAATATTGCAATTCACCCCGACCACCGTTCCGGTATTAAACATGGTGTTGATGGCGCATTTGGAATGATCGCCCATCATTAACCCGACAAACTGTAAACCGGTACGGACAGGCTTCCCGTTTACCAACACCGTTACCGTGCCGTAATTATTCTTCAAATCGGAGTTATTGGTATCGGCGCCTAAATTCACCCAACTGCCCAGGTAGGCATGCCCTAAAAATCCCTCATGTTGTTTGTTGGAATAATCAAGTATGATACTTTCCTCTACCTCCCCGCCTATTTTGCAGACCGCGCCGATAGAAGTGTTCTCATAAATTTTTGCCCCAATTTTAATAATCGATTTCTGCCCGATGTAAAGGGGACCTTCCAGCACCGCATTTGCCATTACCGTTGCCCCGTCATCAATCCACACGGGACCGTGGGTAGCATCTATCACCACACCGGGATAAATGCGGGCGGTAGGGGCAACCATCACCCGGTCTTTCTCCAATACATGCACCCCTTCCTCAATTCTTCCGGAAATACCACCGGGATTTGCCCATCGTTTAAAATCCCGGGTAATCTCCTCGCCGTTTAGTTCGATGGCGTCCCAGGGATAGCGGATGAATGTAGCCTTGTGGGATACCGGCTGGAATTTCTTGAGGACTATTTCGGAATCTACCATGTTTAAATCGGGAAGGAAACAGTTCCGCACGCTCTTTCCATTGCCACGAAATGCCAGCACTTTCTTTTCCGTTGCCAGTGCCTGCCCGTTTTTCAGAGCGTTCAGAGGTTGCAGATCCGTGTCATCCATCACCCAGCGCCCGTTGATCAGGAGGTAGTCCTCCCGTTCATCCCAGTCAAGAATACATTTTTCCGGGGTAAGGTAATAGTTGGTCAGGTAGGTTCTGGCTGTAAAGCAGCAATCACTCCCCAGGAGGCGGCAAATCTTTTCTTGCAGGGTGACCGCACCCACTCGTAGTTCCCATACCGGGCGAAAATATACCAGGGGGAGCAGATTAACAAAATCCCGGTCTTCAAATAAAACCACCTTCATGTCTACACCCCAGTTTATCCTAACTTAAATTCATCGGCTGTTTTGATGAATTCGGACAGAAAATCATCCGGTTAAAAAAAAAGCAGTGCCGAACACACTGCTTTTGTAGGAACGAAAATTAATTTGTTGTGAATTGCTTATTGCTGCTGTTGTGTCCTGATGGTTAAAGATCAATTCTTCAGTTTAAAGGTGAAGGGGATGCTCATCCAGACCTTAACGTATTTATCTCGCTGTTTGCCGGGTTTAAACTTAAACTGTTTGGCAGCGGCAATGGCAGCATCATCTAACAGGGGGTGAGATTTTAAGACCTCAACTTTTTCCACATCACCTTTGGTATTCACCAGGACTTTCAAGACCACCGTTCCCTCGATACCGGCTTTCTTTGCCAATTCCGGGTATTCAGCCTGCACCCGTTTAATCACTTCCGGTTTTTCGGAGAGGGCATAAAAGGGCACAATCGGCTCTTCTTCTTCCGGTGGGGGCGGAAGTTCTTCCATCGGTTTGGTAAAATCTATCTCGGTTTCCTCGATGGTTAAATCCTCGGGGATATCCTCATCCTCCGATTCGACCGGAATTTTGGGAAGTGCCGGAGGAGGTGGCTTTTGTAACTGTTTGGTGGGCGGTATATCCTGCACCTCAATCTTGGTATCAATGGTCTTTTGCAGTTTTACCCCGGACTCAAACTTTTTAAATGCATAAAAAAGCCCAATTAAAAAGACCAGGGTGATAACCAATGCAGCTTCAAACCACTTGGGGTAGCGTAATTTTACATCTACCTCCGGGTTTTTATAAATTAATTGTTTATGAGCCATAAAAAACAACCTCCTTAACCTGCCGGGATAGCAGAATAATTAATTCTCAAGGTATTCGCTTTCCGGAGTTCCTGCTGAACATCCGTTACAGTCCCCATGTCGGCTTTCTTGTCAACTTTTAAAGAGATAACCAACATTGGATCCTGTGCCAGCTTATTATACGCAATCAGTCGCAACTCATCTAATTTCTTCACGGTCACATCATCGATCACGACACGCCCTTTTTCGTCCACCCAGATGGTGGAAACATGCCGTTTGGTCGGCAATTTCTCTACCATTTTGGCATCCGGTAATTCCACTTTTAAACCGGAATATTGTCGTAAAACAGTGGTCACCATAAAGAATATTAATAACTGGAAAATAATATCCGGCATGGATGCCGTCGGTATTCCAATTTTTAACTCGCTTTTTCTCTGGATTTTGACAGCCATAAATTCTCCTGCTTCTCCTTATTCATCACAGCAACGCCAAAGAAGCTTATTGGGTTATCAGTTTAGTTAGTAAAAACCCGTTACGGAATTTCTTACCCTATTATGTCTCTTCAGGTTCCGCAATAGATATACGAGTCGCTCCGGCACGTTTCAATTGATCCAGCACCTTGATATAGACTTCGTATTTTGTACCACGGGTCGTCTTTAATGAGACAATCAACTTATCATTTTTTTGCAGTTTTTCTCGAATGATATCGGAAATATCCCGAACTTCAACCGGCTTATTATCCAGTAATACATTGCCCTCATCATTGATCAATAGATTGGTAATGTTTTTCGGGTTAATTTTGACCTCTTCGGACTTCATGGGGGGAAGTACCAGGTCTAACCCTTTATCCACATCAATCGTAGTCGCTACCAGAAAAAAAATCAGCAGCAAGAAGGCAATATCCGCCAGGGATGAAGAGGGAATTTCCACATCTTCTTTATTTCTTTTCTTTAACGCCATGTTGTCAGCCTTTGCTCATCAGTTTTGGGGATTATCCTTCCTTATAATCGATTAATGTATCCACTAATTCGGCGGAAGCTTCTTCCATGTCAATGATAAGTTTATCTATCCGAGAAGTGGAGAGATTGTAGAACAACTGGATGGTCATTGCCACAATCAAGCCGAACAGGGTGGTCAACAATGCCTGGGAGATACCCCCTGCCACAATTGCCGGTGAAATATCATTCGCTGTTTTGATGGCGTCAAATGCAACGATCATCCCCCAGACGGTCCCGGTAAACCCTAACAAGGGAGCCACCACAATGATAAATCCTAACCAGATCAACCCTCTTTCTAAAAACGCCATTTCAATAGAAGCGGCGTTGGTAATGGCCTTTTCCGCTCCTTCAATGCCATCCTTAGCCCGGATTAACCCGGCATGCAATATGGTAGCAACAGGTCCGCGAGTGTTTTCACAAATTTCCAGCGCACTGTTAATACCACCTTCTTTTAGAGCATTCCGAATGCCCACCATAAACTTCCTTGTATTTACACCGACTCGGAATAATGTAAATACTTTCGCAATACCTATCGCTAATCCAAATATCCACAGGATTAAGATGGGATGCATAAAACCGCCACCTTGATTATACAATTCAACCATAGATTAGAGCCTCCTCAATTCATGTTTGATGGATGAATTCATTTAAATTCGGCAAATATTACGGATTTGAACCTAAAAAGTCAATATTTTTTTCTTTACCCTGCCGGCTTTTTTATTTACAAATTTATGATATATTAATAATTACAGCGGGTGGTTGTGATTTAGAAATGGCGACGGGTGCCATAGCGAGCTTTACGCCCGCTGATTGCACCCGTCCCCGCAGATGAAGTTTTATTTTAACATGGCTAATTTTTTGGCTTCATCAAATAACGACATTGCTTTTAAGAATTGATGATCTTTATGAAGGATGACATAGTAATATCCATCATTCTCCCAAAAATGCCGTGCGATTTCTGCCTTGAGGCGTAGTTTGATGAAGTCGATATCTTTCTCGAAGTCCTCATTATGAAATTTGACGCCTTTATCCCGACAGTATTTCCGAAAATCTTTCAAGACCTCGGGAGAAATCTCAAATGCACTCTGGAATTGTTCTAACGAGGTCTTTAATTCCGGGTGATGAGCGGTATAATCGGTGGTAAACTCAAAGAAGAGTCGTTTCCGGAGAAATTTATTGGTCATTTGAGGTACTTTTGAGAAAGAAGTGTTTTTGATATAAACATCCGGTTGAATTCCACCGCCACCATAGACTTCCCGATGTCTTTCCAGGGTGTAATAAAGCGGACGATGTTTTAAACTGTCCTCACTTGCCCAGGTGGAATCCGGAATCTCGCTGTAATATTCTTCCAGCTTCTTACCCTTGTAATTCCGTTGAATGCAACGTCCTGAGGGGGTGTAATATTTGGCTGTGGTAATTCTTACCTGCGAACCGTCCTGCAAACGAAATTGTTTTTGCACCAATCCCTTGCCAAAGCTGTTTTCTCCCACAATCAGCCCCCGGTCGTAATCCTGAATTGCCCCGGCAACAATCTCCGATGCCGAAGCCGACCCCCGGTTGATTAAAACGATTAAGGGATAGTTGCGGACGATTCTACGACCGAATTGATCGGCATAGTATTCTTCATCGATGCGTTGGGAACGTCCTTTGGTGTAAACAATTAAGCGATGACCGGGCACAAATTTGCCTGCCATTTTCACTGCTTCGTGCAAATATCCTCCGGAATTCCATCGCAAATCCAACACCAGTCGCTTGAGATGATGCTTCTCCAGGTCCTCTAACCTCTCTTCCAGTTCTTTGGCGGTGATGGCAGCAAATCGATTTACCCAGATATAGCCGGTGGAGTCATCTACCATAAAACTTGCCGTAATCGTGGAAATGGGAATTACATCCCGGGTGATGGTCAGATCAAACGGTTCTTCTACTCCTTCCCGAACAATGGTCACATCTACGGTTGTGCCCTTGGGACCTTTTAATTTTTTGGGAACTTCATCCCGGGAAATCCCGATGGCAGATTTTCCGTTGATCTTGATGATCTTATCACCTGCCTGAATTCCCAGTTTATCAGACGGAGAACCGGGTATGGGGGCGATGACGGTCAGATAGCCATCAATCACATCGAATTGTATGCCGATACCTTCGTATTCACCACTGAAACTTTCTTCATTTTCTTTGGCTTTCTTGGGAGGGATGTACACCGAATGGGGATCCAATTTTTCCAACATACCGGAAATAGCCCCTTCGATTGCGGTGTCCCAATCGATATCTTCCACATAATACATCTGTGCCAGTTGAATCACTTTGTATAACTTGGTCAGTTGCGTCTGGATATTATGATTGACATCTGCAAAAACCTGTCGGGACAGGAGAAACCCGATAATACTGAAGAATACGATACCCAATACGATTAGCGTTGAGTTGCGCCGTTTCTTTGCCATTAAAATTACCTCCGGATAATTAATAATTTTCGTGAACAACTACGTTAACTTTTCATCCATCTAACAAGTTCAGGTAAACAATACGGTTAAATTTTACCTGAAACTGTAATTACGCTTAACACGGAATAAAGTTTTGATGCTCCG
>CAYYGL010000143.1:0-12683 GCA_964471235.1 uncultured Calditrichaceae bacterium
AATAATTCCAAACACTTGGAGCACCTTCTTTATTCTTTTATTGCAGATTTAGGGTTTACTTTTCATTAATTTATCGTGATTACGACTCTTTTGACAAAAGTTATTCATATTTAAAACGTCTTCTTAAAATTGATTCGAAGGACCCCTTATATTTGCTGTTCAAGTTTGTTCAGTACGAAAAATTTGTTCTCTTATGTTTTGAAGATTCAGAATATTTAAAATTCCCACTTTGTAAAATTGCTCTGGATAGTATTTCTTATTTGGCAAATGATATTTATCAAAAATATGATTGCTATTACCTTCGACTCCGAACAATCCCTTATGCTTCTTTCAAATCCTTCCGAGAACGGGAGAATGCATTAATAGCAGAAGTCAATTTTATAGAATCTGGTGATAATAGAGACAGATTACTTAATTCGATAGAAAATTTTATTGAGAAATACTCTTCAGAACCGGAATATTTCTGGAGCCTTACGAATATCAAACAAGAGAATATTAAAACTTTTTTAATAATATTTTATCAACGATTTCTCTTAAGAAATTATTCTTTCAGAAAATTTTTAGAGTATAATACTGAAATTAAGTATGAATCATTTGATCGTATTAAACCTCAATTTGAAAAGTATCCCGCATTTTATAGAAAAGTTTTAGAAAAAGAATTTCAGACAACAAAGGCGATGAGGTAACCTACCGCTACAACGCCAGTGGCCAGCGCATTTTTAAGCAGGTTGGCAACCAGATGCGGGAATATTCCATTTTAGAAGGTGACCAGGCCGTGGAGGTATTCGATGAGAGCGGGTCTTTGTCGCAAAGCGATCCCTTTGGGAAAATACTGGAATATTCTCGCCAATGGCGTGACAGGCAGGTATGATCCGGGTAGCGGTGCAAAGATCTTCTATTTGCCCCAAAGGGGTCACTTCGCGAAAAGACCATTTAAGCTCTACCCACGCGGTGGTTAACACTGGCGGCACGGTAGTAGAGGCGCACGACTATGCCGCAGGAATCCCTTCGGGACTACCCGTTTGGGCTGCTGATGAAATCCGTGAGGGATTTCATCCCGAAAGTTGCTTGGATGGCAACGCATTAGCCGGGATGCCCGAGCGCATTTACCAGGGCAGATATAAATAATGGTGACAACGCACTTATAACGGTTGCCGGATCAGCTTCTAACCCATTAATTCCCGGTGCATCAGCCATTGATTATAATTTCCAGATTTCTATTGTACCGGGAGAAGATAACCAGTTCCAGGTATCAGTAGTTGGATCGCACGATGGATTTCCGGCATACGAAATCTACGTTAAATCCGAAGATGGGAAGATAGTTCAAGCTTATGTTTATATTCCGGGAACTGGTCTGGTTGAGGTCCGACATCTGTTTCCGCCGTGTGAATGTAAAAGAAGAAAAAGATACAAAAAAAGAAGAGAATGATTAAAACTTAAGGTTCAGTTATGTACATTAAACGTATGTGGTGGTTATTATTAGTCTTGCAAATTCCCATATATGGATTTTTTACCTCATTTATCCAACCCATACCGCATTCGGAGGTGATATTCCAAATTGCAATCAGCCTTTCTTTTGGCATATCATGGATTCTCATTTTTGAAATATTAACCATCAAAAGAAAGACAAAGAGAAATCGATTGCTATTTTTTATATTATTTTGTGTTACAACTGTCTTTTACTTCTTTCTACCTTTTTTCTTGGGCTTCTTTGTGTTTCCGTTAGATTATATTTTAATGGCAATAATCATCGTGCTTTTGATTTTCACAGGGAAAAAGTTTGTTTTTAACACATCCTAAAAGAGTTTTAATTCTTTAAGTGTAAACCAACTCTTTTGAATTGACCAGAGTTAAAGAATATTTGAACTTTTGTCACTTTATAACAAATAAATAAACACATGGCAGAACAATTGCTAAACTGGTCTGCATGATCCAAAAAGCAACCATTTTGCCCTTCGATGTTGAAATTAGATATCCCCTACGCCAAAGCGACGATCAATTTCGTCATGGCATTTTGGCTATCTGTCAAGAGGCCCGTAGCCCGGTAAAGCGAAGTCTCAGCCAGGTATATCACTATCAATTTAGCAGCATCAGCAAAGCAATTTCAAAGCTTGCCATTAACCCAAAAGACGACACCATGCTGCTCAAGGAGGAGCAAAATGGGTGTGTTTGTCAAAAGTTTAAAAATACTTCTCCTTAAGAAAGGGAATTTGATGAGGCTAAAAAAGAAAAAGACGGTACTCGATTATGTGCTTTTTTGTATAATTAGCATAGTGGTTGGAATATTTCTTGTTATCCTTGGATATATAATTTATCAAGTGCTAATTATCAACTTCTATTATCCTGATTGGTAAGGTGCTTGACGAAAGTATACAAAGCAAAACCTGGCTTTTCGATTACCGTATCGGCAATCCTCGATCGAATCCGGGCAACGAATGGAATGTGCTTTATCCTGTATTTTATGCGCTGGTTGGGGATACTTGAAAAAATGGTCGGAATTTGCGATTTATACCACTATTTCAATGGGGATGATACAAAATTAGCTGACAGGTGCGACCACTGTGTCACTTCCCCCTTTTATCCTTTTTCTTCTCCCCGCTTTTATTTTTATTCTGTATGCTTTGCTTTTCCCGCTATTCTCCCTCATCACCGAATTTCCGCAGTTTGGGTGGGAGAAATGCCATCAATTTTTGTTCCACCAGGCGGGGGTTATCGCCGGACTGGATGGAGAGAATCCCGGCAATGATCATCTCTCTCACCTGCACCTCGTCTTTGGTGCGCTCCTTTAACTTTCCGGCTAAGGGTAGGAAGATGAAATTGGATAACACGGCACCGTAAAAAGTGGTGATCAGGGCGACTGCCATAGACGGACCAATGCTGGAAGGGTCGCTCATGGTTTGGAGCATGAACACCAGCCCAATCAATGTTCCGATCATCCCGAACGCCGGGGCATAGGTGCCAAACGCTTCAAAAACGCCATGACCCTTGGCATGGCGCTCTTCTAAATTGGTGATTTCCGCCTCTAAAATATCCCGCAGCAATTCCGGTTCGGTGCCGTCAATTGCCAGTTGCAGCCCGGTTTTGATAAAATTATCTTCGATCTCCTTAATGTGCGCTTCCAATGCCAGCAGTCCTTCCCGGCGGGCTTCCTCTGCA
The DNA here is from genome assembly GCA_964471235.1 of uncultured Calditrichaceae bacterium. Classification (GTDB taxonomy): domain Bacteria; phylum Calditrichota; class Calditrichia; order RBG-13-44-9; family J075; genus CAYYGL01. The sequence continues at coordinate 3,157 of CAYYGL010000143.1, forward strand.
AATTTCACCAGCATCTCGATCATTTCCCCGGAATCGGCCGTATTATGCATGATGGTCTGGCGCACCACTCCCATGATCCCCAATACCTCTTTTAAGGGATATTGAACCAATACCGCAAACAAGGTTCCCCCCATCACAATCAAAATGGAAGGGATATTAATAAACCCGCCGATTCCCCCGGCTACCATAATGGAGCCCAGAATGGTGGCGCTGCCGCCAAAAAAACCGATTAATGTCGCCAGATCCAACGCCTTCTTCATGGCTGCTTCTCAAGTTTAACCCGGATGCTCTCAAAACAACGCTGCCGGTAATCCACAATCTTCTCAATCACCTCATCAACACTATCTTTCACAATAATTTTTTTCCCGGTCATGGTGGTAATAATGGTATCCGGGGTGGATTCCACAAACTCAATCAACTCAGCGTTGATGGTAATGGGATTATCGTTTATTCTGGTCACGGTTATCATGATTTTCTCATTTCACTTTTTCCTGAAAAACGCCCAATTCAAAGCCACCGGCTAAATTTGCCGGTTAATCAGGCAAAGCGCCGACCTCCTGTCAGCACTTTGCCTTATTTATGTTAATTACCGTTTCAGATTGGTTACTTCCGAGAGCATATCATCGCTCACGGTGATGGTTCGGGCATTTGCCTGAAACCCTCGTTGTGCCACAATCATTCGGGTAAATTCCTCAGCCAGGTCCACATTGGATTGTTCCAGTGCGCCGGAGACGATGGTGGTGTTCACTCCTTCGCCGGCGGTGGTTAATACCGGATCGCCGGAATTACCGGAAAGCTGGAACAGGTTTCCTTCATCCCGCAGCAACCCGCTGGGATTGGCGAAATTCGCCAGCACAATTTGCCCCAGCAGCTTCACCACGCCATTGCTGAAGGCGCCCATAATTTGACCGGTCTGATCAATGCTCAGCCGATCCAGCACCCCCATCCCGTAGCCATCCTGGTAGGTAAAAATGGCGTTGCTGTTAATACCGCTGAACTGGGTAATGCCTTCAAACCCGCCAATGGTACCGGCATTCAGCTCGATGCTCATCAAGTCACTGCTGCCGTCGCCTGAGGAAACCTGCAGGGAGGTGGACCCGTCATCGAAGGCAAACGACTTTAATGAACCATCGGTATTAAATTCCACATAACCGCTGCCGCCGCCGGTGATGGTTGCCGGTTCCGGCACTGTGGCTTTCCATAACCAGCGATTGGGCTGCTGAACATCTTTAGTAAAGACCAGGGTCAGGTCAAAACTATTTCCCAGGGAATCAAAAACGGTAATGGTTGAAGACTGCTGGGCATCGGTGGCTTTCTGTAATTCCGTATAGTTATCCGGGGTGGAATCAAAGATATTGTTGAACTCCGTCCGCCCGGAGGCACTAATGTTGATGTTGGAGAGTTCATAGATTTTACCACCGTCCCCATTGATAACCATGGAGCCGTCAGTGCTGGAAATTTCCACTCCTTTGTTATTGGTTAATCCCAGGGTGGTCTCCACCAGGTTCGTAAAGTCCTGGTAAGTTGTGGTTGCCTGAACGGTCAAATTACCGGTGGTGACCGGGTTTCCACCAACCTGTCCGTCAATGGAAATCGTATCACTTACCTGCAATCCCAGGGAGGTTCCATTCTGATTCCGCAAATTAACCAAGGTGTCGTCATTGCGGGCTACATGGGAAAACTCATCGGAGTTTAGCGTGCTGCCATCCAGGGCGCCGGATAAACCGCTCAATGCGCTGTTCAAAATGGGATTGGTGCTGGTTACTTCCACGGTATTGCCGGTATTCTGAGTTACCAATTCCAATGCGCCGTTGGCATTCAGGCTAACACTGCTGATGGATGACGTCAGGGCGGAGTCATTATTGATCTCCGCTACCAGATCATCCAGGGAATGAAACGCCCCATTAGTGGCAGAGGTATCCGCATCCACGTAGGTAAACGATCGTTCCACAATGACATTTCCGGTTACCGGGTCTTTAATGCTAATGGTCACCTGGGTGCTATTTCCAACCATACCACTGATAGTGTTATTGGCGGTTCCATTCGCATAGAGGCCTTCCACATCACTGTTGTCACCGGCTTCTTCGATGCCATACAATCGTTCCGTCTGTAAGATGGTTCCCAGTGGAGTGCTGGCAGCATCCAGGTTACCACCTAAATCCACCTTGGTTGTGGTGCGGGCAGCAATTTTCTGGTTTAAGGGGAAGGTGAGATCGCTGATTTTAGTGCCGGCATCGATAGTGCCGTCTTTATTTGCCAGAAATCCCTGTACCCGCATACCGGTACCGTTCATGGTCAAAGCGCCGCTGGCATCAAACTGAAACGCCCCAGCCCGGGTGAAGTAGCGCTGCTTTCCGTCACTGACGACAAAAAAGCCATTCCCCTGAAGTGCCAGGTCGGTCACCTGACCGGTGGATTCGATACTGCCCTGATTAAACAGGGTATCAATGGTTGCCGCAGACATTCCCAATCCTACCTGAATGGGATTGGTGCCTCCCTGGCTGCTCACCGGACGAGTGGCACCCCGCAGGGTCTGGGCAAACAATTCGCTAAAGGTCATCCGACCACCTTTAAAGCCAATGGTGTTAACATTGGCAATATTATTGCCAATCACATCCATATAAAGCTGGTGATTTCGTAACCCTGATACACCCGAGAATAAAGAACGCATCAAACTCATGACACATCTCCTTCTGTTTTCAATATTCATCCTTGAATCAATCCTCGCATCGGTCGGTCAGCGAGGTATCAGGGTCTCCTTCCCATTTGATGTTCCGAAGGTCCAACCCTGAAAACACATTTATTGCTGTCAATTAACGACAGGGGTCAACGAATCAATCCGTTCTTATGTCATCTCTGCCCTCCTTTCCGGTTTATTTGACCACAATTGCCGAATCAATATTGGTGAAAATGTTTTCCGTGAGACTCTCGCTATCCATTGCCGTTACCACGGTGCGGTTATCAATGTTCACGATAAACGCCAGGTTATCCATCAGAATCAGGGAATCATGCACACCTTTTGCCTGTGCCTGCTCCACGGCATTCACCAGCTTGTTCAGTCGCTGCTCATCCATTTGAATATTTCGGCTGGTTAAGCGGGAACGGGCATGGGCTGAAAAACGGATTTTCTCCGTTTCGTTCAGAACTCGTTTTAAGATGTCATGGAACGGCGCCCCTTTTACCGGAATTTTCGGTTTCTGAGTCGGTAAACCGTTTATACCGCCAATCGGGATAAACGGGGGGGTAATCCCATCCATTTTAGCTGCCATGATAACTTCCTTTTCCCCTTGTGTTTCCTGTATTCCTCATTTTTATCATCGTTACCGGTTACGGCTGATGAATTTCATAGACGTCGGACAACCCGATCTCAATTTTCCCCAACATCAACACCGGGCCGTTATCGGCATACCTTAACCCGGTTACCAGCCCGTTGATATAAGACGTTACCGAGATCGGCTCACCCTGGGAATCCTCCGCTGTAATCCGAACCTGGTAAGTGCCTTCTGCCAGGGTATTGCCGGCGTCATCCTGCCCGTCCCAGGTAAAGGTACTTTCGCCGGAGGGAACATCCTGCAGTTGGATGGTGCGTCGTACCTGCCCGGTATTGTCCACAATCTCGAGGGTAACTTTATCGGCATTCTGCGGCAGGTCGTAGACAATTCCGGTGGATTGCTGCCCGTCAAAGTACACCTGGTCGCCAACGGCTCGCACTTCTTTCCCAATTACCGTGGCTGCCATGGTATTGTTAATGGATGTTGCCAGCAGGTAATTGGCATCCAGGCTGGCTTTCAACGTTTCATCGATATTTGACAGTTGTTCTACCGAACTGAACTGTGCCAGTTGGGCGCTGAAATCCGTGGCATCCAGAGGATTCAACGGGTCCTGGTAGCTGAGCTGCTTCACCAATAATTTTAAAAAATCATCCTTCCCCAACACCTGCTCGGAAGTGGGTGAAGACGGGGCATTGTTGAATGCATTGTTGACATTTGTAACTTCCATAAATTCTCCTTTACTTTATATTGAGTAACCAAATCTCTCTTCATCAAACGCCTTATATCATCATATCCACCAGACTGTCTTGATCCGGCTGGATCGCAATTCCTTCATTTTCCATTGCCACCACATTATTTTCGGAAACTTTTGAACTGCTTTTTCGCTTCCCGTTTTCCTGCCATTCCTTATACAGATTATTCGGTGCCGCAAATTGCTGTTGAAATGAGACATCAAAATCCTGAAGATGGATGCCCAGGCTGTGCAAGCGTTCGGTCAACCGATTCATGTTCAGCCGGATTAACCGGGCGGCATCATCACTGCTGGTTTCGATTTTCCCCTTTAACCCATCTTTTTCCAGACGCAGTTGAATTCGCAATAGCCCCAAATGCTGAGGTTGCAGACGAATCAAAATTTGCCGGGGTTGACCGGGGGGTAATTGGACAAGCTGCCGATGGGTTTGATGAATGATTTCGGCAATTTCTCCGGTAAATCTTCCTGTGGATATAGTGGAAATCCGGAAAACAGGTGTCTGGGTCCGGGAAGCACTCCCATGGGCGATGGTTTGTCCTGCCGGAAACCTACCCTTTTGCCCCTGACTGCGGAATGAATTGTGCCGGGTTTTTGCCCCCTTTTTTGAAAATCGTTCCATCTCCAGGGAAACATCCGGCTCCGGAAATTCCGGAGAAGCCCCCTCGCTTACCATTCCTCCGGATTTTCTCACTGTTTCTCCCGGAAGCGAGATATCGGGAATGTTACTTTCGGTTCCCGGTAAGATGGTACGGCTTGTTTTTCCGGACTGGGGGGGCATGATCATTAACACCGTATAAAGCACCGGCTGAGGGGACTGATTGGTAAAATCACCAGAGGAGGGTTGGAATATCGACTGGGAGGAAATTATCCGGTGCTCTGTACCCCTGTCGGTCATGGCTTTCATTTGCCCATTTCCGGAGAGATTCTCAGATGCCGTTTCCGAATTCACTACAAACAATTGATCAACCCGAGGCGGGATTGTTACGTTGCTTGCTGCCGGGTTATTTAACAAGTGAGGCAAAAGATTTGCGGAAGGTATCGAAACAGCTCCGGACGGTTTTAGCTGAACTCCCCGGAATTCCACGGTGAAAACCGGCTTTTGCCTTAACAACATCCGCTGGAGTTGGGGAGCATTCTCCGAATCCGTATCCAATAGCGGCGGAATGGAGCTCCCGACTACGGGTTGAGTCGTTTGAACTGCCGGTTTGGCAGGGGACCGGGTCAAAGGATGTTTATGAAATACCGGGAACCTTACCGTGGGCAAATACGGGTCTACCGTCCGTATCGTATTTTTAGGAACACCACTCCGATGGGAAGCCAATACATCTTTATCAAAAGTTTCTGACGAATAACCCATCACCAGGGTTGCCCCGGGAAAAAACTGTCTGAGCAAGTTCGAGGAGAAAGTATTCTCTGTACCGGGCAGGGTAGTTTGAGTGCCCGGATAAGCCTGCCGGAGATTCTCTGCTACCGGTTGGGCATCAGAAAGATTTTGGGTACGATGTGCTGCCTGCCGACCCGGGGTGTTATCTATGACAGGCCGCTGATAAACCTGATTGTTGTCATCTCCGACTATCGAAGTATCTGTAGACATGGATGCTCCAATGCCCGGAGACCGGGGCTTCCCCGCACCCGGAGAGACGGATTTCATATTCGGAACAGACACTGTAGAATAGAATGAAGGCGACATTCGGGAATTTATCAGAGGAAAGACACCACTTCCTGGGGATGGCGCTGTCGTCTTCATCGCCCGGGCAGGGTGATGAAGCCCCAATTCCGGGTATCCACGATTCTCACCCGGTAAATGCTGCTCACCCTCCGGCAACATTTCTGTTTGGGTCGCAATGCCATCCGGGAATTGAATCTGCACCGGAAGCACTTCCGTTGCTTTCCCATCCTGAATTTTGACCAGGGCAGCCGGTAAGGATACAGCAGGGTGAGGAGCCGCATCTTTATCCGAAGTTGAAGTGGCTCCCATCTCCCGGGGAGTCGTAGAAAAACCAAAATTTTCCGTAGGAAGTAGAAAGCTGTTAACAGCGAACAGCGGATTGGGTTCCGGGGAGTTGGCAGGGAAAGATATCTTCAGGGGAACCTCCGATTGAAATAACCGGTACCCGGGGTGGCTTTTCTGTAACCAGTCGTTGAACCGGTTTAAGAAAAGTTGAGTTTCCCCTCCGTTGCCAGAGACTGATTTCAACGCCGGAACGGAAATATTTTTCGGATTCTCCGGGTGGAATGGAAGCGATACCAATAGGCTGGAAAAATCAACGGCATTTGCAACGATTTGTCTCTCAAAACGCCACCCCGGTGCTTTACCGGCGGTTATCAACATCTTTGGTGATAATATTGTGAACATCCGGTTCACCATTTTTCGTTCATCCTGAACAATTTACTTTTCCTATCATCGTTTATGTAAATTTGAACTTGAGTGAGGAAACAAAGATGCCCGGGAGAAGCGGGGATAATCAGCATTCCTCTCATCGATTCATCATCGGAAAAACAGCGGGTGAAACAAATCGACCTAAGGGGTGGATGAAAAAGGATTTGCACCATCCTCCACGAGCAGGAATTTCAGGTAAACGGCTAAAGGGGGATGAAGAAAGCCTGTTCAACTAAGGGATACCCGGTTCCATACGGTGGGGGATTGTTAATGATCCCCCGGGAAATGTCGATAAAATGAGTGTTGTTGATAAGCTGAAACAAGGAAGTTAAAGACATGAGCGCATTGGCAGAAAACTCCCATTGGACGGGGAAAATCCACTTGAGTCACCTCTCCCCTTTTTCCGCATACTCATACTCCTGAGATCGATTAAATAATTTCACAAATGGGATAGCTGCCGTTGGATTTGTGTATTCATTTAACCGAGAGGGAACTATGAAACGGACATGGATGTTGCTTTTCACCCTGATATTTATTCTAATATCATCTCACCCGGGATTTTATGCCAATTCCGGCAAGGTCACCCCGCTGCAACAATTATATGTGATGAAAGAGCTTTTTTCGGAATTGCATACGGTTGGAATCATTCTGAACAAAAACACCGTGGACCGGGAGTCTCTACTCCCCCGCTTACAAAGAGCCTCCGCCCAGTTGGGGTTAAAGTTGGTGATTGCTGAGATAAAAGAATTGAAAGATATTGCGACGAATTTTAGAAACTTGACGGACAACCACCAGGTAAAGGCCGTGTTAATATTGGATAATGATAATATCATCGGGAGTGAAATCGGTAAAAAATATTTGATCAAACAATCGACTTTGAACAACATCCCTTTATTTGCTCCTGCCAGGGAATGGGTCAATGAAGGGGCCCTTCTATACATCTATAAAGAGGGGAATAAAACCGCTTTGTATGTTAACAAAAAAACTGCCGAGGTTTTATCCGTGACCATACCGGAAAAATACCTTGAGAACACCCAATTTTTTGCAATGAACGAGACAAACGGAGAATAACAATGAGGGTATTAAAACGTTTTGCAGAGTTGAGTCTCCGGAAAAAGTTTATCGGTTTAATCCTTATCACCATGGTCATTAATTGGCTGTTTTTACTGTGTTTTCACCAATATGCTATCAAGATTACCCGAACGGAATTTGAGAAACGGGGAAAATTATTAACCAGAACAATTGCCACCCAGTCGGTATATAACCTGGTAATGGAAGACCGGGAGAGTCTCCAAAAAACAATAGATAATTTACTGACGACACATGATGCCAATGCAGCGGCATTTTATAACAAAACCGGGGAAATCATTGCCGGAAAAAACCTGGATTTACTGAAATTGGATTTGACCAGTATACGAAATATGGAGCATAGCATACAATGGGGAAAAACCATTAACGATATCCCGGTCTTAGTGTCAATCGAAAAAATAACTTACCAGACAAATCATGAAGATGTTGGTTACTTTCTGGTCTCCATTCCGGCAAATTCCATCCGGGAACAGAAAATTACCGCCTGGTGGATTTCTGCATTCGGAATTATAGCCTTTGTTGCGTTTATGGGGGTCTTGATGATTTTTCTCAACAAATATATTATCACTCCCATCCTTAATTTAAACCAGGCCGCCCGGGAAGTAGCCGATGGAAATTTTGATTACAGCATTGAATGTTATAGTCGGGATGAGATCGGGTCCTTATATGAATCGTTTCAGACCATGCTTACCCGCAGCAAAACATTATTGAATGAATTGAAAGAAAAGCAGGAAGAAGCGGAGAAAGCCCGTGATTATGCCGAGATGATGCAACAACGGAGTGAAGAACAACAGGAATATCTGGAAGAACAATTTCAGAGAATCGAAGCTGTTATATCGGCTGCCACGGCAGGGGACCTGACAATGGAGTTGGAAGTCAAACGGGAAGATGTGGTCGGCAAACTGATGATGAAGATAAATCAGATGGTGGCAGACCTGCGGAACATCATTACCGAAGTGCATACCGCCGGCAAATCAATATCCCAGGCGTCATCGGAGATTGCCACATCTGCCGAGGGCATGTTTTCCGGGGCGAAGGAACAAGCAGAACAAACCACCGAGGTAGCGGCTGCTATCGAAGAAATGTCGCGTACCATTCTGGAATCATCTCAAAATGCTGCCGAGGCAGTAGAGATTGCCCGTGGAGCTTCTGATCTGGCAAACAAAGGGGAGAAAGTGTTTGAAGAGACGCTGGAAGGGATGAAAAAAATAGCCGAGATCGTTACCCAGGCTGCCAAAACTGTCGATGCGCTGGGAAAATCCAGTATTCAGATTGGTGAAATAATCCAGGTAATCGATGACATTGCCGACCAGACCAATTTATTGGCATTAAATGCTGCCATCGAAGCGGCCCGTGCCGGGGAACATGGTCGAGGATTCGCCGTGGTAGCCGATGAAGTTCGCAAATTGGCGGAACGCACTACCGCTGCAACCAAAGAAATCGGGGAGATGATTACCCGAATCCAACAGGAAACGGATCTGGTGGTTCAATCCATGACCCGGGGAACTTCCGAAGTGAAGAAAGGTATGACCCTGGCAGATAAAGCCGGCGAGAGTCTGAAAGAAATTATCTCATCCGTAAATGACATCGTCAACCGGATTAATCAAATTGCGGCGGCAACCCATGAGCAATCTTCGGCCAGTGAGGAAATTTCTCGTAACGTGGAGCGGATCTCTTCAGTAGCGGATCAAATCTCCCAGGCGACCCAGAACCTGGCATTTACATCGGAAAATTTAAATGGATTAACCGAACATCTGAAAGCCCTTATTGAGCGGTTTCAACTTGAGAAAGGGGTACATGCGGTAGAATACCGTGACAGCGGAAATGGAAAGCCGTATGTTGCCAATTAATTCACGATGAGGGTTTGGATAAAGATGGGGAAAACCAAAGGCGAAAGCAAAGATTCGCAATTGCCCGGAGCAGGGATGGATACAGAAGTGAAACACCTATGGTGTGTCACTTAAAAAAGGGCGCATGACCAATTGCACAACTCAAAAAAGATCAGGGGATTCCTGCCCCAATGACGACGTCACCA
>CAYYGL010000144.1:0-12502 GCA_964471235.1 uncultured Calditrichaceae bacterium
TAATAATTCCAAACACTTGGAGCACCTTCTTTATTTTTTTATTGCAGATTTAGGGGGCTTTATAAACCCGTATTTCACCAATACCAGGTCACCATCCCGAATTAACCCAACCCCCGGTGCATAATATTTGTATTCTTTCACCCCGGGCTCAAGGGGGGTGGTCTCCTCAAATTTGACACAGTTCGAAAACTGACCGGCCGGCACAGCGATAGAATCTGTTGTGCTGATGATTTCCGCCCGGTCCAGAGCAACATCTTTTGCGAACTCCTGGTAAAAACGTGATCCGATTAGCGCCAAGCCCGGCATCATCAACCCATAGCGGGCATCGTTTTCCCCGGAACGCCAACCCCCTTCGTGACCAACAATTTTTCCGTTGCGGTAAATATCCACATCTTCACCAAAGTAAAAAACGCTGTTGGTTGTTCTATCGATGGCATAAAAATTCCGTGAGATTTCCACCACCTCGCCATTTTTTGATTCCCGTTCTTCAACTACCCGGGTTTTCACCCCATCAACCACCTCGGTTTCCTCAAGCACCGATACCACCAATCGCACCTCATTGTCCCCTTCTTTGCCTTCCAGAACCAGGTTGTAACCGGGTTGTAGTATAAAATAGGGATTAGTGCCAGTGCTGAGAAACGTTTGTTCGGAGAGTATAAATGTGTCGGTCCAGCCTTTCTCGAGGGATTTGTCGGCAGGTTGACCCTTCCGGGCAAGGGCTATGGAGATTGACCCGACCATGAACGTTAAGAGTAAAATGTTTAGCGAAGTTTTCATGTCTTTACCTTTCCGTTTGTTATGGTTCGTTTTGAAAGTCAATGTTATCATTTCCGTTTATTCCGTTCGAATCCGGTTAATAGCCTGAACTGTCTATACCGGTTGCTGATTTACCGGTGATGAAAACTGCCACCTGGGTTGGAAGGCAGATTAAGTTTTCCCCGGGGTGCGATATCAGTCCCATTTCCATACAAGTTTTATGCTTGCATGAGGTATTCACTATTCTTGCCGATCTATTCTGAACTTTCACAGTAACTTCACCCCGGGCGCCTTTAATTCGATAGATATTTATATTTCGGTTAAGCGGTAGTTTATCTATCAACCGATTTCCCTGCAAAACACTTAGATGGCGTGATGCTCCCATCGGCAGGAGGGGGTGGATAAAGTTCAAAAACAACCGCTGAACCCCAAACAAGTTCTAATGAAAAAAAATGGCTTGCCGTTGCCGTACGGGAAATTGCAGCCCGAAACGGTTCATAAGATGATAAAGAATGCCGTTTTAATCCCATTCAATGCCATCGGTTGGTTTCCTTGCTATTGGTGCTCTCCCCCTTATCAGGGATTTCTTTTGCTGGCTCTCATGATGTTTCATGTCGAACATGAAAAACACTTTTATCATTCGGGGAAAAATGTAAGGCAGACACCTGAAATGTAGCTGAAATACGACCAGCGGGTAGAATTTTTCCCTTATCTTTTCCGAATTGAGTATGCTGACCCCCCCGTCGATAAAGTAGAATTCGTTTGATGATAAAACATTCCGAGGAGGAGAATTAAATCACTTGTCCGGTTGAGCCGATATTTTTACTTTAGCGACCCTGAAATGCAGAAACATGAGATGACATCTTCTGAATTACCCCGGAAAGCGGGAATCATCGTTCTCAGCCGCACCATTACTGTTATTGTGCAAATGACGTCAATGGTAGTACTAACCCGCATTCTGACCAAGGAAGACTTCGGACTGCTGACCTTTCTGCTGATGCTTTACACCTCGGTCATAACGGTAGCCCACCTGGGACTGCCGGAGAGCATATTCTATTTTTTTGAAAAAGTCGCCCCGGATGCCCGCAAGAATTTTGCGCTACTGACCGGCAGGACGCTCTTTCGCCTATCGCTGGGGGCGTCGCTGTTCTTGCTGGCTTTCAATTTTATTGCCCCCTACTGGGGATTTGAAACCCGCGGTCTGGTGCTGCCGTTGATTCTCCTGGTGCTGCTGGAACTGCCCACTCTCCCCATGCCGAATATTCTGATTGCCATTGACCGAGCCAAACAGGCCGCCTGGCTGAATGTCATTTCCAGCATCATCCAGTTTGCAGTGCTGACGGTGCCGGCGATTCTCAATCAGCCGTTGAGAATAATCGTGTTTGCCCTGTTGGGCTATGGGGTCCTCCGCTTTTACCTGTCCGCCTTTTTGTTTTTGAAAAATTTTCCCGGCAGGGGTGAAGCACTCCCCCGGGGGATGGTCGGCGAGCAACTTCGTTACTCAATCCCGGTGGGCATCGCCCAAATCATTTGGGGCATAAACCGCCAGATTGATAAGTACATCGTGGCGGCTTTCCTCCCGGTGACGGTCTATGCGGTGTATGTGGTCGGTTCCTGGGAGATTCCGATCATTCCCACCATCGCTTACTCGGTCGCCTCGGTGATGATGCCCAGCCTGGTAAATCATTTTTTGAACCGGGAAAAGCCGGAGATGCTGGCGCTCTGGCGGCAGGCGATTCGGAAAGTCTCCATCCTGGTGCTGCCGCTGACCGTGATGCTGCTACTGGTTGCCGAGGAATTCATTGCGGTGCTGTTTTCTAAGTCCTATATTGACGCTGCCCTGCCCTTCCGTATTTACACGCTGATTCTGCTCCACCGGGTGGCTGCCTACACCTCGCTGCTCAAAGCCATCGACGAGACCCGCACCATCACCATCTCGGCGGTGTTGCTGCTGGGAAGCAATATCGTCCTGAGCATTCCTCTGGTGATGGTGATGGGTATCGCCGGGCCGCCAACGGCTACCCTGCTGGCAAATTTAATCAGTTGGATTTACATCCTCACCCGGATCAGGAAATCATTAAGTATCGAATTCCGGGAAGTTTTTCCATTCGGATTCTACGGCAAGACACTGGCGGTGGCTGTGCTCTCAGCGGTACCGGTGTATTTGCTCGGCAACGCCATCGAGACGCCGCTGCTGATCGCATTGGTTTGGAAGTCGTTGGCTTATCTGGGCCTGTACGCACTAACGGCAACCCTCCTGGGGATCGTCAAAAAAGAAGATTGGCGATTTATCATCAAATTTTCACGGTAGATCATTCCTCTCAAAAAGTTTTCGTTTACAAAATGAATGATGAACACAGACCGTACGGATTGAACAGCGTTACAGAGTTCAATAATCCTTTGCTTTCGTGGTAATCCGCCCCACCGGGTCATCACACTCGCGTTTGTGAGAGTCTGCGAGCCAGACCGGCAGTCAAATTTTCCCAGCGGTAGGTTTCCCGAAACCATTCAAAATCCCTTTCATCCACATTTGCCAGCCAGCGCGGCAAATCCTCCAACAGCGACATGTGCTCGTGCGGGGCATCCGGCTGCCAGGATTTGAAAAATGTTCTGTCGCTAAAATCGCGCAGGTGAAAACGGGGCGGCGCAATCACCGGCAGTCCAAAAGTCAGGGCAAGCATTACCGAGCCGCTGGTGAAGAAAGTGCGGCCGGGAAAAATGAAGGCATCTGCGGCGGAAAAGAGCACGGCGACTTCACGATTTTTCACCTCCCCAAGCCTCAGGATCAAGCGGGAATCTTGCCGTTGCGCATTCTCCAGGTAACGCCGCATCTCCTCGCCGGCAGGCTTTCCGGCCACCAGCACCCGCAAATCATCATCACCACATTGGCGCAGGGCTTCGATTACATCTTCCAGACCCTTGTAGCGCTTGACATTGCCAAAATTCAACAGGATCCGGCAATCTTTCGGGATACCAAGCCTGTCCCTTGCAATCGCCCGATCGAGCCGTTGCCCGTAATATTCGCCATAGTGCCCGTGAGGCATGACCACCAGCCGCCCGGCATCCAGTTGGTAGTCGCGGATCAGGAGATCCGCTGCCTCTTGCGCATGCACGTGGAAAAGATCGCATAGCTCAAACAATCGGCGGTTGGCTGCCTTGTAAAACTCCACATCCGACGCGTCATGCGGGAAGAGGTTGTGCACGGTGTGGAGAATCCGGGTGCCCTTACGACGCAGGCGTTGCAGAGTCTGAATCATGCGATTCAGTTTTTGCTCTTGAATTCGCAGGTCGGCATCCTGGTAGATACGTTCCAGCCAGTTGAGGTGCAGCCAGTCTGCGGCGGGGAGAGCGGGCAGCATCGCAAAGGAGGGCGGGGGTCGACGGATGCGGATGCCGTGTGATGCCAGCGCCCCGTACAAGAGCGTCTGATAAGGATTTTGCCGTCTCCTGGGATTCGGCCAGGGGACCAGAGATATTGTTTCAGGGCTTGGCATTTGTACTCAGTTGTTTTGGATTTGATGAGACTATTGGTGTTCGCTAACAAAGATTGTCATGCTGAACCGGATTCAGCTTCCCGCCCAATTCTCCAACGCGGAGATTCCGGCTGAAAGATTGCCGGAATGAAAATACATGGCCTCCCTGCCCTTTTTTAATCTTTAATCTTTAATCTTTTAATCTTTAATCTTTGTTCGTTAATCTTGTTTCTTCAATATTTTCTCTACGAAATTCAAGGCTCCTATTTTCCCATCGCCTCCATCCGGTGGTTGATAAAAGCAAGAATCTTCTCCGCCCGGCGTGCCCAGGTGAAGTTCTGCGAAGTTTCCCTGGCATTCTTAGCCAATCGATCTGCCCAGGCCCGGTCGCTAAAAAGCTTCTTCACTGCCGCCGCAGCCTCTTCGATGTTGTCCGGTTCAACCAGTGCTGCGTTCTCATCGTTCAATACATCGAGTATATCCGGCAAAGATGGCGCCAGGATGGGCCGTTCCGCTGAGAGATAAAGAAACAGCTTCAGTGGCAAAACCGTTTTACCATATTTGGTGAGCGGCTTTTCGGTAGGCGGAATCAGCAGCACGTCGGAGGCTTTCAAATATCTTACCAATTTATCTGCTTTAACCCAGGGGACATATTCCACGTTATTCAGTCCCCGCCCCCGGGCCGCCTCTCGAATCCACTCCTCCGGCTCTTGCTGGGATTTACCAATCAGATAATACGTGACCTCCGGAGTTCTTTCCGCCAGATCAAGCAACGTATCAACTCCCTTTTCCTTATCTAACCGGCCGGCATAGGATGCCATCTTAATCATTCGGGATAATTTGAGCTGATCTCGGGCCTCGTGTTTACGAATGCCTCCGTTATAATGGCTGGGGTTAAATCCATTGTGAATCGTAATAATTTTCTCCCGGTCGATTCCCAATTTCTCCAGGCTCTGCCTGGAAAGCTCCGAGTGGGTAATCACTCCCAGAAATCTGGGATGACGGGCGCATTTTGCCAGGAACTTCCCGAAGAACGTGTTGTGCGCCGAATAATTTCGGTATGTCTCAAAAAGTATATTGATTCCCAAAAACAGTGCGATTAGTGCCGGTAGGGGATGCCGGGTATAAACAATATCCTGCCCGTTAAACTTTGCCCAGAAAGGAGCAATCAGACAATGCGAATATTTTTCCACCCTCAACCGGGTCAGGGGAAGGCTTAGCAGTTCTTTAAGCTGGAACGAATTTTCTACCCCGTAAAAATCGGCAATACGCTGCTGACGCACTTCTTTTCTTATCCCCAGGGTACGCCAGCGACGAGGGATGACCAGGGTAATCTTTACCCCGGCATTAGCTAATGCCGCCACATTATTGATGACTTGCTCGGAGTCCGCTTTCTCAATCGGATACTGTTGGTCGGAAATATAGGTAATCTCAGCTTTTATCATATAAAAAAAAGTTTCCCATTATAGGATGTGCTGGAAATGGTCTCTTTTCAATTCTGCCTACAATCGATTTTGGTATCAGCTCTTCATTACAGTTTATGTGTTCCCGGGGATCAGGCGAATGAACCGTGTTCATTCACCACAAACCCCACAGGTAAACCAGAGAAAATAACCAATCTTTTCTAAAATTCAAGGGAATTTAAATTTGTTGTAACTACTCAGGTAGTAGCTATTTAGGACGTAGATAAAAGAAATAAAAGAAAGAGTTCCGGTAGAAATCTGTTTTTGTCATCAAAACTTTTTCTTTACCGCAATGTTCGCAGCAGATACACGACGGCTGCAACGTGAAAGAGATAAATAGCGGCTCGTTGCGAACGTTGCGGTATAACAACCTGAGTAGTTACAATTTGTTGTCCGAATGGTAGCTGAAATTAACGATCACATCTATAATTTTATTATACGAAACACAATTTTGATGCAGAGTGGGCACAGGATAGACATGGGTAAAGATGGAAAGAATCGTTGAAATGTTGTACTCATTTCATCTTCTCATGTTTTAATGAACCCGACGAGCAAAAACATAATAAATAGCCGGGATCACGTTGAGAGAAAATATTATGCCGGTCACCATCCCGCCAATTACCGTAATGGCAAAGGGTTGGTGGATTTTTGAACCGATACCGAATCCGATAGCTGCGGGAAGCAGCCCCAGTATGGTTGTTAAACCGGTCATCAAAATGGGGCGGATGCGAAGATGGACAGCCTGACGGAGCGCTTGCTCCAATGAGATGCCGGCATCTTTTCGCAGGTGATTCACCATATCTATCAAAATAATGGCATTATTGACTGAGACGCCGACTAAGGTCAGGATGCCCAGAGCCACGGAGATATTGAGGGTTTGATGGGTGAGCAGCAGGGCGAGAAAAACACCGATAAAATCAAGGGGAATTTTTAACAAAATCACAAAGGGTTGCCAGAGTGACTCAAATTGCAAATATAAAATCAAATAAACCAAAATAACGGCAGCGAGAATGACCAGGGCGAACGACTTAACACTTTGAAGCACTGTTTGATATTGCCCGCGTATTTGATAAGTGTACCCGACCGGAAAACGGAGCGACTGCAATTCTTGTTTCAGATGATTCACTATTGACCATAAATTGCCTTCCGGCTCGGCTATCAGGGTAATTTCTCTTTGCCCATTTAGATGGGTGATGACCGGCAAGATGTTGTGCATCTGAATTTTTGCCAGTTGCTGTAACGGAATATAATCACCCCGTGGTGTTTTGATTGGCAAGTTCCTCAACTCGTCAAGATTATTCCGTTGCTTCTCTGGCAGTCGCAGGAATACCGAGACCGGGGTCTGTTCATTAACGAAACGAGCGACAACCCCACCTCCTACTCCCAGGGAAAGCTGCTTCATCAATTGGTAAGTGTTTAATCCGAAATAAGCCAGTCGGGCGCGATCCGGCGTCACCTCTATCTGGGGCACCGTGAAACGGGCATTATTTATGATGTTATGTAACCCACTGCTTTTCCGCATCACGTTTTCCACCCGGGCTGACAGCCGGCTCAAGCTGTCCAAATTTTCACCGGAGACGGAAACACCGAAAAACGCCGGCAACCCGCTAAAACTTTCGTCGATTTTTTCCTGGGTCGGTTGATGATAGAGCAGAACCACACCATTTAGCGCTGAGAACTTTTGTTTCAATGCCGCCATCAAAGCCGATATGCTCTGGGTCCGCTTTTGCCTGGGCTTTAGTTTGATGAGAAATTCGCCGTGATTAACCGTCTCGATATAGTACGAATTTTCCGGCGAACCAATTTTGAGATAGATATTGTCCACATCCGGAATTTTTTCTATCTCGTTGATTAGCTGATCTGCCACCCGATATGATTCCTTCAGGGAGACACCCGGGCGGAGAAGATACTCGATCAGCAAAGCACCCTCATCGATGGGGGGCAGCATGGTGGTAGGATTCAACAGCGGCAGTATTGCACCGGACGCCAGTAAAAGCAGGGCTAACGCGACAAAAGTCTTGGTTTTGTGTTTCATTGACCAGCTAAACAGGCGGTCGTTCCAGGTAATAATTTTTTCTAGAAAAAGCGGCCGGGTAGATGCAGGGGGGGGCGTTCCCCCTTTCCAGTGTATCATTGCCGGAATCAGGGTTATAGAAATCAGGAGCGAGGCGAACAGGGCATAACCAATGGTCAAGCCGAATGGTAACACCAGGTCCCTTAGAAACCCTCCAATAAAAAGCAGGGGGATAAAAACACAAAAGGTGGTGAGGGTACCGGTAATGTCAGCCCCCAGAATTTGCCGTGTTCCTTGTAAAACCGCCGGAAGTAACGGATTGCCCTCTTCCCGGTAGCGCTGAATGTTCTCCATTACGATGATTGAATCATCTACCACCATCCCAATGGAAAGGGTCAGTGCTCCCAGGGTCATCATGTTGAGAGAGAAGTCGGAAAAATACATCCACATGAAGGCGGCAAGCAACGCGAGAGGGATGGTCATCGAAACAATGAGCATCAATTGTAACCGGCGTAAAAACAGAAAGAGTGCCAGCATCGCCAGTAACGCGCCAAACAACATTTCATGATTGACACCCTTCAAGGATTCACTCAGGATTTCCGATTGGTCATAAAATTTATGAATCGTAGTGCCGGTTGGCAAAATAGAGCGCAGTTGTTCCAGTTGATGCTCGATTGCCCTTGCCGTTTCAATCGTTCCGTATCCATCTTCTTTCTGGATAATTAAAGCAACCGCGGGATGATGATTGCTGTGAACCAGATAATGCTCCGGCAAACTGCCGCGATGAACGTTGGCAATATCTTTCAAGAATATGGGCAGCCCGTTCGCTGTTTTGGAAACCGCCGTCAACCGCAGGTCATGAATACTATGGATCAAACCGTTTCCCCGAATGGGTATATCCAGATAACCGTCCTGGAGATACCTTCCGGAAGTGGTCACATTATTTTTCTTTAAGAGCAGGGCAAGGTCCTCCATGCTCAGTTGGAGGCGGCGCAGGGCATTGGGATCCGGTTCTACGATATATGCCAACCGTTTGCCACCAAATACATCAATCCGGGAGATTCCGGGAACGGCGTGTAAGGCGGGCATCAGGCGATATTGGATGATTTGCCGCAGATCCGTTTGGGGGATTCGGTCGTTTACAAACGTAAAGCTGATAATTTGCTGCATTCGGCTGCCCAGGTTGTCAATCACCGGCTGCACCTCCGGCGGTAATTGCCCGGAAAGCTGGGAGAGAGAGGCTGCCACAAGTTGGCGTGCTGCCAACAAATTGTAACCCTGACTGAATTCCACCGTCACCTGAGAAATGCCCAGGGAGGTTATGGATGAGGTACGATACACCCCCCTGATTCCCTGCAATTGATTCTCGATGGGGCGGGTAATTAAAATTTCCATGTCGTGCGGAGAAACACCCGGGTATTGGGTGATTACATTCAATAACGGGTATTTGAGCCCCGGGAAATAATCAACCGGCATGTTTCTCAACCCGATAAAACCGCCGCTGAGCAGCACAAAAATCAAAAGAAGGGAATAAAACGGTTTCTTCAGAAACTGTTCAAATTTTTTTTGCATGGCATCCTTTTGCTTACAGAATTGTTAAAACAATGATCTTTGAAAAATTAACCGTGGCAGAGAGGGCCAGGAAACCATTTGCCAAAGGCATCCCTGCGGGAGAAACGGTTGCCGGAAGGAACATAAATAAGGCTATATTTACCATACTAAATCCCCGGTGTTCATGAAAAAATGACATGATTATTTCATCAACCTACATAATTCTACTTTAAGACCTTGAGTATGTTTAGGAGATTCCGGTATTTCGCCTCCGGCGAAAACCGGAATGACAGCACCAATTTATGTCATTCCGGCCGTATCCCACCGCGACGGGAGGAGTGCCGACACATGGTGGCTCCGTTGATGGGTTCTCATAAATACAAAGTCTTAAAGTAGTATTAATTTTGACGATCCGGAAATTGGCGCTTCGTTTAGTCAGCAACCTTCAACCGCTGGCTCAGTTTGGCATGAAAAACTTCGAAGGCACCGGTGGTCAAAACCGTATCTCCCGGGCTTAGCCCCTCTTCAATCTCGTACAAATTATGATTTTGCTGACCCACCCTCACCTGGCAATTCCGGTATTCCCCATTTTTGATTTGTACCACAAAATAACGGCTGTTTTCCCGGATTAAAGCCGAGGCCGGAACTGCTGCGGCATTATGGGGCTGGTAAAGCAGACGGTAATGCACATATTCTCCGGCGTTCAGGGATTGACTTACGGAATCCAATACCGCCCAGAATTGATGTCCACCGCTGTGAGGGTTCAAGACCTTCTCCAAATAAATCAGATGTGCGCGGGCGATCCTGTTGCCGTCAAATTGAATGGTGAAGGTGGAATCGCTCCGCAACAACTGCGGATCTCCGTAGAATGTTGCCACTAATTTGAGCTTATCCCTGGAAATAAAACGTGCCAAATATTGTCCTTTGCGAACATCTGTGCCCTGCTCGACTTGCACATCGGTTAACCGGCCGGCATAAGGGGCTTTGAAAGCGATCATGCTGTGGAAGTAATCATAAGCTTTCTGAGCATTTTTCAACGCTTGCTGAGCGTCTTTAAATCCCCGTAAAATTTCATCTCGTTCCCGGCGAGGCAACACCTGTTTTTCTATTAAGGTTTTTTTTCGCTGGTAAACAGCATCATAATATTTGAAATCTGCCCGTGCTGTTTCCAGGGAGGCTAAAAGCTGTTGCTCCTTCAAATCAATTGCCGGACCTGCCAGGCGATAAATGAGTTGGTCTTTTTGAAAAGAGTCAACAGCCCGGGAAAAAGACACTCTCCCCTCAAATTCGGCATGAAGGTCAAGCGAAAAGACCGGATCAATTTTGCCATAACCCTTCACCACTTTGTAGAAAAGATTCCGGCTGACCACAGTGGAATCTCTTTGCAGGGTCATCGGTCGGGCGGTGTTCTCGTTTTGTTTACAGTTTTGTACCAGTAGCAGAAGGATAATCATTGGAATGATCAGCAAAGACAACCGCATAAGTTTCCCTTTATAAGTTATTTCCGATGGAGGCTAATATAATATACCGGCAACAGGAACAACAGCAACAATGCCGAAAGTGAAAATCCAATTCTAGCACAACTCCCTGCTGATAAAGCATCTGATTTTGCTGAAATATCAAAGGAAAGGGAAAGAGAGTTGTTGGCATTTCTTATTGACTTCGCGGTAGGCGGGCGATCGCCTGGTACCTTGTGCAATAATAACAATAAATGGTTCGGGTATGAATTCCTTCCCGGAAATCATATTGGAACGTTTTTACCAGCCTTACTGCTTCGAAGACCGCTTTCACCTTTTCCAGATTCGGTTTATACTCCCGGCGATCGCTGAACACATACCAGGCATCTTTCCCGGCAAGCGAGTCCGGGATGCCCCAGATATCGAACTGCAATGCCGGGTCACCATAGATGTTTTGTGCATATACCTCCTGTTCAACCGGAAGGTAAAATTTGATGAGCGAGGCCGCTTTATAGGAATTTGCAAAGATGAAGCTGTTTTTTGTTCCGCCTGATTCTTTCTGCAATGCAGCTATCGATTGCGCAGCATCTTTCCAGCCGCTCCAGGTGTTGCCTTCCCCCAGGGGGATGTTGGGGATCAACAAAATCAGGTGGGAGAGTATAATCAGTAACAGGGAGGATGTCAGCCCGATTTTATGCGGCTTCTCCCGGAACAGGTGCGGACGATAGAAGATAAAGCAGGCGGCAATGGTCACCCCGAGATAGCCCGGAAGCAGCCAGTTCATTTTTACCAGGGAGCGAAAGCTGTAAAGGGTAAAGCCGCCCAGGATAAATATGCCGGTGAAGAAAAAGAACGCCGCTTTGCCATGCCTCCGCCAATGTTTAATCAGCCGCCCGGTGGTGATGAGGAATAGAATCATCACGTAGGGGGTTAGAATAAAAAGCTGGCTGGCAATCAATTGCCAGAAGTATTTCAGCCGCCAGCCATGAAGGTGGGCGGTGCGATGCCCGAATTGAAATTTAAAAGAAGCCCAGTGATGGATGCTGTTCCAGTAAATTACCGGGGAGAAGATGATGAATGCCAGCAGCACTGCCAGGTAAGGATAGGGTTGCAGCAGCCCCCGTCGCTGTTCCCGATTCATCAGAATGAGTAGAAAAATCGCCGGTAAAATTGCCAGCGCGGTATATTTGCTCACCATTCCCAGACCCAGAGCAACCCCGGTCAGCAGCAGGTAAGCCGATTTGCCGGTTTGCAAGAATTCCCCGGTCAGGTAAATCATTACCATCCAGAAAAACAGCAAGGGGGCATCCGGCACCATCAGGATGGCATAAAGATGGGCAAAGATGGTCAGGTTGAATAAAAGAATCGTATGAAGCGCCAGTTGGGTGCGTGGCTCTTCCGGCAGATACTCGGTAGCCCGTAAAACGGTTTTATACAGCACAATGTTGGTGAGAAGAGACCAGAAGACCGCCATCACTTTCACCCCGAAAATCGTCTTCCCGAATAAGTAAGTGCCCAGGAGAATGGAATATGCCGTCATGGGCGGGTGATCAAAATAAGATAAATCCGGTTTCAGGGAGTAATACCAGTAATAAGCTTCCTGTGGGGTGAGGGGGATGAGACGGATATAAACCAATCTAAAGAGGGAAAGAGCCGCAATGAGAATCACTACGGGTTGATGCTGGTGGAGAATCTCTTTTATCGGGTGATGAGAAGTATTACGTATCATATTCAAACCCTAAAAATGCAACAAGTATTATTTAGCAAAAAAACAATATTAGCAGAGGT
>CAYYGL010000145.1:0-12422 GCA_964471235.1 uncultured Calditrichaceae bacterium
GTTTCTCCCGCCACCGCACCCGGATTTGTTCGGAGAGAACTTGCAAAAAGTTGGAAGGCACCCGGGCAGCGTCTTTTTCATATAATGGATAAGAGAAAACAATCCGTTGTGCCGAAGAACTGAGAAGCAGATAAAACATATAACGGTCCTGCGCCAGTAAATCTTCGGTGGCAATCAATCCCATCTCTTCCCGTTCCTCGTCATGGAAGAACACATCGTGGGTAAATGGACGCGGGAAATCGCCCTCCACCATTCCGCCGAAAATCAATACCTGCGGCTCGATCGCCTGTATTTCCAGGCGCGGCATGATTTGCACCCCGTAATTCGCCCATTCCCGTAAATTATAAGTTGCCTGGGAGACCAATAAACTCAGGTACTGGTAGAAATCCTTTAACGCTAATTTCTCCTCGCCATGTAAATTGGTGATGACCCAACTGAACTGGTCCAATACCTTGATAAACCGATTGAACGCCCGGTATTCCTGCTCCTTCTCCCGGGGGGTAGTATAAGGATTGTCAACCATATACCAATCCAGAAATCCCAGTTTTCCCAACATGGCTAAGTAGTGATTCCGAAAATCTGTTTCGCTTTGCCGTTTTTCAAGGGTTCCCAACAACTCCAGAAGCCACGTTAATCCGGAAGTCGTGTTCTCGAATAATTCTAACTTTTGTCCAATCTCGCGTGCCTCAAATTCATCATCCGTAAGGCTGCTTTCCCGGCGAGTTTTTAAAAATGATTTCGCGCGCTCCAACTCCTCCGCCCACTTCCCGATGAAACGGGTTAAGCGAAGTTCCCGGGCGATAAGGTTAACTCCCTCAGGATTTATATTCCGCCCGGCGATGGGCTTAAAGAAAGGGGACATTAACAACTGTTCCAGTTTTTTCACTTCGTAACCCGACAATGGTACTTCTAAAAGGAGCATGAAGCTGCGAATTAAAGGGGACTGGCTGAGCGGAAAGCCGGTGGAAATGTTATAGGGCAGACCGCTGCGAGGGAAAATTTCGTGTACCAACGGCGCATATTCCTCCAGGGATGGGAAAGTAATGCCAATTTTATGGAGCGGGATCTTCAGGTGATGATGCAGCCGTTTGACATAATTGGCTATAAAAGTGATTTCCTGCTCACGGCTTTGAACTGCCTGAATCAACACATCCTTCGGAATCTTTTCCGTTTGATCCCGGATAGGGCTTTGCCGAAACAAATGAAATTCCCACGGGGCGGCTTTCCTGTCCTGGATGATCACCGGGTGCAGTTTCCGCAGTTCCGTATATGCCGGTTCCACATGCTCAAACAATTCGGGATGCTCCGGCAGGTAATCTATTTTGATTTTCAGGGAACACAAATGACGAATTTGCCGGAAGAACCGATACATCGGGCGGGTGAACAAACCATACCCGTTTAAATAAATGACTTTTATATGATGAAAGTGCTCCTTCCAGACTTTTTCGAGATGGTTCAGCACCTCCTGGATGGCGCCAGATTCGTCTATCAAGGTGTCTCCCAGCAACTCTTCGAACTGTTCGATCAACAATGAAAAGTCATGAATTCGCTGGTCGGCTTCCCCCTCCAATGCTTCCAATAATTCCTGCGGTGAGTAACCGTATTCCCGCAGTTCCGTTAACAGGGCATCCACCTTACGCACCAAACCCCGCCGTCGGGAACTGACCCCGGAAAAGTAATGCAACCGTTCGCTGTTTTTTTTCAGTAGCTCCTCGACTAAAAAAAGCCGCATGGTGGATGAGATAACTTTTCGAGCGTTGGGGAGCATCCGGTATAGGCTTAGCATGAATTCATAAAACGTGAAAATCGGTGGGTCGGGCAGCACTTGTTGAGAGGATGCGTCGATTAACTGCTCTTTAAAATAACGAACGGCTCTTTTAACGGGGAGAAAGTAGATGAAGTCGTAATCAAAATCGGTTCGAGTCTGAATGCGGGAAATCACATCCTTTTTGAAATAATAATAGTCACCGGATGGCCCGATGATTAACTCAAATGTGGGATTTTTCGACATATCCTTTCTCCATTGTGGGAGTGGATTGAAGCATCACTTTAAAAGTGTGAAAATTTTTTCCAGAAATTAATGAAGAATCCAACAGATTATCACAAATTTTGAAAAATATTTGATGCAGGTCAAAATGAACTTTTTCTAAATCGTGCTAACAAGTTAAGAATAAAGAAATTAAACAAACACTGCGATTCGGATATTTATGGCATAATTTTTGTAAATTTGTGATTCGTTACACATTAACCAGGAGCCTTTTCATGTATGTTTCGTATAACCTTTTATAAAAACCCGGAAAGGGGGGATTGATATGAAGTTGAAAATCAAAGTCAAAATGAAAATTAAGCGGTATAAATATCATGCTTAATTGACCAAAAGCCTCGTTGATTGACGGGGCTTTTTTTATGGACAGAACTTCATCAACAGGTGTGCAGTAAATTCATACCTCGATTGTAAAAAAACGTAGATTCTTAACGGAAAATATCCTCATCTCCACGAGAAAAATTAACAAACGACTATTCATCCAGCTCTTCCGGTTCCACGAAACGATAACCAACCCCCCAAACGGTTTTGATATAGGTCGGGTTGGAAGGATCTTTTTCGATTTTACTTCGCAGGCGATTAATATGCGAATTCACTGTGTGGTCATACCCATCAAATTGATACCCCCAAACAATATCCAGCAGTTCCTGGCGGCTGTAAGCGCGCCCGGGGTGAGAGGCAAACAATGCCAGCAAATCGAATTCTTTAGCAGTTAAATCTATTGTTTCTCCAGCCAGGGTAACTTTCCGCTTCTCTGTGTTGATAACCAGGTCTCCAAACTTCATCTCCGGTGGTTTTCCGTCTGCGGTAATTTCCTGTTTAACTGCATCCATGCGGCGAATGAGCGCCTTTACCCGCGCCATCAGTTCCCGGAGGCTGAAGGGTTTGGTCAGGTAATCGTCGGCGCCTAATTCCAGTCCCAGCACTTTATCAAACTCCTCCGATTTGGAGGTTAACATCAGAATGGGCAATGTTTTCTTTTCTTCCCGGATTCGCTTGCATACTTCAAACCCATCCAGGCGGGGCAACATCAGGTCTAATATGACCAGCAGGTAATCGTTATTTAACGCTTTGTTTAAGCCGTCTATCCCATCCCGCGCCCGCTCGGTACGATATCCGGCATCATTCAGGTTAATTTCCACCAATTCGGCAATCTCCGGGTCATCTTCCACGATCAAAATCTTTTTATTTTCCATCGATAATCTCCTGTGTTTATTTGATTTCGCATCGGTAAAAGTATCACAGAAATATCACGTTAATTTAACATAACTTTTTTGACTAACCAATACGGAATCTGCCAATTATCTTAACGTGAATTCTTCTTAGCGGAGGCGTAACGAACACAGAGAATGACAACTCTTTTAACTTCGTCTGTTATGCATTATGGTTTTTTCGGTACCGCAAATTTATAAAATAATGTTTTTAAATGAAATGAAATGTTCATAAAAAGGGGAAAATATGATGAGAAGTGGGCAATTCCTGTTTATGCGTCTCGGGAAGGGGAGAGAGGTTTTGTTAACCGCCGGTCTGTTGTTACTCATTTTTCAGGTGGCATGGGCTGGTGCCTGGGTGCAAAAAAAAGGCGGCTATTATGTGAAAGTTTCCAGTTCCTTCGTCCAAACTTCCAAGGAATTCGATTTTAATGGCACCAAAAAAACTCTCTTTGAAGACCTGGAGATTTATCAAAATCCTACTTACCAGGAATTTAAGGTGGAGACCTATTTGGAATATGGGTTGACCAACCGGCTTACAGCCGTGGCAATTTTGCCCTTTAAAGTGGCTACGGATAATCGTACCATTGTCGGGGTGGCATATCGCGACAACGAAAGAATTTCTAACACAAGCACCGGTTTTGCAGATCTGCAATTGCAAGCACGCCTTGGGGTTCTTGCTCAGCCGGTTGTCCTGTCTCTTCAACCTGTGATAAAAATTCCCCTTGGCTATAACACTTCGAAAGATAATGAAGCACCTGCCCTGGGTACCGGCAATGTGGATTACGGCGGGTGGCTCCTCCTCGGAAAGGGCTTTTACCCCCTGCCGGTTTATGTTACCGGGGGAGTTGGCTATATGGTGCGTACCGGCTTATTACATGATGAAATCGGTTATGATATTGAAGTGGGGTTGACATTCTCCAGGGTTAATGTAAAAGGGGAAATTCAGGGAGTTCAAAACACCACCACCCCGCCGGATATTTACGGGGAGACGGTGATTACGCCGCTGCCCGGCGGTGGGGGAGAAGTACCCATTCGCCTGTTCGGTGATCAGAATTTTGCTAAATTCATCGGGGAGGTGATGTATAAATTCCATCCCAATCTTGCCCTGAGCGGGCAGGTGTTCCACATGCTTACCGGAAAAAATATTGTCAGCGGTACCACCTTCTCGGTAGGCTTCGTACTGCTCCGATAAGGAATTTCTATCAATTGAATTTTTCTGCCGATGATTTGAGAGCCGTTTTCCACACAACCACTTGCGGTGGGAAACGATGCTCTCCTTCTGGAGCAACGGAATAGGTCTGGAACGGCAGTTTCGGACGGGAGTTGTTTTTTACCTGCATTTACCGGTTTCCCTATGTTATATTTTCCACTCGGAACACATAACCGGTGAATCAGTTACCATGAAACTTGTAGATACCCACACCCATCTCCATTTTCAGCAATTCGATACGGACCGGGAAGCCGTAATCCAACGGGCTATGCAAGCCGGTGTTACCCCCCTCATCACCCTTGGAACCGATCTCGCATCCAGCATCTCCACGCTGGAAATTGCCAACAAGCATCCCAATGTGTATGCCGCAGTCGGAATTCATCCTTCCGAGGCACATCAAATCGAAAAAGATGATGCCCTGAAAATCAGGGAACTTGCCCGAAAGAACCCCCGGGCGGTGGCAATTGGGGAAATCGGGCTGGATTTTTATTGGGATAAAACCCACTACGAAGCGCAATATCGGATTTTCCGGAGAATGCTG
Organism: uncultured Calditrichaceae bacterium; assembly: GCA_964471235.1. Lineage (GTDB taxonomy): Bacteria > Calditrichota > Calditrichia > RBG-13-44-9 > J075 > CAYYGL01. The sequence continues at coordinate 5,010 of CAYYGL010000145.1, forward strand.
GAAATTGCCCGGGAGTTACACCTTCCGGTGGTAATTCACAACCGGAACGCCCACCGAGAGATGCAGTGGTTTTTCCAGGAAGAAGGAATTGAACAGCTCTCCGGAGTTATGCACTGTTTCTCCGGAGATATTGTGGATGCAGACTTTTACCTGGAAATGGGGCTGCACATCTCCTTTACTGCCAATATTACTTACCCGGATTTCCGGCGGACTGATGTGGTGCGCCATATTCCGTTAGACAGGATTTTGTTGGAAACCGACTCCCCCTACATGGCGCCCCGAGCTTTACGCAAACAGCGGAATGAACCTGCCAATGTGGTATATGTTGCCCGGCGCCTATCAGAACTTCGTGAAGTTCCTGTAGAAGAAATCGCCCGAATCACCACTCAAAATGCCCGCCGGTTATTTCAACTCCCCTAAGTTTGCTTGTGGTGTACCACAGGGCTTTGCACCTTAAAATCACATTCTCATCGCTTTTTTATTAAAAAATTGGTAAATTTATATAAGCCGAAAGGCGATGACGGGCGTTTGAACCAATTGTTAGAATACCTATCCGAAAATAACAATTTTATCATAAACTGAGCCTGGCGATGAACGAAGACCTCATTCTGGAAGTTCGCCCCTCGTGGTGGAATTTTGTATGGCATCTGCTGTTCTTCTGGCTGCTTATTCCCCTGATTGTGGCGCTTGTCAGGCGTGCCTCCCTGGTTTTCAGTGTTTATCAGGATCGGGTAGTGTTGGAAAAAGGATTTTTAAATAAGGATTACAAGGTCATTTTTATCTCGGATATTCGCACTATCGACGTTAGACAAACAATCTGGCAAAGATTGATAAACATCGGTGATGTATTCATCGCTTCCTCCGGTACATCCGGTTATGAGGATATCGCCACGGGGTTGCCGGATCCCCGGGGCATTGAAAATTTGATTTTATCCCTTCGCCAGGGGCAACCCGGAACCTATGATTGAGGGAATGAATTCAATAAAAATGTAGGTGAAATTGGACGAAGGTGTTTTTTGATGCGATTAGCATCCGGAGGAAACCGCAGATAACGGTTAGTAAATGTTTTCATTAGTCAATTAAAGGAGTCAACGATGTTACGGTCACAACACCCTATCGTTTTATGGTTTGGGGTCCTGCTTACTCTGTTTTTTGCCGGTTGCACTTCTACCCAATCCCCGCTTCCCCGGAATTCTTCTGATAATACCAATACCGGCGAGAAAACTCACTCTCCGGGGTTACCCGGTCTATACTCCTACTCGGGCTACTCCGCGGACAGTACCAAATTGATATATGGCACCTTAGAGATCAGGGTAATGGACTCCCTGATTACCGGCACCCGGAATTTACAGTTAGTGGACTCTCTGCCGGGTAATGTGTATGAAGTGGGCAATGGGGCTATTGAAGGGGAAATTTTACCTTCCGGGGATATTCGAATTAATCTCACCCCGGGCATGTTAGCCACTTTAGAAATCACCGGCACTTTTGATTCGGACAGCGGCGGTTTAGAAGGCAATCGGGTGTTCAATTCCGGGGCGACACCGGTTCCGCAAGTTATTGGCTATTTTGTAGCGGAAAAAATGCGGTGAACTGTGTTGGATACATCGAAAAAAAAGTAATGCCGGGGTCGTCGAGTATTTGATGGTCAGTGTCAAACGTGTATGGGGGAGATGGTACCATGGGGGCTTTTCATCCGGTCGTACATCCCGGTGATGAGGTGTCGCAATTTGACAAAAAAATAATTTTACCGAAGCCGGATTTGTGCGGCAAAATCCCATTGGAAACCGTCTTACATCGCCGGCGGTCCATTCGGGATTATTCCAATCACTCCTTACCGTTAACCTCAATTTCCCAACTTTTATGGTCTTCGCAGGGAATCACCGAGTCGGCAGAAATGCGCCGTACTACCCCTTCTGCCGGGGCATTGTATCCATTGGAGATATATGTAGCCGTGGGAAAAGTGGAAGGAGTTCCCACCGGCGGATATCATTATCGATGTGGTCATCATGAATTGGTACGGTTGATCGAAAGGGATGTTCGAAGCGAGTTGAGTCGTGCGGCGTTGGGGCAGGCATGGATAGTACGCGCTCCGGTGGTCTTTGTCATTTCCGCGGTGTATGATCGGGTGACCCGGCGATATGGGAAGCGTGGCATCCGGTATGTCCACATGGAAGCCGGTCACGCTGCCCAAAATATTTATTTGCAAGCCGTTGCTTTAAACCTGGGCACGGTCGCTGTAGGGGCGTTCCACGACGCTGAGGTTCAAAAGATTTTCCAAATGACGGCAGAAGAGACCCCGCTATACATCATGCCGATTGGTGTCCCGCTTTTTGGGGCGGGAGGGGTTCGGTGAGGTTAAAAAACAACCACTTAACCACAAACAATGTCGAATATATAATCACAGGAGGTCGTTATGCCAGCCAGAAAATTGAAAGAGTTTTTAGACAGTCAGAACGTTCGCTATGTCAGTATTATTCACTCACCGGCGTATACCGCCCAGGAACTTGCCGCCATTGCCCATATTCCCGGGAAAGAGATGGCGAAAACCGTAATCGTCAAATTGGATGGAAACATGGCGATGGTGGTGTTGCCGGCTTCGCATCATGTGGATTTTTCATTGTTGAAACAAGCCACCCGCGCCCGGGAAATCGAATTAGCCACGGAAGAAGAATTTCAGGAACGGTTTCCGGACTGTGAAGTGGGCGCCATGCCGCCGTTTGGTAATCTTTATGATTTGCCGGTCTTTGTTGCCGCCCGGCTCAGAGAAGATGAAGAGATTGTGTTCAATGCCGGCTCCCATAGCGAGTTGATGCGTTTGGCTTACCGGGATTTCGAACGACTGGTGCAGCCGACAGTTCTGGAATTTGCAGTGCAAAATGAATAAAGCAGAATGCTGCTCATTCTGCCATTCGTCCGGAAACGACAATTTTTATCAAAAAAGATTTTTTCTTATTTTTTCTGTATCATCGTTTTTCCCAACGCATCATAATTACGTTCATAATTGTTCGAAGTTCGTGTAATATGCAATTAAAAGGAGGATGTTATGAGTGAAGTTGAAACTTCCGGTACGGTAGAGGTCCCATCCTTACCCCGAATTAATGAACCTGCTCCCCAGTTTACCGCGAATACCACCCATGGTCAGCTCAGCCTGTCCGATTTCAAAGGCAAATGGGTGGTGTTGTTTTCCCATCCGGCGGACTTTACCCCGGTATGTACTACCGAGTTTTTGGCTTTTGCCAGGCGGTTCGATGAATTTCAAAAACGGAATACCCAGGTCATCGGGTTAAGTATCGACAGCATCTATTCTCATATTGCCTGGATACGCAATATTGAGGATAAGTTCGGTATCAAAATTCCTTTCCCGGTTATTGCCGACCTGGATATGAAAGTTGCCAAACTTTACGGGATGATTCATCCCCACGCATCGGACACCAGTGCCGTACGGGCTGTATTTGTGATTGATCCGGAACAGAAACTGCGGGCAATGATTTACTACCCGCTCACCAACGGTCGCAGCATTGACGAGGTACTTCGCCTGGTGGATGCCCTGCAGACCACTGATAAATACCAGGTAGCGACCCCGGAAAATTGGCACCCCGGTGAGCAGGTGATTGTGCCCCCGCCCACCACCCAGGAAGAAGCCGAAAAGCGGGTGAAAGAGCCCTACGAAGTAACCGATTGGTATTTTTCCCGGAAGAAATTATAATCTTGCACTTCTACAAGAGCGAAGGTTTGTGCCTTCGCTCTTTTTATGCCCCAAACTTCTTTAGCCGGGGGGAGTAAGATGAAACGGAATAAAACCTGGAAAGAAAAGCTGTTAGACAGCAAAGACTTGCCCCGGGTGGAACCGATTCCGGAAAAGATGCAATCCCGCTGGGGATCCGGTACCATGGTGATTCCGGCACCTGTTGAAGTGGATGAGGTGATGCGCAGTGTACCGCCAGGTAAATTGATAACCATCAATCAAATCCGTGCCCGGCTGGCAAAAAAGCACCATGCAACCATCGGTTGTCCCATGACCACCGGTATTTTTGCCTGGATTGCCGCCCATGCCGCTGAGGAAGATGCCCGGAACGGCATGGAAAATATCACCCCGTACTGGCGCACCTTAAAAAACGGCGGAGTGTTGAATGAAAAATATCCCGGCGGTGTCACACATCAAAAAGAATTACTGGAAAAGGAAGGGCACACTGTTATCAAGAAAGGCAAGCATTACCGGGTAGCGAATTTTGAAGACTTTTTAGTGGAAGATTAAGCAGGGGGCAGGGTCTTTTCTGAAATGAATCAAACGAGCCGACAGGTGACGCTATCGGCTCTTTTGGTACGCATCAGGTTATTCATTGGGATGAAATGCCTCGATATTCACTTTTATTTTTACCTCATTTGCTACCACCAAACCGCCGTTATCCAGCGTTCTGCTCCAGGAAACCCCAAAATCCTGGCGATTGATCACCATCTCACCTTCCATCCCAACCCGTGTATCTCCCCGCGGATCGATAATGACCCCATTGATCCGAAAAGGCAGTTTCACTTCCCGGGTTACATCCCGGATGGTTAAATCGCCAATCATCACATATTCATCATCCCCCTTTTTCTCGACCTTTTTACTCCGAAAGGTAATCTGGGGATAATTTGCCACATCCAGGAAATCCTTGCTTTTCAGATGTCGATCCCGCCTGGGGTTGTCGGTATTGATGCTGGCAGCATCGATAACCACCTCTACTTCCATTTTGGTTGGATCCTCTTTGTCAAATACGATGTTCGCGGTAAAGTCTTTGAATTCACCGGGAACCGTGCTGATGACCATGTGCTTGACATAAAAATTGATGGAAGAATGCGCCGGGTCCAGTTGAAACACATCCCCGGCAAATAAACTGCTTATTAGAACAACAAAAATGAGACTTCGCAACACAAGACGCATACCATTTCCTCCTTTCTAAGGTAAAATTTTATCAACCGACCGGGGGACTATTTGTAAAATCAAACCAATACGAACTAACCAGGGGGCTTTCATACGAGCACCGGGAGTATAACAAGAAAAAAACAAACGTTCCACCTGCAATCAAGGTTCCATAAATAGGTGTAAAAAAACTTCGAAGAAAGCAAACGATACAACCATACCGGGAAAATTACAAGATGTTTTGTAATGAGATGAATCTTTTCTGTCGTAGATGTGGTATGATATTCATTGTTTCGTTTGGCGTAATCAAATTCCGGAAGATCAGATGTCCCTGTCCATAAAACAAGTTTCACAGAATTATCAGGAGTGTTACCGGTTAATCTGTCGGGTGATGGAGAGTCATTTGGGTCGCCAGGGGCATGAAGCGGACCTCTCCCGCCCGGAGATTGTCGAATTATGCCAATCCGTTCTGGGGCATGAACCGGTGGTTCGGCTGCTTCAGCAGAAACCGTTTAGAGAATCGGTTTATCAATCGGTGGTCCAGCAGGCTGTTGATGAAGTTAAGAAAATGTTGTTCCCGGATGTGGCAAAAAAGCGATTTGTTTCCATTGAAGCAGTGGGGGAGAAAGGGTGGCATTGCGAAACGCAAATCGAGTGGGAAGATGAGCAGCTTTCAGTATCACATCCGGAAAGGGTGATAACCTATCTCCAGGAGCATCTCTCACCACCGTCATTTCGTTACCTTACCGAAGTGCTGATTGCCAGGCAAAAAATACCACTGCCGTATGGAACAGGTTCCACCGGCCACAGTCGTTCTTCTCTATCGTCGCTTCCGATCGAGCAAATAGAACAGAAACTGAAACTGCTCCGCCGGTTTTATCCAGAGGGAGAAATCCGGGATACCAGTCGTTTGAACGGATTGGAAGATTTAACCGAATCGCAGGTTATCCATGCTTACCTGAATGTGTACCTGGGAATCGAACGCTTTTTTCCCCCGAATTTTTTACAAAAAGACGGTGAGAACCGGGCTGCGCTGTTGATACGGTTTCTCATCGAGGAAATTCTCCAAACTCATCCCGAAACCGTTTTGCGCCAAAAGGATGAGACTTTTTTCATTCGTCATAAATTGCAGAATGTCTATCGCTTTTTTAATTATTCCGCCAACCGGGCGCTGCGGAATGCCTATCCTGACCTGATTCACCCCTGGCTGGGGAGCCGCTGCTCCACACAGTACTGGGAGAAAACGGAACACCGGGCTGAAGCAATCCGCTGGCTGGTGGAAGACCGGTTGGGGCTTTCCCCACAGCAGTTGTTTAAAGCCAATATTTCCAGAGATGATTTTGCCCGAAACGGGTTATCTTATATGTTCAATCAATACTACAACTCCGTTTCCCGGGCGCTGGGAGAGGCATACCCCCATCTCCAGCCCTGGGAAATAGGCAAGGTGCCGTTTGATTTTTGGACCGATGAGCGAGCGGCTCAGGCTATCCGCTGGATGATTGCCCGCAAAGGCTGGCAGATGGCGGAATTGCCGGAGAAAGTTCGCCGGAAAGAATTTACCCGCAAAACCTTTACGGAGTTCGGTTTAGCGACTCTTTTCGAGAAAAAATTTTCCCGGAATTTTTACCGGGTGATTTCCGCCGCTTACCCGGGAGAGTTTTATCCCTGGGAATTCGGGAAGATCGCTTCTCAATACTGGGAAACCCCTTCTCATGTGTTTGAGGCTTCCCGGTGGATTGCCGAACAGGAAGGGATTCCGGAAGAGCAGATTCCCCCGGCGATTCGCCAGAAGCGGCTGGGGAATCATATTTTTCGGAAATACTCGATTGGGACGGCTTTAAAAAAATGGTGCGGCGGGAAGATTGAGCAGATGTTTGCGCCCTGGCTGTGGCGGGAGCATCAATTTTTCCTGCGGGAGCATAAACTGTTGCGTAAAATCAAAACGCTAAAAAAGCAGCAAAAAGCGGATCACTTGCTGTATTATTTGTTGTATGGATTTTTCTTCTACGATGTGCAATTGAATAACCGGGAAACCGATATGCGCTACGAGCGGATCGCCAACCGGATACAGCGGCGATCCGTCTCTTATGAAAACTGACCATTGAGGGAAGTGGTAAAACGCTCCACCCCTGTTTTTTATAACATGGATTTGATTTCTGCTACCTTATCCAATCGTTCCCAGGTAAAATTCTCATCATCTCGACCGAAATGCCCGTAAGCAGCGGTTTGTCGATAACGCGGTTTCAATAAATCCAACTGGCTGATGATGCTCTGGGGGCGCAGGTCAAATACTTTCCGGATGATTTCCACGATTCGTTGATTATCAATTTTCCCGGTGCCGAAAGTTTCCACCATCACCGAAACCGGTTCGGCATGACCAATGACGTAGGCGACCTGAATTTCCAGCCGGTCTGCCACCCCGGCTGCCACCAGGTTTTTTGCCACGTAGCGGGAAATATATGCCCCGGAGCGATCCACTTTGGAGGGGTCTTTTCCGGAGAAAGCGCCGCCGC
>CAYYGL010000146.1:0-7691 GCA_964471235.1 uncultured Calditrichaceae bacterium
ACCACTATCGATCGCAATCAACTCAGCCTTTTTGAGCAAACAAAACCTTCGCGCCTGGAGGAGGAAATCGGGAAAGTGGAGATCAACACCATGACGCCCATCGAGGCGCTGCTGAAATTGCAGGAATTGAAAAAACTGCTGGAACGGAACAAGTAACCAACCCGAATGACGTCATCTCCTTATTGTTGTGGAAAAAAGAATCTCTCGATGGTCTTTTTGGGGGAATACAGCCAGGTTGTTCCCACTATTTCCTCTGCCAAATCAATAAAATTGATATTCGTCAAATCAATAATTCGTTAATTCACATAAATTTATAAAATTTACTCTTGCAAAATTCATTCAACTCGATTATCTTCTCTGAAAACTAACCAAAAGTTTCATAAGCTATTGGAGGCTTCTCCATGAGAACAGTTACGAAGAAGGAAGTAGCCAAACGGGTAGCCAAAATGATGGGTCAAAAAATCTATATAACCGAAGGCTTTGTCAATGCAGTTTTTCAGGCATTACGAGAAATCTTAAGTGAAGCGGATCCGGAAATCCGAATTGAAATCAGGGACTTTGGCGTATTTGAGGTAAAAGAGACAAAAGCAAAACCGAAAGCAAGGAATCCCCGTACCGGAGAAATTATTTATGTTCCGGCTCGTCGGAAAACACATTTTAAGCCGGGAAAATTGCTTAAAGATATTTTAAAAGAACCACTTCATAAAGAGGATGCCTGATCGTTGATGAAACTTTATGGTTACTATGTATTTTGCATTATAAATGCCGCTCTTTGCTTATCTGAAAAGAGCGGTTTTTTGTTGTAATTTACCCCTCACGGTTCGGTTAATTGGTTGCCGATTTGAAATTTTCCAGCGCCGTTTCCACCTGGGATGCATAGGTTTAACCGTGATTGCGAGAAATTGCCCCTGTGCTAAAATGGGTTCGGAATATGCTCGTTCCCAAAGGAACTTTGGAAACGAGTAGGTAAACCGTTTCAGCGGTTTTTGAGTGGAAGACGTTGCTTTCCATCGCCCATGCCAAACGCCGGGAAGCGAGCAACAGAAAATTTTGAACTCGAAAGAAAATGACCCAACCGTGGGTTACCCTTTCCGTTCCATTGAAAATGTGCCGAGTTAAAATCAATGAGAAAACCCATAGAGTCAAACCGATTGTTTTTCGGAACCGAGTGATTAGCTGTTGGCTATTGGCAGAAGACATCATCTGTATTGCCAAACGCTAATGGCGACCCACTAAAAGCTAACGGCTTAGCAGTTTTACCAATTAACGAATTAATTTTTCACATTTTTTTAACTGTTATTTAACGTGATCAAGAGATATAGATGAGAAGATACCTTGGAATTGATTTGGGCGAGAAGCGAATTGGATTAGCAATCAGCGATCCCACTTTAACCATTGCCCAGCCTTATAAAACATTAACTTTTACCGGTATGAAGCGGCTGATCAATGAGTTGAAAGGAATCGTCGCTGAGATGAACATTCACCGGGTGGTGATCGGATTTCCTCTGAATATGAGGGGAGAGTTTTCTCAAAAAACCCATGAGACGGTGAAAATGTTCGAAAAAATAAAGAAGGGGCTTGCACCGGTTCCTGTGGAGTTGTATGATGAACGGTTAACAACGGTTCAGGCGTATGCCACGCTGCATCAAATGGGAAAAAAGCCATCCCGGGAGAAGGATCGGGTGGATCAATATGCGGCGATGCATTTATTACAAAATTATCTGGACCGGGAAAAGTTGCGGAGAGAGAAGGATGCGTGATAAATTGAGTGCTCCGGTACGGGTTGGGGTTGTGGGATGTGGAGGCGCCTCACAAATTATTCATCTTCCGATTTTGAGCCGTAACCCGAAGGTTGAGCTTCGGGCGGTTTGCGATATCGATATCCGCAAAGCCTCGGTGATTGCCAACCGGTTTTCCATTCCCCATGTATTTGGCGAAATTGAAGAAATGGTTTCTCATGTGGAACTGGATGCTGTCTTTATTGTAACCCCCAACAACATGCATTTACCGATGAGCTTAATAGCGCTTCGGGAAGGGCTGCATGTTTTTATTGAACGCCCGGCAGCCCGGAATGCTGCGGAAACCCGGCGCATCGCTCGGACAGCAGATGAACATGATTGCAGCGTGATGGTAGGAATGAATTCCCGGTTCCGGGAAGACATCCGCCAGTTAAAGGATATTATTGCTCGAAAAACATTGGGAGATGTGTTTCTGATTAAATCGGATTGGTTACAGGCGAAATTCATTGCTTCCAAACAGCCCTGGTGGTTGAGTAAGCGTATTGCCGGGGGAGGGGTGCTGTTGGACCTGGGCAGCCAGCTTATCGACACCAGTTGGTGGCTAACCGGCAGACCCCGGCTGGAATCCGTAAAGGCAATCTCCCAGCAAATTAATCCGGATATCGATGTGGATGATTGCTGCTGTTTTTTAATGACCTTCTCCAACAAACTGAAATTAGCCTGCCATATCAGTTGGTACTTCCCCATTCGTTCCGATCGATTCCATGCTGAAATTTATGCACAGCACGGATACAGCACCCTGAACCCCTACCGGGTCGAGACGACATGGCGGGATAAATTTAAAGACATCACCCCATCCGCCCCGACAGATGGGAGAACCCTTTTCAACCTTGCCTACGAGAGTGAGATTTCCCACTTCATCAACTATCTTCTTGGGGATGAGCCGGAACTGAATTCCGACATTCATGAAGCACTGCAAGTGATGGAAATGCTTGAATTGACTTATCAATCGCTGGAAAAAGGAAAAGAAATTATTGTAAATGGAACTCAAGCAAAAAAATAGTTTATAACATCTTTTATGTCACCAGAGAAATCAAAAAACGAACGTGTCTTGAAATGCCAGTAAACCGGTTCTATATCTTATGGGGGGTACTCTTTTTTCTGTCTGGTCAGGCATGCTTACTGCCACAGGAAAAGACACCGACCAATCAGGACATCCTCATCCGTCTCCTCATCTCTCCTGCCTTAAAATTGATTAAATCGAACATCCCGTCACAGAAAGGACTTTCAATCACTTCACCGGATAACAGCCCGCTTTCGAAGTGGCTGGTGCAAATTTTAACAGATAGTTGCCTTCAGCAAAAATATTTAGTTTATTCACCACCCCGTAGCGATTCGGTCTCTGCCTACGTAGTGGAGGTGACGGCGGCTCAGAGCGAAATCCAATATCGTTCCGGTGGAAGAAAGTGGTTGGTGTTTCCCGGCGACGTGAAACGAGAAGTTCAGGGGAGTTCCCATCTTCAGATTAAAGATGAGAGGGGAAGAGTGCTGAGCAGTCAGGAGATCCGTGGCAGGTATGCTGACCACATTCCCCGGAAGGTTCTGCCGGTTATGGAAAACGAAAAACTCGAATTTACCCGGGGGGTGCATCAACCCTCTGCCTTTCGAAAGAAATGGCTGGAACCGATTTTAATTACTGCGACGACCGCGACTGTGATTGTTCTGTTTTATACATTGAGGAGCCAATGATGTCTCAAAAACTTATTCTGCTCGGTTTGATAACCACCTTTTTGTTCTTTACGGGTTGCGGGCATAAAATAAACAAGCAAAACCTGGGACCGGATGAATATTTTGAATATGCCAAAAAGAAATTTGATGAAGGGCATTATTTTGATGCAATTACCGAATTTACCGTGATTGTGCTAAAATTTAGCGGTCACCCGGTAGTTGATGACGCCCAGTATTACCTTGCGGAATCTCATTTTAAGCAGAAAGAATATTTAATCGCTATTTCCGAATACCAGAAACTGATTAATGATTATCCTCAGAGTCCTTATACTGTTTTAGCCCAGTTTAAAATCGGGATGGCATATTATAAGCTTTCCCTGCGTCCGGAGTTGGATCAGGAGTATACCAAAAAGGCAATTCGTCAGTTTCAAACTTTTGTGGAAGAACATCCCGATCATGAACTCCGCCCCAATGCAGAAAAATTTATTGCCAAACTGAGAGAAAAGTTAGCCGCCAAAAAAATGCTGGCAGCCACCACCTATCGGAAAATGGGGGTTTATGACGCTGCGGTGGTCTATTATGATATCATCATTAGTGATTATTACGATACCTCCCCGGCAGCCGAGGCTTATTTTTGGAAAGGCGAATGCCTGTATAAATTGGAAAAATACCGGGAAGCGCAAAATTCCTTTACGGTGTACCTGGAAAAATTTCCCAAGGATAAACATGTTCTCCAGGCAAAGAAAAGAGTGGAAGAGATAGACAAAATTTTAAAAAAAAATCCCGGCAAGCAGGCGGAAGCAGATGGCAAAAACAACCATTAACAATATTGGTGTTTTGGGCGGCACGTTTGACCCCATCCACCTTGGCCATTTGATCATTGCGGAAATTGTTCGGGAAGAAATAGCACTCGACCAGATTTTGTTTTTACCTGCCAGAATCCATCCCCTTAAAAAAAACGACCGAATTACCCCTCCCGGGCACCGGCTGCGGATGCTAGAATTGGCTGTCCGCGATAACCCGGCATTTTCGGTCAGTAAAATGGAATTGCAGCGTGAAAATACCTCTTTTACAGTCGATACCCTGCGGCAATTGCGGGAGACTTTTTCTACTCACACCCTGTATTTTTTAATGGGGTTGGATAATGTAAACCAGTTTCATCTCTGGAAGGAGCCGGAAGAAATTATCCGATTATGCCAGGTGGTGGTCCTGGGCCGACCGGGTATCGAACCGCATGAAGAGGCGCGCCAATTTCTACCGTATTTTAAATTTCTGGATATCCCGCTTCTGGAAATCTCTTCCACCGATATCCGCAACCGGGTGAGACAGGGAAAATCAATCCGTTACCTGGTTCCCCGGGATGTGGAGAATTACATTCGAGAACACCGCCTCTACCGGTAGATAAGCATCTCGGGATGGAAATCCATCAAGAAAAGTCCACACCCCCTACTTCCGATCAAACTCCACCTCAACTGTATATGTTACGGAACTCACCCCGGTGGTGCCACTGTAGTCTGTGAACACCAACCGGATGATCCGCGGGGCTTTGGTTGCTTTCTCGGTAAATACGACAGCCTGGCGTCGGTAGGGGAGGAGGGGATTCACCACCTGCCAGTCATGGTTGGTCATCTCCCAGCCATTTCCAAGGCAAAATTTGTATTTCCCCGCCAGGGTGTTAAAAACGGTTTCAGCCCGGCTACGATTGTTGCCCCGGTACATTTGGGCAACGTATTTTTCCGCACCGGGTTGAACGATTTTTGCGCTGAGGGCATTGTGCAATATCAGGGTCGGTTCCCACTCATTATGCGACTGACCGGGCAAGGAAGGTTTTTTCAGAAAATAGAAGTCTGCCTTAAGATGAGCTAACAGAAATGTGATTTCTTCACATAAGTCAGCATCTGCCGGGGGATGGAGCGCCGCAGCCGCCGCATACCGGCAACGTAGCTGGTATACCCCGGTCGCCAGAGAATCTCCTCGAACAATGACCAGATAAGTTCCGGTTTCTCTTACCGTTCCCCGGTAATGAGCACGAGTTAATTTTTGAGGGGTGCCGTATTCCACCTTTTCAGTAGGTGAAACAATTGCCAGCGTTGGCTGAAAACGGCCTGCCCGCACTTCGATATCCACCACATCTCCGGCGGAGAGATTGAATTCAAACACATCAAATCGCCCGAATTCCGGATCATAATCATCCCCGCTTGTCAGCGTATCCTGGATAATCGCGTAAGAAACCCGGTAATCCTCCCGGGCATGCAACTCGGTAGTGAACAGGAAAAATGTCCATATCCACAAGGTAATAGTGGCGAAAGTAAGCGATATGCCAGCTCCGGAAGATGCGCTTGAGGTTTGATTGATGGGATTCGTCACGTAGGAAATGGTCCTCTGTATTTTTTTCTGCACAATGTATGGGAGGTTATCGGTTTGTTTGGAATCGTTTCATCAGAATATCCAATTCTGCGGTCTTCTCATTGATTTTTCGGATCAGCTCGCTCCGTTCGGTTTTATGTTTCAGTTGAGCCAGCCGTTCCTGCATTTCGCCGATTTCCTTTCTCAGTTGCACCTCTTCCGGAATAAAATTGGAATTTTTCAACAAGCTGTAAGCTATTCGCAGGTGTTCGGGAGTGTTAAAGTAATCCGTTAAATCTATGAATCTTCCCTTACCCGGTAGATTATCAAACTCCCCGTTTTCAATTGCTTCTTTAATTTTGTCTTCGGCGATTTTGTAAAACATGAATTTCCTCGCTGTTTACACTTTTGATCCGGGGGGAGATTGCTCCCAGCAATGTACAAAGGTCTCCTGGTCCACCGCCAGGGCATCCGCCACCCGGTTAATGTAATTGAAATAGGCAATCACCTGGGTAGCGTCGTGTATTGCCCGATCGTCAAAACCATGCCTTTTTAGAATCTCGATATCTTCCTCATCAATTTCTGCGGGGGTTTGGGTTAATTTTTCGGCATATTCACAGAGCGCCCGGTCTTTTGTTGATAAGGACGCTTCCCGCCAATTGTTGGCAATCCGGTGCACAAACACATCAGCTTCCGCGTCGGAAGCAATCCCGAAATCTCTTTGAACCTCTGCCCGGAGGTCGTGAGCATGAGCACGCAGTCAGTACCGACAATGGTTTGTCGTGGAAACCACCACTGCCAGTATTTCCCGTTGGGAACGGGAGAGGGGAGAAGGACCATACATCAGAGCACCGTAAAAATCCATGGAAGTCTTCATCACCCGCGGATTCTGGCTCATAATCGCCACAATGTTCCAGATCCGCCCGGCGCGCTTCATTGCCGCCTCATACTGCTTTTTTAGTAAACCGTGTGCTTCTGCCAGGGTAAATATTTTGATTCGTGCCATCGGATACCTTCGTTTCTGTTGTTTGCACAAATAACAGAATGCTGTTCAAAACAGATTCACCAACATAAACCGGTTGAAATGCTTTCACCGGATGTGTTCCTATCATAACCCATTGCGAATATAGCGGGAGTTCGACATAACTTGAAATACCACAGAGATGCAACCCGATAACGCAGATTTACATGGATGATGGTTCATAATTTTAAAAAAATCTGCTAAAATCCGGGTCATCAGTGTTCCTTTTTTCTTAATGGCGAACCGACGGTAATATATGCATTCCGATCTCCTCTGTGCAACAATTTAGAACGCAGATTTACCGGGGGCTGGTAAGGGAAAGGAACTTTTGGAGGGGTCGTTAATTTACAACGACAGATAATCGATGGTAAAGATTGACGTTTGTCTATTGCGATCATTCCATAGATTGGAAAAATGTTCAAGAACCGGATGTGTCTGGCTAAATAAACATTAAATATGGAGAAATTATACAATTACTTTTTACTTGACTCGAATGGATCAAATTCATTACTTTTTGCTACATAAATTATGCCAAAAGTTGGAAATGTTTAACGGATAGGTGATAGGATTATGGTAAAACTTGGGCACATGTTGGTTCAATCACAGCAGCAGGTATTAAAACCCCAGCAGATTCTGGTCTCCACCTTATTACAATTGCCCATGTTGCTCCTGGAACAAAAAATAAAGACGGAGTTGGAGCTGAATCCGGTTCTGGAAGAAGCCGAGGAAATGGAAGATATCCAGGAAGAGGAAGAAGAGGAACTTTCGGAAGACCTTGAAGAAGAGGAGCAGATCAAAGAAGAATTTGATGCACTGGAAGAAAACAATAAAAGTGAAGAAGATAAAATCAATGAAGA
>CAYYGL010000146.1:7701-12215 GCA_964471235.1 uncultured Calditrichaceae bacterium
GGAATCCCGGATCCGCGTATGGCGGTGGACCGGAGTGAAGAAGAACGGGATATGCCGGAACCGTATTACGAGACCATGGCGGAACATCTTCTGGAGCAGTTGCATTTCTTGAATTTGAATGAGACTGATTTTCGTATCGGAGAATACATCATTTATAATTTACGGGATGACGGGTACCTGGAACCCGAGGTGACCACCGAATACATTGCCCAGATTTTTGATACTACCCCCGAGCATGTCGAAAAAATCTTAAAAGCCATCCAGCATTTTGATCCGCCCGGTATTGCCGCCCGAAACCTCCGGGAATGTTTAACCGTACAGTTGGAAATGAAAAATAAGGATGGCAAGTATGACATTCCTCTGAAAATATTAACCAAATGCTACGAAGATTTTGTAAACCGTCGGTTTGAGAAAGTTGCAGACCAGTTGAATATCTCGTTAGATGAGATTCGGAATGCATTGGAAGAAATCAGCAAACTTAACCCCAAGCCCGGGGAAGGATACATGGATGTTCGGCAGAACTATATTGTGCCGGATTTTTTTGTGGAGAAGGTGGATGATGAATTGGTGGTCTCGTTGAATGAGTATAAAATTCCGGGATTGCGGATCAGCCGCCAGTATAAAAAAATGTTGCGGCAACCACGGAAGTTGGACCGGGAGGTGCGGAAGTTTTTGAAAGAAAAAGTGGACTCCGCCAAGTGGTTTATTAAAGCCATTCGACAGCGCCAGGTGACCATGCAAAAAACCATGGAAGCCATAGTTGAGAAGCAGCGAGATTTTTTTGAAAAGGGACCCGAGTATATTAAGCCGTTGATTATGAAAGAAGTTGCCGAAGCGATTGACATGGATATTTCCACCGTGAGCCGGGTGTGTAAAGGCAAATATGTGCAGTGTGATTACGGCGTTTTCGAACTGAAATACTTTTTTAACGAAGGAATGGAAACCGATGATGGCGAAGCACTAAGCACCCTGCGAATTAAAGAGCGCTTAAAAGAAATTATTGCCACGGAAAATCCTCGTAAACCGTATAGTGATGAGAAATTGGCAGAGATGTTAAATGCCGAAGGCATCCCGATTGCTCGTCGAACCGTCGCCAAATATCGTGAGCAATTGGATATTCCCATCGCCCGGTTGAGGCGAAATATATAAACGGTGCCGCACTATCCGTTGTGAAAGGTGCCTCATTCATCCGTTGGGAAATTGGTGTCAAATTGGTCCCCCAGAAGGGCTGTTTGTTCCATTCTTTTTCCACCTCTTCCCCCCGTCCAATTCAATTTAGTCCCTGGTATTATTGTTTGTAAACAAAGGGGTTAGGCTGTTACTTTGCAGTTAAGTACAGATTTGTTTGTTATCGCAGCGGAAAATATGTAAATTTGCCCGGCAAAAAGACAACAGGGAGAACTCCATGGCAAATTATTCGGACATCATCCATGCGACAACAGTTCTGGGTGTAATCAAAGACGGGAAAGTTGCCCTGGGTGGTGATGGGCAGGTGACGTTTGGGAATACGGTCATGAAGCACAAGGGGAAGAAAATTCGTCGGTTGTATAAAGATCAAATATTGGCAGGATTTGCCGGTGCCGCAGCGGATGCGTTTACTTTGTTTGAACGGTTTGAGGAGAAGTTGGAGCACTACAACGGCAATTTAACCAAAGCCGCTGTGGAATTGGCAAAGGATTGGCGGATGGACCGTTATTTGCGTCGCTTGGAAGCGCTTTTGGCGGTGCTGAACAGAGATACTGCCTTAATCATTTCCGGCACCGGTGATGTGATTGAACCGGATGATCGGATTCTGGCGATCGGTTCCGGAGGGCCCTATGCTCTGGCGGCTGCCCGGGCGCTTTACAATCATTCTAAACTTTCTGCAGAGGAAATTGTGCGGGAAGCCCTGCAAATTACCGCCGATATTTGTATTTATACCAATCATCAAATAACCATTGAAACGATAGTTGACTAATTTAATTGGGAGTGTTAAACATGGGGACACAACTAAGAGAATTTACCCCCAAAGAGATTGTTGAAGAATTAGATAAATATATTATTGGTCAGGATAATGCCAAGCGTTCGGTTGCCATTGCCCTGCGAAATCGCTGGCGGCGGCAGCAGGTGGAAGGTCACCTGCGGGAAGAAATCATGCCCAATAATATCATCTTAATCGGACCTACCGGTGTGGGGAAAACCGAAATATCCCGCCGGCTGGCAAAATTAGCCAATGCTCCGTTCATCAAAGTGGAAGCCTCGAAGTTTACCGAGGTCGGTTATGTGGGCAGGGATGTGGAAAGCATCATTCGGGACCTGGTGGATATTGCAGTGAACATGGTTCGGGAAGAGAAAAAAGAGAGTGTTCAGGATAAAGCGCGGGAACATGCTATTGAACGGCTGCTGGATATTCTGCTCCCGGCTCCCACCAACCGTGCCGGTTTTGTTCCGGAGGCAGAAGGTGAAGACGCTCCGGAAAATCAGTACCAACGCACCCGTACGAAATTCCGCCAAAAATTATTAAAAGGCGAACTGAATAATCGGGTGGTGGAAATTGATACTCCCACCGAATCCATCCCGACCATGCAAATTTTTTCCCCGGGGGGATTGGAGGAAATGGGGATCAATCTGCAGGAATTGTTTGGCACATTCATGCCTAAAAAAGTCAAAAAACGCAAAGTAACGGTACCGGAAGCGCTGGCAATTTTAACCCAGCAGGAAGCGCAAAAGTTGATCGATATGGAAGAAGTGGTTCAGGAGGCAACCCGACGGGTGCAAAATTCCGGCATTGTGTTCCTGGATGAAATTGATAAAATTGCCAATTCCGGTTCCAAGCATGGACCCGATGTTTCCCGGGAAGGCGTACAGCGCGACTTACTCCCGGTAGTGGAAGGAACCACTGTGGTAACCAAATATGGTATGGTCAAAACCGACCATGTGCTCTTCATTGCCTCCGGGGCATTTCATGTTGCCAAACCGTCCGACTTAATTCCGGAACTTCAGGGACGCTTTCCCATTCGGGTGGAACTGGACAGTCTGACCACCGACGATTTTGTGCGGATTTTAACCGAACCGGAAAATGCGCTGACCAAGCAATATAAGGCGCTGCTGGAGACGGAAGGCATTGAACTAGAGTTTACCGAAGATGCCATCGTGGCAATTGCCGAGACCGCCAGTTATGTGAATTCCAAAGCGGAAAATATTGGCGCCCGACGGCTTCATACCATCATGTCCACTCTGCTGGAAGATATGTTGTTTGATGCGCCCAACCTGCCGAAAAAGAACGTTACCATCACCGGCGATTTTGTGCATGAAAAGCTCAAAGACATTGTGGAAGATGAGGATTTGAGAAGGTTTATTCTATAGAGCGATGGGGATCCGGATAGGAATTAGGTTTGTGTAAGGATTAAGACAAACTATAGAAGGACTCATCCCGGGAATTCGGAAATGGATAAGGAGGATTGATGAAGCGAGATTTTCTCTCGATTGCAGACTTCACTCGTGCAGAGATTGATAAGATATTTGAATTAACCCGATCTTTAAAAGAAAAAACCCGCAAGCGGGAAGCACACCACCTGTTAGCCGGTTATTCTCTGGCGATGATTTTTGCTAAACCGAGCGCCCGTACCCGGATTTCCTTTGAAACCGGTATCTATCAACTGGGCGGAATGGGGATTTACCTCTCTCCCCAGGATATCGGTATCGGGAAGCGGGAGGCGGTGAAGGATGTCGCCCGGGTCATCTCCCGCTATAATGACCTCATCATGGCGCGGCTCTTCGCCCATGCCGATATTGAAGAACTGGCTAAATATTCCACCGTGCCGGTAATTAATGGTTTGACAGATTACAATCACCCCTGCCAGATTATGGCAGATGCCTTCACCATTCTGGAGCATAAAGGCACCCTGGAAGGATTAAAAATTGTCTATATTGGTGATGGGAATAACGTTGCCAACTCCTGGATAAATTTTGCTTCCCGGGTTCCCATCCACCTGGTTCTTTGCACCCCGCCCGATTATCAACCGGACTCCCAAACCCTGAACCGGGCGTATAAAAGCAACGTTAGTGAAATTGAATTGGTTACCAATCCCGAGGAAGCGGTAACCGATGCGGATATTATCTATACCGACGTCTGGGCAAGTATGGGTCAGGAAGCGGAAGCGGAGAAGCGACGTCAGATATTCAAACCGTACCAGGTCAATAAACACTTATTGTCTCATGCTTCCAAAAATGTCCTGGTGATGCACTGTTTACCGGCGCACCGGGGAGAAGAGATAACCGATGAGGTGATGGAAAGCCGTCATGCTATCGTATTTGATGAAGCGGAAAACCGCCTCCATGTGCAAAAAGCGATTATGGTAACGGTGGCGCAAACGGTCAAAGCAAACTAAACGACTGCCCAGGAAGCCGCAACGGTTTCTCCATGCACCATAAACAACTTAACAACAACTTTAACGAAATTTATTGCATAAGCTGTGAAATATAACCCTAAATCTGCAATAAAAAAATAAAGAAGGTGCTCCAAGTGTTTGGAA
>CAYYGL010000147.1:0-12066 GCA_964471235.1 uncultured Calditrichaceae bacterium
ACCACAACAGTTTTTCCTGAAGGGAGCACCTTGTGCCAAGACCGCCCGATTCAACCGCTCTCTGTTTACCCCGTCGGGGCACCTCTCCGATGAAGGCGGTCAAAAATAATAGATTTTCCAGACCCAGAAAAGAGAAATTTATCTGAATCCTGAACGTCCCTCTCCCCATCTGAACAACCGACTTTTAATAGAACTTTCAGCCCTGCTTTAAAAATATCCACTAATTTTATCCGCATCACTCCCGGAAGTCCTCGGATTAGTAATCCGGTTGCTATGAACCTTGAGATGCTATTCCTATAGTTTTGCTGCCATCTGGTGGGAGATTATGTCTTGCATCACAGATGCTGTAATCCCACATCAACGAGAGTAAGTTTTTTCAATGCACAAGTTACTTCCCGGTAACTCCCGGTTCGACCTTTACCCGGTAAATCATCTTATTGCTTTGATCGGCTATCCAGAGAAATTTGCCATCCCATGCCAAACCATTCACAACTTTTCCATTGTTTGGACACTCAAAGCTTTCCAGTTGTTCCCCGGTCGATTTTTTGAATCGGTAAATGGTAGCACCGCAACAGTAAATATTATTTGCACACCAGACGGTGAGACTGTCGGCAGTCAAACCGAACGGGTTGCTGCCGGGAAAATAAAAATAGCTCAATAAATTCCCCAGGGAATCGACTTTCACAATCCGCTCCCGGGGCTTGCTGTCGGCTACCCAAAATGCCGTTCCATCCCATGCAAGCCCCATCGGGTTCGATACTGGAATGGGAATTGACTTTACCACTTTCCCCCGGGCATCAATTTGTTTCACCGCGTGCCCGGAATAGGAACCTACCCAAATTTTTCCGTTTTTACCGGCAAGCCCCAACCCACTGTGAATCCTAATCGGCAGGGAATCCACCACCTCTCCTGTTTCCGGGTTTATCCGATAAAGGATATGATTTTTCAATCCCAGTACCAACAGGTAGCCGCCATCCCATGCAATATCCGCCATGTAAGTGGTTGGCGCCGGGAAAGAGTCGATTAAGGTACCGGTCTGGCTGTAAACGGAAGTCGTTAACCCAAGGTAAAACACGAATGACCAGATAATAGTTCTCATTGCCGCCTTCTCGATAGTAAGAAGTTGCACTCATCCTTTTCCTGGTAGTTCGATATTACACATTTCCATCCGGATATTCAACACACATATAATTTCCCGGCGAGCATTTCCCTTTCCATTTGCATGTTTTCCAATAAGCGGTTATCTTCCCCCCGCTTAATTTAAAGTACCGCGGAACATACGCACGATTTCGTTTGACAGATGGGTAACAAAGGACAGCGATGGAATTTTTCTTTTTGGTGGTTATTTACAATATCCTTGTTTTTCCGATTCTCTATATCGCTTTTCACCTGGCAGCTCTAATATCGCGGAAATTTCGCCGGGGAATTTTGGGACGCTATGGCACCATCCCAAAAGCACGTCACTTTATGAACCAACTGGATAAACCGGTTCCGGATTTTTTTCTGTTTCATTGTGCTTCCCTGGGGGAATTCGAGCATATCAAACCCTTTCTTCGTCGACTGAAAGAAAAAGTACCGGAGAGCAAATCGGTGGTAATGTTCTTCTCACCTTCCGGGTACGAAAATGCAAAAGAAACTCCCGGAGTAGATTTATTCCTTTACGCACCGTTCGATTGGTGGTTGCCTACCTGGCGACTGTTTCATTTATTCCGTCCAAAAGTTTTGATAATCGCCAAATACGATGTATGGTTGAATCAAATCTGGGCGGCAAAAATGATGGGAATTCCACGGATATTAATAAACGCCACTTTGCATCACCATTCCCGGAGACTGCTGCCGGGGGTGAGGAACCTGGTGCGACTGGTTTATAAGCATTTAGACAGAGTGTTAACCATCTCCGAAGACGATTGTCTTTTGTACCAACGCCTTGTTTCGCCGGGAAAAATTGTGACCGTGGGTGACAGCAAATATGACCAGGTAATTTATCGTTCTCAGGAATCCCGCCCCCATCAGTTACTACCGGCAGATTTGACAAAGGAAAAATTCATCATAGTTGCCGGAAGCACCTGGGGAGAAGATGAAACCCAACTGATTCCGGCAATCCGCTCCTTGCTCTATCATTTTGAGAACCTGTTGGTCATCGTATGCCCACACGAACCCACTCCGGCGCACCTGGAAGAATTGCATGCTCAAGTCCGGTTCTTTCCCACCTGTTTTTACAGCCAAATGGACTCCTGCTCCAACGCCCGGGTAATTTTGATTGATCAGGTCGGGTTACTGGCAGATCTTTACGGACTGGCAAATATCGCTTATGTTGGCGGCAGTTTTAAACAGGGAATTCACAATGTATTGGAGCCGGCGGTTTATGGCATTCCGGTAATATTCGGACCCGTGAATGCCAATTCCCACGAGGCACAATTGTTAAAACAGGCTGAAGGAGGATTCGAAGTTACCAATCCGGAAGATTTGCATACGCTTCTAAAACGGATGCTTATAGACGCTCCGTTTCGGCATCAGGCGGGGGAAAATGCACGCAGGGTTGTAATTGAAAATAAGGGAGCAACAGAACGGATGCTGTCATTTGTTTTTCAAACAATATCATATTCCACTCCCACCCCGGTGTCTCATTTAACAGTGCCATAATTGGCAGTTGAATCGGTATTCATTAACGTCCGTTCGACATAAAAAAGTAGAACGCGGGTGAACCCGGATTTTCGCAGATTTTTTTAGTATTAACACCAATCATCCGTGTAAATCAGCGTTATCCGTTTCATCTATCTCCTATTTCAAGTTACGTCGAATTCACCTTAATGACTTCGCTGATTGCTTTGCTCAACTCACGGGCTTTAAACGGTTTCATTAAAAATTTACGGATAGCGCACCCGTTTGCGATTTCATCATTAATGGATTCGTTGTAACCGGAGAGTAAAATAACCGGCACATCGGGATGGATATTGAAAATTTGATGCGCCAATTCAATACCCGTTAATTCTGGCATGGTTTGGTCGGTAATTACCACATTATAATGGTCCGGATGAGAACGAAACAGTTGCAGTGCTTCCTTACTACTGGTGAGTCCGGTAACTGTATATCCCAATCTTTGTAGCATCTCTTCTCCCAATTGTACCAACTGTTTCTCATCATCCACGAACAGGATATGACCTTTTCCGTCAGGAAGGGTATCGGTTTGTTTCACAGCGATGGAATCCTTAAACTGAGCTTGAGGCAGGTATACCCGAACCGTGGTGCCTTTCCCCGGTTCACTTTCCACAGTAATAATTCCTTTATGGCGTTTGATGATGCCATGCACCATAGATAATCCCATTCCGGTTCCTTTCCCGACCGGTTTGGTGGTAAAGAACGGATCAAAAATTCTTGCCAAGGTGGCTTTATCCATTCCATGCCCGTTGTCTTTTATGGTTAAACGGACATGTGGACCCGGGAGCAATTGTGGATAAATTTTACGTAACGAGGTTTCCGGTTCTACCACATCCAGGTCAATTTCCAGCACCCCACTGGAATGCTCCATGGCATGAAAAGCATTGGTCGCCAGGTTGATAATCACCTGGTGGAGCTGAGTGGGATCAGCAAACACATAACCACTCTCTTTGCTGGTGGTGTGTTTCAGAGTGATGGTAGATGGCAGGGTAGCACGCAACAGCCGGATCGCTTCTTGTACCAATTCATTCATCTTCACTGCGGTGCGTTCCTGCTCATCCTGGCGACTGAAGGTTAAAATTTGAGTTACCATTTCTTTGGCACGCAATCCGGCTTTCATCACCTGTTCCAGGTTAAAGCGAAGGGGATTATCTTCCGCCAGGTCATTTATGGAAATTTCGGTAAACCCGATAATTGCTGCCAGGATATTATTAAAATCGTGGGCAATGCCCCCGGCAAGGGTACCAATGGCTTCCATCTTTTGCATCTGGATAAGTTGTTTTTCCAATTTTTTCCGTTCGGTCACATCTCGGATAATCCCCCGATGTGCGATTACTTCGCCGTTTTTGCCCCTTTCTATTGTAGCCGTGATCAACACATCCAGTAGTTGACCATCTTTCCGTTTCAGAACTAACTCATAATCTTTTACATGCCCTTCCCGGTTTAATTTCTCCAAAAGAATTCCCCGCTCATGAGGATTGGCGTATAAATCCTTCGCCAGGTCAACTTTCAGTAGCTCCTCTTTGGACTCGTAACCGAACAATTCCACCCCGGCAGGATTGACATCGATCAAATTTCCTTCCGGAGAACTGATATATACCACATCCCTGGATTCCTCAAATAACCGTTGATATTTTTCATGAGACTTCTGCTGTTCTTCCTGAGCCCGTTTCATTTCCGTTATATCCCGGAGGATTACCAGGATACCGTCGTCTCCGCCGGGCAATCGTACTTTCACTTCATGTAACTCGACAATTATTTTTTCACCATCCTCCCGCAGATCGACGACCTCATGATGAAGTGATTCCCCGGATAAGATTCGCCTGATATTTTCCTTCACATACGGTAAATGCTCCGGGTGGGCTAATTGAGCAACATTCATCCCGATCAACTCGGGAAACGCATAACCGGTTATTTCGGAAGCTGCCAGGTTGGCGTCTATAATGTTCCCTTCCCGATCCTCTAAAATCAAACCCGCCGGAGTATTCTGAAACAATGTCAGATAGCGTTCTTCACTTTCTCGCAGGGCGGTAACAGCTCGAATTCGATCGCTGACATCACGGGCAATGACCAGGTAGGAAGCCAACTTTCCATCGTCCTCAAACTCTGGCAGAAAATGTGCTTCGAAATGACGCGTATGCCCATTGTTCACATACGTAAAATTCCAGGTGAACTTATGTTGTTGATAATCATGGTTTTGACGGGTAACCTCCGGGGGCAACAAAAAGTCATCCGGCAACCCCAAATCTTTGTTTTTCTTCCCTGGAAAAGCCTCTACCGGAATTCCGGTCACCGATCGAATCACCGGGTTGACATATTGATAGATTAAAGAACAATCGAAACGGGCGATGATATCCGGATTATGTTCCAAAAGTGCTTTAAATGCCTGTTCCCGTTTTTGTAAAGCATCCTCTATTTGCTGACGCTCCAACTCCGCCGCTGCCCGTACGGCAAAAATTTTCAACATCGCCTTGGCAATTTCAGCATCTCGCATGGGCTTATCATCCAACAAAACCATAATCCCGATAACGTTTTCCGAGGAATCCCACAACGAGGTGCCGATATAACTCTCCACCCCCATTTCTTGTAATAAAATATCTTTAGGAAATAATTGCTGCACCCTCTCCGGATAACAACTAAAATCTTTCTTCAGCACATTTGCGCAGGGAGTATCCTGAAGGTTGTAAGTAAAATTGTCAGCGGTTTTCCCGTCTGCCCAGACCGCTAAAGTTTGAATTGTATTAGGGTCTTTTAATTCCCCAACCAGGGCATATTTCATCTGAAGAGCATTGGCAATATATTTGACCAGATAACGAAAAAACGCCTCACCAACTGCACCGGAGACCCCGGTGGCAATTTGATGTAACATTTGATGATATTCCATAATACAGCACTCTTCTACAAAACTAATGATGCGATCTTATCTGACCGGGTCTCTCTCTACGGATTTCATCTCGCTTTTTTAATAACTTCATAGCGTAGTGCAGTCACAGGTTATCTCAAAAATTCTAACCATATAAAACTTCGACCCGACACCATAATTCTTTATGATTTGGTATGTGACTTCTTGGGGAGGGATGGCAAATGATTCACATTTATTGATAATTGATCCCTACAGCAAACACCAGGAAAAGTGCCGATAGCGCCATCAATTGCAAAAATAGCGGCACCATAAAGCGTAGCCAACGTTCGTAGGGAATTTTTGCCAATCCCAGCATCGCCATCAAAATACCGGAAGTGGGAATAATGGAATTGGAAAAGCCATCACCACAGGTAAAGGCGAAGACGGCAATTTGACGGTTGATGCCCAACACATCGGACAGGGGAGCCATTAAGGGCATGGTGACAGCCGCCTGACCGGAACCGGAAGGGATAAAGAAGTTCAGAAAAGTTTGAAACGCCAGCATCCCTTCCACGGCAATGATGTTGTGAAAATTTTGCAGTAACCGGGCGGCGGAGAAAATGAGAGTATCCAGAATCTGACCGTCAGTAAGCACCACCTGGATTCCCTTGGCAAAGCCCACTACCATGGCGGCAACAATCATTTCCTCCATCCCCTTCACAAATGCTTTCGTCGCCTCGCCCAGGGAAAGTTTGTTAACCACCATGGCAATGATGCCAATGAGGAGGAAACCACCCGCCATTTCCGAGAGCCACCATCCCATTTGTTGCACAGCATAGAGCATAAAGATAAAAATAACCGCACCGAGGAAAAGAGTCCATAAGTGACCGACGTGCAAGGGAACTCGTTCATGATGATGGGCTTCCAGAAGAAACTCATCTTCCGGCATTATTGAGGCGGCAGGATTTCCTTTTACCTTCGCCCCATAGCGCAACATGTAAATGAGGGTAATCGTTAGACAGGCGGCAAAAAAGACGACCCGTAATTCCCAGCCGCTCCCCAATTCCAGTTCCGCAATGCCCTGGGCAATACTAACCGTAAATGGGTTGGTCGTAGCGGCTGCAAAACCGACTTCTGCCGCCACAATTACCAATGCCAAACCGTAAATACGATCGTAACCCAACTCCTTGGAGACGATGAGAAAGATTGGTACCAGGGGGATAAATTCTTCCCCCATCCCCAGGGTGGAACCGCCAATGGCGATAACGGTCATGATAACTATCGTTAAAAACTTGCCGGAATGTTTGAACCGGTCTAATAATTTGTGCAGGATTGCGATGATGGTGCCACTACGTTGAAGGATACCAAACACCCCGCCAATTACAAAAATAAAAAAGATAATATCAGCAGCGCTTTCCATTCCACGCGGAATTGCACTCAGCAGCTGGATTAAACTGACCGGACTTGCTTTTCCTTCTACCCGCTCCCCCAACAATATGGCTTTCACCGAATAATGTTTTGGCAACGTTCGGTAAGTGCCGGGAATCACCACCGTTCGGGTAAGAGAGCCGAATTGTTTTTTCTCCCGTTGGTAGGCGCCGGAAGGTAACCAATAGGTCAATAGGCTGCAAAATAAGATCACAACAGACAGGAGAACAAACACATGGGGCATGGTGAAGTGACGGCGGGTTGGCTCTGACAACGAAATCTCCTTCTGGTAGCAGGTTAAAAACAGCAGGTATCTCTTATAAAAACGATGAATCTAAATCCCCGCCAACGCAATGTCAAGACAGAGAATGGAAAAACCGGTCGTATAATATCATTTAGAACGATTGATCCCCTATTTACCGCGACGTTCCTCGCTGCGGCGGGGCTACAATCGCAAAAATAGAGCCTCCTCAAAAACGTTACGCTCGTTGCGTTTGCTTTGCGTTCGCTGCGGTTCAGCAAACCGCTGTCAGGAATGCTCCGGCATCTAAACACCTGAGTCGTTACATGAAGTTTAACATTCCGTAAACTGCCAAAATGATGGCTTGACTGCCCTGGCATCCAATCATACATGGCGTTAATTCTTTCATTTTGGATGTCGTGTGCCCTGATGTCTTCTTTCAATGGAACCATCTTATGGACGGCACCTTCTTGAAAGATACCTGATGAATTACTATCTTTATTATGAATTTATCGGAAGGCAAAAAAGAAGTTGACATTTTAGCTGAAAACCTGTATTATATAATAATTATTCTTGAAATATCGGATTTTGAAATTGTGTTATCAATTTTGAATTACAACCTTACAACCTACTAATTTTATATCCATCGTTAGCTTATGGATATAGAGGGGCTGGAATATAATCAACTTACCATAATTCTATAGATTATTTCACTTAACGGGCACATCCATTAGTTGATACGTTCGTTTCGAACTCCTCCCCTGAAAATATTTTTTTGAACATCTCTTCTTCTTTTTTTGCTTCTTTATACGGTAAAAGCTCTCAAAAATAAACTTTCAGGACACGTATTATCTTTAACGTTAGCCGGTAAGCCATGCCTGATAAATCATCATTCATTTTATTAAAACAAAGGAGGAATTGTATGAGATAAGTCTTTTTTTATTTATTGTGATATGACGATTGCTAAAGGAGTATCACAGTTGTTTGCAGGCAGTCATTTTTTAATGAAATCAAAGTACCCATTTATTCACATACCAAAAGGAGGACAGGAGACAATCGAGAAAATATGTTGGTAAATGTCTTTTTACGGGGGGAAGCCTTTTTTGCAGTACCGGAAAAAGGCTACTTAAACCAAAGCGATTTCCATCTCTAACCCTTTAAAAGCAGGAAACGGATAAAAAAGTGGGTAGAGAAAAAGTGCGGCACTGAAGAACTCAGTTACCGGGAGATCGCATCTCATAAAAATATATGCCACGAGGAGTCGTTATGAAATATATCATATCAATTGTATTAACAATCTGTTTAGGCTTTTCGGTAATGTTTGCCCAAACAGCTAAACCAAATAGAGTTGAAAAAGCCACCAGGTTTGACATTTCCCCTCCGTTACGGGAACTTGCAAAAAAAGCCTATCCAAAGAGAGGTGAAGGGGTTCGGGAAATGCCATTGATGCCATCTCCTGTCAGAATTCCGGCAGGAAAGAACTATAATGACGTCGACCCGGTTTGGCAAGGTTTCAACGGTCCGCTTGCTGCCGTACCGACTATTCAAAATTTCGATGGCTTAAGTAATGATGATAACCAGGCAGTGGTAGGGTTCCGGGTAGCTCCACCGGATGTGAATATGGATGTTGGACCCAACCATGTGGTGGAAATGATTAACCTGGTATATGCCATTTGGGACAAACAGGGGAATTTGCTTCTGGGACCGCTCGCAACCAACACGTTATGGTCTGGTTTTGGGGGAGATTGTGAATTTAACAACGACGGCGATCCGGTTGTTCTTTATGATCCGATTGCCGATCGCTGGATTCTGACCCAATTTGCAAATCCTGCCTCGGCGAATGCCAAACAGTGCATCGCCTGTTCTCAAACATCTGATCCCACTGGTGCTTATTTTCGATACGAATTTGCCACACCTGGTAATGACTATCCCAAACTGGGGGTTCGCTCCGATGCATATTATGCGGTGATTCGAAATTTCAGCGGGTTGTTCAGCCTGGATGCCTATGCTTTTGAGCGCAATAAAATATTGATTGGGGATCCCAATGCTCAATTGGTTTCGTTCAGTATGTCATCGTTGCTCCCCGGTATAGACGGTTTTTTGCCGGCAGACCTGGACGGACCACCAGCCCCCCCGGGGACTCCTGAATATTTCATGGGTCATCTGGATGCGACCGATGAATTGGCAATTTTTGAAATGTCGGTCGATTGGACAAATCCTGCCAATTCGACACTGACGCTTCTGCCCAGGCTCCCGGTAAATCCTTTTAATACCGATATGTGTTTTGGCAGTCGGAATTGTATCCCGCAGCCCGGCACCACCACCGGTCTCGATGCTCTCACGTTCGCCATGATGCATCGTCTGGCTTTTCGGGATTTCGGCACGCACATGTCCCTGGTGGCAAATCATACCGTGGATGTAGGCGACTTTAATGACCACGCCGGAATTCGCTGGTATGAACTGCGGAATACCGGGACCGGATGGTCGGTTTACCAGCAAGGCACTTATGCACCAGATGCCAATCACCGCTGGATGGGCAGTATTGCCATGGACGGTGCCGGAAATATCGCCCTGGGCTATACCGTCTCAAGCAGCACGGTTTCTCCCTCGGTTCGCTTTACCGGTCGATTAGCCGGGGATCCCCTCGGTCAAATGACAATTCAGGAAAGCACCATAATTGATGGCACTGGATCCCAGCTTGGTACCAACCGCTGGGGAGATTACAGCGCCATGTCGGTAGACCCCTCGGATGATGCCACATTCTGGTACAGCCAGGAATATGTTAAAACTACCGGCAGCTTTAATTGGTGGACCCGTATTGGCTCTTTCCAACTGGTTGCACCCTCAGTACCGCCAACAATTACTTCTACTCCCAATACCACTGCTGCCGTCGGGGTGCCATATTCCTATGATGCAGATAATACGGTAGACGCCACCGGCACACCCCCGATTACCTTCTCTCTGGTGACCGGACCCGCCGGTTTTACGGTTTCCAGCAGCGGTGTGGTTAGTTGGACACCGGTTGCCGGTCAGGAAGGGACCCAAACAGTTACCATTCAGGCTACTAACAACTTCGGTTCGGACCAACAGACTTACACCATTACGGTCAATCCGGCACCACCATTAAGTTTTCGTATCAATGCCGGGGGCAGCAACTATACCGACGTCAACGGTAATCTGTTTGTAGCCGACAAAGCCTTTGTGCCCGGAGATTTCGGCTATTCCGGCACCACCCAGACCCGCACCTTCACCAACCCAATTGCCGGCACCACCGATGATGTTTTGTATCAATCTATTCGGGGCGCTAACGGTACCTTCAGCTACATCTTCGACAACCTGCCGGTTGGCGATTATGATGTGACCCTCTATTTCACCGAGCCGGTGGCAAACAATGCGGGTGATCGCCTATTTGATGTAACTGCCGAAGGGGTGCTGGTCTTGAATGATTTCGACATTTTTGCCACCGCCGGTGGCAAAAACATAGCTGTTACCCAAACCTTTACCTCCACGGTAAATGATGGACAACTGAATATTGATTTTACTTCAGTGACCAACACCTTCTCCTTTGTGAGTGCGGTCGAAGTGGTTGCTGTGACACCGCCACCGAATGTGCCGGATATTAGTGTTGCTCCGCTCAGTTTGGATTACGGTCAGGTGCTGATTGGTCAGACGCTTGATTTGACTACCACCGTCTCTAACGTGGGGACTCAACCCCTTGATGTAACCGGTCTGACCACGACGAATTCTACTTATTCCGTAGTAAGCCCGACAACTCCCTTTACGGTACCTGCCGGCGGTTCCCAGGTGGTAACGGTACGATTTACACCCACGGTAGCGGCTGTTGAAACCGGCAGCCTGGACATCGCCAGTAATGACCCCGATGAACCGGTGGTTTCGGTGGCGTTAACCGGTGAAGGAATTACCACACCACCACTGGCATTTCGAATCAATGCCGGAGGTAGCAACTATACCGACGTTAACGGTGACCTGTTTGTGGCAGATAAAGCCTTTGTGCCCGGAGACTTCGGTTATTCCGGCACCACCCAGACCCGTACCTTCACCAACCCGATTTCCGGCACCACCGATGATGTGCTCTATCAATCCATCCGGGGCGCCAACGGCACCTTCAGTTATATTTTTGACAACCTGCCGGTCGGCAGCTACGATGTCACTCTTTTCTTTACCGAACCGGTGGCAAATTCTGCCGGAACCCGCCTGTTCGATGTAACGGCAGAAGGCGTGCTGGTACTGAACGATTTTGACATCTTTGCCACAGCTGGCGGAAAAAACATCGCCCTCCCCGTAACGTTTACTTCCACTGTAAATGACGGTCAATTGAATATCGATTTTACCTCGGTGACCAACACCTTCTCCTTTGTGAGTGCGATTGCGGTGGTACAAAACCCCGGGGCAAAACCGGACGAATCGGGTAAAAATCCCAACGTGGGTATTGAAGCCCATATCCCGAACAAATTTGAGCTTGATCAAAACTATCCCAATCCGTTCAATCCCTCAACTACCATTCGCTATGCTTTACCGGAAACCAGCCCGGTTAAATTGCTTATTTTTGATTTGAATGGGCGTCAGGTGAAGACCCTGGTAGAAGGTGTGCAATCTGCCGGTCAACACCAGGTGGTATGGGATGGCAAGGATGATGTCGGAAGAACTGTGACTTCCGGTGTCTATTTCTACCGTCTTCGTTCCGGCAACGTTGTTCTTACCAAAAAAATGCTGATGATGAAATAGGGAAGGTAACTCATTCGGATACAACACAATAGAACAGGGGGAGCAAGGTCTTTGGTCCCTCTGTTTTCTTCAGGAAGGAACAGATCAAAAAAGCCGGAGCAAAACTCCGGCTTTTTGTTGTACCGAGGGCGGGACTCGAACCCGCACGGGC
>CAYYGL010000148.1:0-11351 GCA_964471235.1 uncultured Calditrichaceae bacterium
ATTTTTTCGATTACCCCCTCCTGCTCCCCAATCAGGGAAACCACCACCTGGTCTCCCACTTTCACGGAAGTATAGCCGGAGGCATTTAGAGTCACTTTTCCCCGGAGAGTGCAGGTAACGATATGATGATTGATTGCAACACGGTAAGTCTTTCGGGCGGCGCTTAGAACAATGCCAATGTGATTATCCTTCCGATTCATAGACGCCAGGCGGTTCTAAAAAGTGGTATTGGGTCGTTTTTTATTCACTTCAAACCCCGGGTGCAAGTCACATGTCTCGGTCGGATGGTATTTCACATTGAATACTTCGTTTTTAATCACATGAGGACAAAAATTCGTGGCAATTTTTCCGCTGTCTTCACAGATATCCAGGGTGATCACCCCGGGCGGCTGCCGGAATTCCATCGGTTTTAACCCCAATTCCGGGTCATTGTAAATCAATTTCATGAACTCCGCCCAAAACGGCAGTGCGGCATGAGAACCGGTTTCCCCGCGCCCTAATTTCATTTCCGGATTATCCAAACCTACCCATACACCGGCCGTCACGTAAGGGGTATAGCCAATAAACCAGGCATCGGTGTTGTCATTGGTCGTGCCGGTTTTTCCGGCAGCCGGTGCCAGAAACTGGAACTTCCAGCGCACCCGCACGCCGGTGCCGTGTTTGATCACATCCTCCAGCATATTTGTGATGATATAAGCCGTAATCGGACTGAGCACCTGGCTTCGCCTGGGCTGTTTGCGGTACAATACATTCCCATGACGGTCTTCAATTTTAAGAATGGAGATTGGTTCCACTCGTATCCCCTGATTTGCCAACACCCCGAAGGCACTGACCATTTCCAGCGGAATCACTTCAAAGCTGCCCATGGCAAGACTGTAAAAGGGGCGCAATGGGGTGGTGATGCCCAGTTGCCGGGCAGTTCGTACCACCGCTTCCGGGCCAATTTCCAGGATTAAGCGGGCAGCAATTAAATTCAACGAACGACGTAATCCTTCCCGCAGGGTGGTTAATCCCCCAAAGGTATGGTCAAAATTTTCCGGCGTCCAGCGGGTACCGTCCTGGTTGCGTACTACCACCGGCTGGTTGAGTAATTTATCTGCCGGCGTGTAACCATTATCAATGGCGGCGGTATAAAGAAAGGGTTTAAAAGTAGAGCCGGGCTGGCGAAGCGCCTGCACGGCACGGTTGAATTTTGACTTCTCGAAATCCCGCCCCCCAACCATCGCTAAAATATGCCCGGTGCGATGGTCTATGGCTACAAAGGCAATTTGAACTTCTGCTTTCTGCTCAAACACCGAATCCGGGATTTCATGCTCTTTTTTCCAGGGCTGCAATTTTTTTAATACCCGCGCCTGCAATTCCGGCATGTGTTTGCGAATCGCGCTGTCCATAGCCGCCTGGTAATGGGTATTCAATGTGGTATATACCTGCAACCCATCTTCATACACGTTTACCTGAAGAGAATCCTGTAAACTGTTTAATTGTTGCCGCACATACTCGGCAAAATAAGGGGCAATCCCCAGTTGGTTTCCCATATCTTGGGTAACAATGGGATGCTCTTTTAAAGTATCGTAGGCAGCTTCGGTAAGATAACCACAAACGACCATGTTGTGCAGGACCAGGTTTCGGCGCGTTGTCGCCCGATCGGGATGATTCAGGGGAGAATAGATAGCGGGTCCTTTTAACAATCCGATTAACAGCGCACCCTCATCGGGTGTTAAATCGGTAACATCTTTATTAAAATATTTTTTCGCTGCACTTTGAATCCCATAAGCCCCTCTTCCAAAATAGGAGATGTTCAGATACATCTCCAGGATTTCTTCTTTGGAGTATGTTCGTTCGATTTGAATTGCGGTTAGAATTTCTCTTAGCTTCCGCAGGATGTTTCGCTCGAAACCTATTTTTTTGTTGAACAAATTCCGAGCCACCTGCATGGTGATGGTGCTAAAACCCTGTCGAAACCCAAGATGAATCAGATTGACGATTACCGCCCGGGGGACATTTTTCATATTGATCCCCCAGTGCTTGAAAAAATCACGGTCTTCGGTTGCAATGGCAGCTTTTACCACATAGTCCGGGATATAATCATAAGGAATCCAAATCCGGTTATAGGTAAAAAGTTCGTGGATAACCTTCTGTCCATCGGCAGAATAGATGCGCGTCACCTGTGCCGGGTGAACATTTTCCAGATCCGTTAAGTCCGGCATTCCCTGGATCAAATACGCCAGAAAAATACCACCGCCCAATACCAAGACGGCAAGGGCGATCCCGATACGCTTCCCGGTTATCCATCGCTTGCCGGAGGCTGCAGGCACGGGGGAACGCTCCGGCTCTTCCGGCTCTTTGGTTAAAAAATATTCAGACATAACGTTTCACCATTCTTCTCACTATCCCCCCATTGCATGCGGAGAGGAAGCATTGAACAAGTTTATCATCCCCTTTCATTGGGAATTTTAAATGACATAACAAATGAATTTGTTTCTGCAAAACTTAGGATATATGAAAAATCAAATCAAGTAGAATTTATTGATATGCCCCCCGGAAAGAGAAAGGAAACAACGAGGAGCTTTCGTTCACCGGGTTATTTTTCACTTGTAATGCCTGAATTATAAGTCTTATATTCGCAAGGTACAAATTAAGAAAACATTTATAGATGAAATACAAGACATTCATACTTTTTCTGGTCATTTTGTTGTTCACCGGATGCAGCAGCACCCGGCAGGCAACTCGTTTGAATCATATTGCCACCGATATTCAACATCCCCCTCGTCAAGCGGTGGATCATTACCTGAGCGGAGCACTGCACGATTTCCAGGACCAATATGGAGCTGCCATCCGGGAATACCGACATGCCTTACGGTTTGATTCTGCCTCTGCCCAGATTTTAAAAGCCATTGGTAGAGATTACTACCGAATGGAAAACTTCTCCAAAGCCATCCCTTACCTGCAACGCTCTTTTAAACACAACCCGACCGATAAAGAAACCCTGTATCTCCTTGCCGATGTTTCTCTCAAACAGGGAAATATGGAAAATGCCATCCACTATTTTGAAGAATTATATCGGTTAGACCCTTACAACGTAAATGTGCAGGGGAATTTAATTTACCTGTATACCAAAACCGGTAAGACTGAAAAGCTGGTTCAGTTCCGGGAACACCTTTTGGAACTGACAGGCTATAAAGGGGAAACCGCCTATAAATTACTTTCCCTTTATATGAAACTGAATCGACTTACCAAAGCGCATCGTCTAATTGAGAAACTGCTGCAGAAAGACCCTGGCGAGCCCAACAATTGGATAATATACGGCAATATCCTGGAACTGGAAAGCGACACGGTGGGAGCTATCGGGGCTTATCAAAAAGCGATTAGTCTGGAACCGGAAAACGACCGCTTATTAAATCAACTTTACTTGCTTTACCTGGACCGACAGGATTGGAAAGGCATGATATATACCTTTGGGGAGCTGGTGAAACAGGATTCCACCAATTATCGTGCCCGGTTATTTTTAGCGGAAGGATATTTAAGAGAGAAACAATATCGTCGGGCAGAGAAAATTCTTTCGCCATTGTTGGAGACGGATGAATTCCGCGCCCGGGCATATCAACTGTTAGGGCAAATCTCCCTGGAACAAAATCAACTCGACAAGGCTCAGGAGTATTTTACCAAACTTACGGAATTGGAACCCTGGAACCCACAGTTCTGGAGAATTGTTGCCACCCTGTACATACAGAAAGGGCAACTCGACAAAAGCGTTGCCGTACTAAAAGAGGGGTTGCAAGCCAACCGGGGCAATCCCGATCTGTTATCTCTATACGGCACGGCATTGCAGCAATTAAATCGCCATGAAGAAGCGTTGCCGCCATTGCTCGAGGCTTACCGGAAAGACTCCAGAAATCTGAACACCATTGTGACCCTCGGGGTGGTTTATGAAACATTAAAAATGTATACCAAATTGGACTCTCTGTATGAGAATGCTCTCAGGGA
Organism: uncultured Calditrichaceae bacterium; assembly: GCA_964471235.1. Lineage (GTDB taxonomy): Bacteria > Calditrichota > Calditrichia > RBG-13-44-9 > J075 > CAYYGL01. Next base: position 3,985 of record CAYYGL010000148.1, read on the forward strand.
TTTTCCCAACAACGCCCTGTTGTTAAACAATTTCAGTTATTCCCTGGCGGAACGGGGAATCCGCTTACAGGAAGCGTTGGATATGGCACGTCGGGCACTGGAAGCAGAACCGGATAATGGTGCATATCTGGATACCGTGGGGTGGATTTATTTTCGTCTGGGGGATTACCAACAGGCGTTAGTGTATATTGAAAAAGCAATTGAACACCGTGAAGGAAGTGCGGAAGTATTAAGACATTTAGGAGATGTGTATCAAAAATTGGGGCAGGAAGACCAGGCACGCCACTACTGGCAGAAAGCCCTGGAAAAAGAACCGGATAATGAGGAGTTAAAAGAACGACTCAAATGACTTCCGGCATTCAACAGATTAAATGCATCGTAAAAAAGGCGTATTCAATATGATGTTAACCGATTCAAACAAGACTTCCGTCCACCCCTGGGAAAGCTCGCCGCCCCGAAGACAAATTTCCCGCCTCGTGATTGCAATCATCGGGAGTATATTCCTCCTGGCTGGATGCAGCAGCGGCACGAAGATCTTTCGGGTGAAAACATTTATTACCAAACTCAGAATTTGGCCGGAGGTCTATCTTCAAAATTTTCAGCGGGTGGAGACCTTCCATGGAAAAGCCCGGTTGACGATTGAATCGGAGAACCTTTCCGGGAATGTATCTTTGGAAACTTACTGGGTTCATCCGGATAAACTCTACCTGAAAGCCGAAGGTCCCCTGGGACTGGATATCGGAAAGATGTTTATTGGTGAAAAACGGTTTATTGTTTATAATCAGTATAACAATTTCTTTACCTCCGGCAGTGTGGATGATCCCTATCTGAACCGCTTCTGGCAAACGAACTTCAATTTAAAGCAACTGAAATATGCGGTGTTGGGGTTTCCGCTTTATTGGGACCCGGCGCTGGCATTGGTGGATACGGTGAATGGCATTTTTGTTACCCGGGACGATGAAATTGAATATCGGTACGTGGTAAATCCGCAAAATGGGTTGCTGGAAAGCCTGGAAGCCAGTCGCAATAACCGGGTGTTTCTCCAACAGGATTTCAAGAATTACCGGGTGGTTGGCGGTGTCTTTTTTCCCTCCATTATCCGTCTGACCCTGATCGATCAGAAGGAGCGGATTTCCATTTTTTACAAGGAAATGGAAGTGAACGTCCCTATCGATCCGGAGATTTATACCATAGATATCAGTTCCAAAGTCCAACAACTTAATGTGAATTGATGCGGCGATATGGACCTTTCGATTGTGATCCCGGCATTTAATGAGAAGGATTCGCTACTGGAGTTGCTAAAACGAATTACCGAAGAGATGGAATCGCAGACTCTGGAATATGAAGTGATTATCGTGGATGACGGCAGCACGGACGGAACGTTGGCAGAGCTTCATCGGCTGAAATCGCAATACCCCCGCCTTAAGGCCATCAGTTTCCGGCGAAATTACGGCAAAAGCCCGGCGTTATCCGAAGGATTCCGGCTTGCCAGCGGTACGTATGTGGTGACCATGGATGCCGATTTGCAGGACGACCCGGCGGAAATCCCGGCGTTGATAGAAAAACTGGAATCCGGCTACGACATGGTCTCCGGGTGGAAAAAAAAGCGTCATGACCCTCTCAGTAAAACCGTTCCTTCCCGCATTTTCAATTTTTTCACCGCCCGGTTGACCGGAATCCCCATCCACGATTTTAACTGCGGCTTAAAAATTTATCGCCGGGAAGTGGTGGAGTCGCTCCAGGTGTATGGAGAACTGCATCGCTTTTTGCCGGTACTGGCACACTGGCAGGGCTTCCGGGTGGGGGAACTCCCGGTTCAACATCACCCCCGCAAATACGGGAAAAGCAAATTCGGCTTCGCCCGTTTCCTGAACGGCTTTTTCGATCTGTTAACGGTCTTATTTCTCACCCGTTTTAAAACCTCTCCGCTGCATGTATTCGGCTTTATCGGCATGGGCCTTTTCTCTATCGGTTTTATCATCGAACTCTATTTAACCTGGCAATGGTTTTTAGGACATGGTATTGGCAGACGACCGTTATTCTTCCTGGGAATATTAACCATCATCGTGGGGGTGCAGTTTGTGGGGTTCGGTCTGGTGGCGGAGATGCTCTCTGCCGGTTTTGCCGAAAACGTGACCTATTCAATTCGGGAACGGATTGAGTGAGAGGGAGTAGTTAATCAGCGTTCAGTAAGACAGTGCTCAGTAAGACAGTGTTCAGTAAGACAGTCATCGGGAATCACCGAAACGCATTCGCTACCCTGTTTCTACCTGAGCACTTGCGACACCCTCTTCCTCTTTAAGGTTGACCACTTTAAAACATTATCAGGATTCACATTTGTTTTTAATGAACCGGATTTTATATTTATCCCGGAATCACTTTATTGCAGTCAGATGAAAATTCGTATTGATCCACATACATTAGAGAGAGCGGAGGAAAGAGGAGCAACAGAAGAAGAAATAAAACATGTAGCTTCAACAGATCGTATGGTGGGTGCTAATCTGTTAAACTTTCTTAGATTATGAGCATCTTCTCCCTCTCATCCTAAACAACCTCTTTATGAAACACTATCAATTTTATTCCGTTATTGTCCCCGCATATAATCGTAGAGAAGAAATAAGAGAACTGCTTTCTTCGTTCCTTCAGTTGGATTTTCCCCGGGAGCGTTACGAGTTAATCATTGCCGATGATGGTTCGACGGATGGCACGGAGGAATTGGTACGGGAATTCGCCCGGATTCACGAGTACCCGGTTCAATTCTACAGCCAACCGAATCGGGGTCCCGGTGCCGCCCGCAACATGGCAATGGAGAACGCCAGAGGCGATTTTTTTATTTTTGTGGATTCCGATTGCACCGTGCATCCGGATTGGTTGACGGCAATTGATCGTGCCCTGCATGAGCAGCAGGCAGATGCGTTCGGCGGACCGGATTCCTGCCGTGATGACTTTCCGCCCCTGCTAAAAGCGATTAATTATTCCATGACCTCCTTCATCACCACCGGGGGCATCCGGGGGCATAAGCGCAAAAAATTGGGGAAATATTATCCGCGCAGCTTTAACATGGGGCTTTCCCGGAAGGTGTATGAACAAGTCGGGGGGTTTGGCAGCTTGCGCCATGGGCAGGACATCGAGTTCAGTCACCGGATCATCAACAGCGGGGCAAAGGTGATACTGGTGCCGGAAGCCATTGTATTTCATAAGCGGCGCACCTCACTGAAAAAATTTTTCCGCCAGGTATTTAACTGGGGTGTGGCGCGGATTAACCTGTATAAAATCGACCGGGAGATGCTGGAACCGGTGCACGCCTTGCCGGCACTCGCCACCCTGGTATTGTTTCTGCTGATGTTCGGCAGCCTGTTCAGTCCCGCAATCTGGTCAATCTTCCGCTGGTTGTTAAGTTTCGGCGCCCTGGTGTTGCTGTTGTCTGCCATTCATGCTGCCTGGCGATACCGCCACTGGAAAGTACTGTTCCTGACCCCATTGGTCATGCTAATTCAGATTACCGGATACGGATTGGGATTCCTGAGCGCTTTTGTGCTCCGGGTGATTTTGAAAAAAGGGGAGTTCACCGGCTTCCGGAAACGGTATTATCAGTAAGGAAACGAACCGGAGTTCGCCATCAGCAGTATATGGTAGATAAAGGAAACCAACATCAGTTGGACATCAGAAAAATAGAACGCGGAAAAACCCGGATTTTCGCAGATTTTTTTAACATGATGACCCATCCCCTGTGTAAATCATTTATATCCGTTTCATCTGTGTGTTATTTCAAGTTCCGTCGAACTCACGTTAAATATGTGGCAGGTGGCAGTGACAGGCATAACAGCCCCTCTTTGGAACCTGGCAGGGTGAATATTGGGTGTCAACAGGTGCAGGCGGATGAGGATTGAAGAGGAGTGATTTTTACAATGCCGTAGCCATCCCCCATCTATCCCTTCTACCCCAAAATCCGATTTATCCGCTTTACGGCAAGTGCCAGGCGTTCCGGGGGCTCTCCGGCAAAACACACCCGGATGTAATCATGAAAATCCGTACCGAAATCTTTGCCCGGTGCCACCGAAACCCCGCCCTCCAGACATTCATTAATGACCTGCCAGTAATCCCGCCCCTTTAAATACTCCTTTATCGAGAAAAAGAGATAATAGGCGCCTTCCGGTTCAAAAAACGTTAACCGCAGGTCTTTGGTAAACAGATGCCTCAGTTCATGACAATGTTTCACAAATCCGCCCAGCCATTGGTGACGGGTCTGCACCGGTTCAATCATCAGGTACTGCGCCAGGGTGGAAGGACTGTAAAGCTGATGCACCATCGTTTTGTTGATGTTCTTAATTACCGACGGCTCCGCCACAACATACCCGAGCCGCAATCCGGCAAACATAAACACCTTGGAGAAGGTGAAAATCGTCAGAGTTTGTTCAAACACCTCTTTTAGAGCAGCAATGGAAAAATGCTCCCGTTGGTCATAGGTCATCCCATCATAAGCTTCGTCGGAGATAATCCAGAGGCGATGTTTCCTGGCAATCCGGGCAATGGCACCGAGCTGTTCCTGAGTCAGTACCTTTCCGCTGGGATTGTTCGGTGTGTTCACATAGAGAGCCACGGTTCGATCGGTGATGAATTGTTCCAGATAAGCAGCAACATCCAATTCCGGCTGATGGTATAATTCCATATAGAACGGCGCCTCCACGACTTCTCCCCCGGCAAGCCGCACCATCCCCATAAAAAAGGGCCAGGCGGGGGTAAGCACCAACACCGCATCACCGGGGTTCAAAAGGCTCATCGTGGCAACACTCAGGGCATTGGTTGCCCCGCATGTAAGCATGATATTATCCACCGAAACCTCTATTTGATTGTCCTGGCGAATCTTCTCTGCCAGTACCACCCGCAATTCCTGAACGCCAAAAGTGTTGCAATAACGGTTATAAAAAGGATATTGCCGGGTGAATGAGTCCTCCACCGGGAGAGGATAGACCGGGTGTAGATAAGAATCTCCGATATGCAGCCGCACCAGGTTTTCCCCCTGCTCCCGCATCTTTGGTAAAAATTTTTCGAATACCGAACCGGTTAAATGATTGATCCGGTCAGCATACTTGGGGAATTTAGGCATGATGACTCCCGTTGATTTATTTGAAGCTCAGGAAGACAAAGACAACATCATTAACATTCGAAGCCGTTGCTTTCATTTTTCCCGGACAAAACCTCCTGACGGATAATTTCCTTCGCTTTCCTAAATGCCCGGGCGCGGTGGCTAATCTGATTTTTTACCGTTTCTCCCAATTCCGCCAATGTCTGCTCATAGCCTTCCGGGATAAACAGCGGGTCGAATCCGAATCCTGCCGAACCACGGGGGAAACGGGCAATTCTCCCCCGCAACACCCCTTCCACCACCTTTTCAATCCCGGGTCCAACAATTGCCACCACGCAACGAAATTGTGCTCCCCGATTCCCCGGTGGCACTTCTTTCATCTCTTCCAGTAATTTTTGATTATTGGCGTTATAATCTTTCTCCTTCCCGGCATAGCGGGCGGAATATAGCCCCGGTGCCCCGTTCAGGGCATCCACCTCCAGACCGGAATCATCAGCTAATGTAAGTTGATGGGTGCTCCTGAAAACCGTGCGTGCCTTAATCAAAGCATTCTCGACGAATGTGCTGCCGGTCTCTTCTATTTCCTCTATCTCGGGATAATCTAACAGGGATTCAAATCGAACTGATAAATCTTTTAAGATGGCAACAATTTCTTTCACCTTGTGAGGATTCCGGGTACCAAGCACAATGGTTGGGTTCATCGATTTTCCTTTTTATGCTACTCGCTTTCCTCAATTACCGTACAATTTCTGATTCTTCTCAAGGACGCCTTCGGTTAGAAGGGGTGTTGTGATTACCGATTTCCCGTCTTCGGAGGGTCAATTCAAGATATCCATCGGGAACCGGCTGGCTCAGGAAAGGCTGCATCCGCTCCATTACCTGACTCAGGTTTTGTTGGGAGAGCGGCTCATCGTATTCTTCGGAGATAACTGCTTCAAACTCAAGGAACCCCCCTAATAGGGACACCTCATCTAAATGAATTCGTACATTTCGAAACATAAACAACTCCCGCCATTTTTCTACCCGGGCGAGAATGCCATATCGATCTGTATAAGTCTGTAAAGTCTGCTGCAAATCACTTATTTCGGTGAGGCTATAATCACTAATGCGCGGGGTATCGGCATCCTTCCGAAAGTACCGGATCAAAAAAGCCGGTCGTTCCTCTTCTTCTCGTATTTTGAGCCGCCCCGTTTCGCTGCGAAAATAGGTATCTACCTGCCGATGCCGGTAGATAAACTTCACTTCCGGCAGCGAAATGAGAAATTCTCTCAACCGCTGCGGTTCGGTAATCCGATATTTAATCTCGATATTTTTCATTGGATTTTAATGCTCTATCTTCGCCATACCGGGCACCCTCTCCAGCCAAGTTGATTTCCCAGAGGTCACTGTCAGCGGTATACCGTAATCGTCTGCACCAGTTTTTTCGATCCACTGTGAATCTCGCACAAATAGTTGCCGGCAGGAAGCCAACGACCGAATTCATCACGGGTCTCCCAGTTGATAACATGAAGCCCCTTCTTTAATTGCCCGGAGAAAACAGTTCGGATTTTCTTACCGTTCATTGAATAAAGGAAAATTTCAACGTCCGAACGGTCGGGAAGATAAAACCGCAGGAGGCTGGTCCGGTTCGCATTTGTGGGGTGCCCCGGAAATAAATAAATATTTCCACTCCCAAAGCGGGATGCAGGGATATTGACTTTTGAGCGGGGAATTGTGACCCACAGGGAATCCCATAACGGTTTACCGATTTTAAACCCGACCATCACTTTATATCTGCCCGGTTGAGGCGCATTTAAAATAACATCATTACCGTCGTGATTTTCGTAAAAATCAAATATAGTGCCGTTTTTATCATGTAATTCGGCACCGATTGGAACTTGTATTTCGTTGAATCGGGAGTACACCCGCACCCGTAAATTATCCAATAAACGCCAGCGAATAGTGCCGTGAATAAAAAAATGGCAGTCCGTTCCACCACAGCCATTTATTCGATTGTCCTGAGCAACCCGATTCGTATACCCCACCGCCAGGGCAGCGATTGTCAACAACATTGCTCCCAGCAACAATTTCAATTTCAATCTATTTTCTCCTATTGAACTCAGTAAGCAATCGGTAACCCGATAAAAACCGCGCTCTCTAAAATACAACCGGATTTGATGAAATCAAAAACGAAATGATTGAGGATCCAACGGATAGATCTTTCCTGGAGAACAAAGGGCGTTACAGGAGATTGGAACATCCGGAAAGACAAAAGGCTGTTCACCGAACAGCCTTTTTATCG
>CAYYGL010000148.1:11451-11969 GCA_964471235.1 uncultured Calditrichaceae bacterium
CGCTCCCAGGGGGACTCTCCCAACGGGATGCCTTCGGCAGAACCCCCGTTACCGGCGTGAAAGGGCCGGGCGCGTGGGAAATCATACCATAAGCGCTACCCAAAAGAGCCGGAACGATACTCTCCGACGGCTACGAGATTGAGGGGAAATTGGCGCTCCCAGGGGGACTCTCCCAACGGGATGCCTTCGGCAGAACCCCCGTTACCGGTGTGAAAGGGCCGGGGGCGTGGGAAACCAGACCATAAGCGCTACCCAAAAGAACCGCAACTACTCTCCGACAGCTCCGAAATTGAGGGGAAATTGGCGCTCCCAGGGGGACTCGAACCCCCGTTACCGGCGTGAAAGGCCGGGGTCCTAGGCCACTAGACGATGGGAGCTACTAAAAAAGAGCCTTAAATATACATTTCCAAGGCTCCGATACAAGCGAAAAAAAATTTTTGGGGTGAGTGATGGGACTCGAACCCACGACCCCCAGGGCCACAACCTGGTGCTCTAACCAACTGAGCTACACCCACCAT
>CAYYGL010000149.1:0-11933 GCA_964471235.1 uncultured Calditrichaceae bacterium
CTGGATGCCGGTCAATTTACCGAGGAGAGTTTACAATTTTTGCAGGCGTTTGCCAGTCAGGCAGCCGTGGCAATTGAAAACGCCCGGCTGTTTGAGCAGGTGAAATCGGAGAATGAGCGGTTGAAAAAACAGATTTCTCTCAGCGATATCTTCCCGGAAATTATTGGCAACAGTGAAGCAATCCGGAGAGTGCTGGAGATGATTCGGGATGTGGCGGATTCATCGGCGACGGTGTTAATTGAGGGGGAAAGCGGTACCGGGAAAGAACTGGTCGCCCGGGCAATTCACTACCATTCTTCCCGTAGGAACAACCTGTTCATCCCCATCTTTTGCGGCAGTCTTTCGGAGAACCTGTTGGAAAGCGAATTGTTTGGTCATAAAAAAGGGGCCTTTACCGGTGCCGTTGAGAATAAACCCGGGTTATTTGAAGAGGCTCACCAGGGTACCCTCTTTCTGGATGAGATTGCCGACATCAACAAGAATATCCAGACCAAACTGCTGCGATTGATACAGGAGGGAGAGTTTAAACGAGTGGGAGAAAACAAAATCCGCCGGGCCGATGTGCGGATCATCTGCGCAACGAACAAAGATTTATGGAAGGAGGTAGAAGCGGGGAATTTCCGGGAAGACCTCTATTACCGGCTGAACGTCATCAATATTAAAATGCCGCCTTTGCGGGACCGGCTGGATGATATCCCCTTGTTAGCCGAGCATTTTTTGCAAAAATTTATCCGTGAGAACAAGAAACCGCTAAAAGGATTCACCCCCCAGGCATTGGAAGAAATCAGAAAATACAGTTGGCCCGGCAATATCCGGGAATTGGAAAACACCATCGAGCGTGCCGTCATTCTGGCAAGAGGAACCCACATCACCCCGGACTTGCTGCATTTAACCCGTCCTCAGGCAGAAACCTCCCTGGTAGGAAAACCCTTAAAAGAGATTGAGCGAATGGCGATTGCCAGGACTCTGGAAGCCACCGGTAACAATCGTACCAAGACTGCCCAGATTCTGGGCGTTTCCCGCCGTTGGCTGCAATATCGCTTAAAAGAATGGGGAATCGGGGATGGTAATTGAAGGCTTTGAGATCATTCGGGAGATTTCCCGGGGCGCTATAACCACGGTTTATTTAGGAAAGCAAACCGCCCTGGATCGCCCGGTATTGATCAAAATGCTGAACTCCCAATGGCATCGGGAAAGCGATATTGTGGAACGGTTTCGCCGGGAAGCCATTATTTGCGCTCGCCTGAAACATCCTAATATTGTTGATATTTTCGATGTGGGAACCGAAGTGGACCAACTTTACCTGGTGATTGAATTCATTCAGGGACTAAATCTCACCGAATTTATTCGCCGCTATCATCCCATTCCGATAGAATTAATTTTCTTCATTTCCCGGGAAATTTTACAGGGACTTTCCTACGCCCACAACCAGGGCATTTTGCACCGGGATATGAAGCCTGCCAATATTATGATCAGTGAGGAAGGGGCGGTAAAGATTACCGATTTCGGGCTGGCATTAATGCCGGAGATGCCGACGATCACCGTGCAAGGCACAACGGTAGGAACCCCGGCCTACATGTCGCCCGAACAGGCAAAAGCCAGCGTGTTAGACCAGCGTTCCGATTTGTTTAGTGTGGGCGCCACCTTATATGAGCTTGCTTCCGGCACGTCTCCGTTCGGCGGTAATAGTTTTGGCGAATCCATCCGAAACGTGTTGGAATCTTCCCCGCCACCGCTTAACAAAGTTCGGCCGGAAATCCCCCGGTGGTACTCTGACTTGATAGAGTCGTTATTGAATAAAACGCCCACCCAACGCCCTGCCTCCGCAAAAGAAATCTTACGCCTGCCCGGTTTCCATAAACTCCATGTTACGTCGGAAATCCTGGCGGAATTTATGAAGAACCCTGCCTCTTTTGCCGCCTCAGATACAATAAATACCAAAACGGCTGCCGCCCTTCCTTCCCGGAAATCATTTCGATGGCAGCTATGGGCTACCGTTCTGTTTGCCCTGCTCTTATTGGTGGTGATAATGGCGAAAGTCAATAACGCCAATCAACCCGGCGTCAACGGGAACAACGGTGAAGCAATGTCTGTACCGGTAACGGATTCCGTAGGGAACTCTGCCGGTGAGATTGTTCAGCCAATCCGGACCGGAAAAGACAGCATCCCGGCAGAAAAAGCCCCGGAACCACCCACCTCTACCGGTCAGCCCCTCGCTCATTCCCTTGATAGCAGCGGACTGAAAAATGAACCATCCGCTCCGCAACCGGTTTCCAGGGAGCAATTTCTGCCGGTGGAGAATGTTCAGAGCCGACAGTCACCGCCGGAAACAAACCCTAACACAGGGGAAGAGACAGCAGCCGAGAACCCTGCACCCGGAAAATTGATGGTTATCTGTTCTCCCTGGGCGGAGGTTTATATTGATGGCATCAAAAAAGAAACCACCCCTTTGCTAAATCCTATCGAACTCCAACCGGGGAAATATCATCTGGAACTACGCAACCCGACCCTGGGGTCTTATAACCAGACAGTGGTCATCAAACCGGGGCAACTGGATTCAGTCGTGGTGAATTTAATTCCTTCTCTGGGCACTTTGAACTTGCAGGTAATCCCCTGGGCGAAGGTCTACATTAACGGGGAATACCGGGAGACAACTCCGTTAAAAGAGCCGCTTACCCTGCCGGTCGGTAAATACGAATTAAAATTAGTCAATCCTGCTTTCCGGGTCTGGATAGACTCCATCGAAATACATCCCGGGGAAATTGTGACCCGGCAAATATTTTTACAGCCGTAAGGGGATGGGATATTCTCTGTCGATGGAGAATTAAAAGGCACTGGTGAGCGGAGAGTGGTACGGAGTTAAACACCGATACCATTTTCAATTAAAAACGATTATATTTTCAGTGAAATGGGATGCGCATGTCATCTCGTATCTGCCTGCCCTTGTGGGGGGAGCCGGCATCTTCATCGATACTTCATAAACCGGAACTAATATGCCGAGTTATCCTGAACGAAATCAGTTAGCGGTTTTTGTTAACAAATTTAAGGCTTTATTTTATCATGTTTTATTGTTAAGCCTCATCCTTCCGGGCTTTATCTTAACGGGGTGGGCACAACCTGCCGCCAGCGATGTGTTGCAGGTAAAACATTTCTATGATGCCGTGGCGTTCGATAAAGCCATCTCCCTGGGGAGGGAACTGCTGCGTTCGGCGGATAAGTTATCATCCGAAGAACTTGCGATTGTTCATCAGTATATGGCACTTGCCTTTTATAACATTGGCAAGCTGGATTCCTCCCGCGCTCACTTTTTGAGTTTGTTAAGCATTCAACCCGATGTGGAATTGGACCCGGTCAACATTTCCCCGAAAATCATCAACTTCTTTAAGAGCCTCCAGAAGGAATTCCAAACACTGAACCAGCAAAAGGGTCTGCCAACGTTCACCCGTTATATTTTTGTTGAAGATCCGCGTCCCGCAGCTGGCTGGCGTTCCGCCCTGCTCCCCGGCTGGGGACAGTTTTACAAACATCAGAAGATGCGAGGCATTGTGCTGGGCGGGGCGTTCTGGAGCAGTTTGATTGCTACCGGCTTTGCCGCCTTGCGAGAAAGTAAAACCCACCGGGATTACCTGAACAGTCGGACTCCGGCAAACATCAACCGAAACTATGACACGTATAACAACTGGTATAAAACCCGCCGGGCGCTTACCGTCACCACCGCAGTGTTGTGGGGAATTACCGTGGCAGATGCCCTGTGGAGCGGTTATCCCAAACCGACGGTAGCCCTGACCCGCGCAGGAACAGCGGAATTTGGGCTAACGGTTCGTTTTTAACCCCCCCCGGATGCTGCAACTGCCGATATTCGTCACATATTACCTGATTACGGCTTCGGCAACTTCTTCCCACTAATTGGTTTATTTATCAATACTTCTGAGGAGTTCTGCAATGGCACCGTTGCCGGAGATGCTCCCTGCTCTGTCCGGGAACCGAACAGGGAGGCGTAATTTTGAGCAATCTCCGCACCTAAAAAAAGAATCTGCACTGAATAATACACCCAGATTAAAATAACCACGAAAGAACTGGCTGCCCCGAAAATCGTAATCAGCCGGCTTTTTGCCAGGTATAACCCGATTAAAAATTTCCCGATGGTGAACAGCAGGGAGGCGATGGCAGCCCCGGGAAGAACATCTTTCCAGGAAATCCGGGTATCCGGTAAGTGTTTGTATATCATTCCAAATAGAAAAGAGATAATGAAAAAAGACACCAGTAAATTGCCAATCTGCCAGATATAAACGTAGGTGAAGGCTGGTACGAATTCGGAGAGAATCTTACCGAATCCGGCAAGGATGACATCGATAAAGACCAGCCCGAACAGCAGTATCCCAATCGAGAGGATCATAATGATTGAGAAAATGCGATTAATAAGAATACTGATGACCCAATGACGGTGAGGAGTTTCCACATCCCAGATTTTGTTCAGGGTCATTTTAAGCTGGGCAAACACATTGGTGGCGGCAATCAGGAGAATAATAATGGTCACAATTTTGGGAAAGGTGCCAATGGTGAGATGCTGCCCGGCTTCAATCATTTTTTGAACGGTGGTGGCAGTGTTCACTCCGATGAGAGATTGCAGCCGTTCTACAATCACCCCCTTTACTGCTTCTTCTCCGAAAATGGTGCCCCCGATATTGATTACAATGACAAAGGTGGGTGCCAGGGAAAACAGTGTATAGTATGCCACGGCGGCTGCCAACCAGGAGACATTATGCCGACGCCATCCGGCAACGGTCGCCTTTAGTAACAAATGTGATGCCCGAATGAACCCCATTGCTCTCCTCATGAATAGGAGCGAATATACGATCAAATAGGAGGAGATGGAAACAAATGGGGAAATTCACGCGGGTACGCCGGGGGAGGGACCTGGTGGGGGATTCAGCAGGGGATATCAGACACCGGGGAAGGGATGACCCCGTTCATCCGGCGTAAGAATATTGATCTCCATACGCCAGAAGCCCTTCTTTATCGAGGATGGTAATTTTTCCCCTCGATAGTTGAATCAAATGTTCCTGCTCAAAGCCTTTCAAAATCCGGCTGACTACTTCTCTTGCTGTTCCGACCTCCCGGGCGATCTCGGAATGCGTCATATACAGGCTGTCATGAAACAGGGTTCCTTTTCTGGCTAACAACATCGCAATCCGTTCATCTACCCGATGGAAAACTAACGATTCAATTTTAAATAACATTTCAATCAACTGGGGAGAAACCGAAAGGAATAGGAACTCCCGCCAACTCTCAAAACGGTTTGCCCATTCTCGTGCTTTTGACGCCGGAATTTCCAGGATGAGGGTCCCCGTTGTTGCCTGGGCATTTGCCAGAAACGGTTGACGATTAATAATACAAAAGGTGGTCAATAAACAACTTTGACCGGGACCAATATCATAAATCGTTATCTCTTTTCCCATTTCATTGGATTTGAGGATTTTAACTTTGCCTTCCAGAACCCAGTAAAAAAAATTACATTGATCACCTTCCAACAAAAAGAGATTGGCAGACGCGAAATGCCGGGAACAGGCATACTGCTGAAATTCCTTGAGGAAGTTTTTTTCCAACTTCTCCGGGTTGGGAAATAACTTGGCAAGCGGATACTTCATAACGTCTCCTCAGTGGAGTGTGGTCAAAAATTCCGGCAGAATCATTTCCCGGGGAGCCGGGGACAACAAAACGGTGAAAATGCTTTTGAAGACATCCTGACCATCATAATTGAATCGTAATATTAGTAAAACTCTAATGTTGACAATTGGAAAGCATCAATTTTAGTGCCAACGGCTTCCATGGGTCTGATGATGCCAAAAACCTGTGAAAAAGAGGGAAAGACTACCTGGTGCTGTAACCGGTTTGCACGGGCAGGTGCACAGGCTGCGCAGCGTAGCCAGGGATACCTACCCCGGGGAGTCTCAACAAAGTTGGAAACAAGAGGTTTCAAACCTGGTCGAAACTTTGCAGACGCAAGGGAAGGCGAATTCTACCGAGGCATTGAAAGATCGGTAATTGGTAAATCAGTTTTTGAAATGAAACAATTGCCTTAAGTGTAATGCGGAGAGTATATTTTTCCGAATAAATTTGGCGGAAGAAATGAAAATCGGTCAACTCCATAGAACGGAGGTTTATGAGCACCCCCACGTTTCCCCTTGATGATATTCGTGATTTGCTGAATACCCGGGCAGCGGTATGCCTGTATTTTACCACCATGGATTGCGCAGTGTGCAAAAGTCTTAAGCCGAAGGTACAAAAACTGTTGGAGACCCAATTTCCGATGATATTTTTTTTTGAGATTGATTGTCAGCAGCAGCCGGAGGTAGCAGGGCAATTCAGTGTATTCACCATTCCCACCGTATTGTGCTTTTTTGAGGGCAGGGAAACCATCCGTCTGGCACGCCACTTCAGTATGGGAGAGTTCGCTGAATTACTGGAACGTCCTTACCGGTTGCTGTTTGAGGCAGATTAAAATCATCTCCCGGTCGTTTTCATATTCATTGTTGAACCCTTGGATTCCCCTCCGGCATGGCAAGCAGATGACTTATGTTTACCGTGCCCGATTGTTTCATCCAATTTCCCTTGTATCGCGTTCTGTTAACGGTACGCCATAATCAACTACTTAGCAAGCACCATCCGGATACTCCGTAATTCTTTGCTGCCTTTCAGAACTGCAATATAAATTCCGGAAGGACTTTTATGACCATTGTTATTCCGCCCATCCCAAATAAAGGCATAACTACCCGATTGGTAAAAACCATTTGCCAGGGTACGCACAACCTGCCCCTGAATATTATAAATGGTTAAGGTAATATTATCCGCGGAAGGAAGGGTAAATTGAATCCGGGTAGAAGGATTAAAGGGGTTGGGATGATTGGGATATAATTCAAACCGGGTAATATGGGAAATCGGAGAGACCGGGTTGATTCCCGTAAGGGTGATGGTTACCATGGTAGAATCCCAGCGGCGATGGGGATCTTTAAATCCGGCATTTACCCGATATTCTCCTTCCTGAGGAGCGTTTAATGTGAAAGGATTGCTGCTGGTTTTATCGATAACATCCACTACCGTTCCGCTGCCATCTACCAATTCTCCGGCAACTTTCTTTCCGGGGGTCACGCCATTCACGGTAACCTCAACCGATAAACCGTTTGTCGTTGCACTAACAACGCCATCTTGTAAAGTATGACATCCGGATCCGCTACAGCCGGGTGTGGATCCGTTGAAGGATGGTTTGTAAACCGAAGCAGTAAAAAAAATCACTCCGGCAACAAATAAAAACCATAACGAAAGTTTCATGATAAACGTCTCCTGTGTTTGAGATTCCGCGATAATTGATTCATTCGGTGCAACTATTTCTTTGCAAAAAATATTCCCAAAAGCTATTCTATATCGAAATTAATGGAATAACATACGGTTAGCCACTTTTTATCAGACGCTCCTCTTTCGGCAAACCGTATAACTTATACACAGGCGACAGATCTCATTCGAAAAGAAATCGTAACGATTTAGCTATTCCCCACCTCAAAAGAACTCCTTACGAGCGAAATCCCCTAAACACACCCAAAATGCTTTCACCGGATCCTTACATATTCTTCCCCATCGTTCAGGGATTGAATCGGATGGAATCTTATCCCAACACAGGAATTACATTTTCCGTTTATAAAATTCCCCGGCAAGATAGTGAGAGCCGATGATCAGCCATACGGTGCCCTTGTGCCCTGATTGATGCATCAACTGTTCGGCTTCATCAAATGACTTCAGGATGGCTGAAGGAGCACCATGCTGACGAAGCGCATCGGCATACACTTTCCCGGGCAGCGGTTTTCCCAATGGCAAATCCACCACCCAGCATTGTCCACAGCCATCGCCAAGCAGGCGGGCAATTTCCCGATAATCCTTATCCTCCTGAAGAAACGTGATTACATTTATTTGTTCCGGAGAATAAAACCGATGCAGAAAGGCAAGCGTTCTAACGACGCCGCCCGGGTTGTGAGAGACATCCACAAAGATTGCCGGATCAGTGGAGACCCGGTGCAGGCGACCGCGCCACTCTACCGCTGCCAGCCCTTCCCGAACTGCCGGGGCATCGACCGGCAGGGGAGCCGACAGGTGCGCCAGGGCAGACAGCGCCAGACGGGCATTCTCCAACTGATATTCCCCGGCTAAATTGAGGTAGAGATCATCGAATTCCCACCTTGCATTCCGATAGATGAACCGGCTGCCGTCCAACTCGAGTTGTTGTAACCGGTACGTACTCTCTTGCGCCACATCTATAAAAGGGGATTTTTTTGCCTTGCATTGTTCCCGCAGCACCGCCAGCACTTCCGGAGTGCGGTTGTTGGTGAGACAGGGCACCCCCGGTTTGATGATGCCCGCTTTTTCGAAGGCAATCTCTCGTAAACTCCCACCCAGGTAATGCTGATGATCAAAGTCTATGGGAGTGATCAACGTGCTCAGGGGATGCACCACGTTGGTGGAATCCAATCTCCCGCCCATGCCGGTTTCGATCACCGCGATATCCACTTTCCGCCGGGCAAAATGCGCAAACGCCATGGCGGTCGTAACTTCAAAAAAAGAGGGCTGAATTCTCTCCACCAGCGGACGAACCCGCCGGGTAAACTCCACCACTTCCGTTACGGAAATCATTTGCCGGTTCACCCGAATTCGCTCCCGGAAATCCACCAGGTGGGGTGAGGTATACAAAGCAGTTTTATACCCGGCGCACAACAAAATCGATTCGATGATCGCGGCGGTTGACCCCTTGCCATTGGTACCAGCGATATGAATTGCCGGGAAATGCGCCTGGGGATTACCGACAAAATCCAGCAGCGCCCGGATGTTATCCAGCCCCAGTTTGATGCCCACCCGGTGCAGTTGGAACAAATACGTTAGCGTTTCCCGGTAGGATTTTTCTTTCTCCGCTGCTGCCCGTTTTGTTGTCTCTTCCGGCATCATTTTACCAGCACCATCCGTTTTTCTTCGTGTTGATTATCCACCGTTAAGCGATAGACATAGACCCCGCTGGCAACCCGGTGCCCGGAGTGGTCGGTGCCATCCCAGGTTAGGGTGTAGGTATCCGCCGTAAGTGTCTGGTTCACCAGGGTGCGCACCTGCTGCCCGCGGGAATTGAAAATTTGCAGGATAACCTGGCTCTCGGTGTTCAGGGTAAACGGAATCCGGGTGATGTTGTTAAACGGGTTGGGATAGTTTTGCTGTAACACAAATGACTCGGCAATCGGGGGTCCCCCATCGCCCGGCCGGGTGGGGAAGTGGCGGCTATAGACTCCATTGCCGTGGGTCGCCACCGCCACCAGCCCGTCTACCGGGCGAACTGCCACCATATCCACCACCACATTGCCAATCAGGTCGGGACTTTCCTGCTTCCAGATGGTCAGGGCACCGTTTAAAGCGGTAGTGGAATACAACCCGGTGCTGCTCCCCACAAAGTAGTACTGCCTGCCCTGCACGGGCATTATTGCTGCCCAGCGGGTGGAAGGTCCGTCTCCGGAACCATCCGGGTTTTGTTCCAGGTTCCCGCTGATATTGCTCCAACTACTGCCCCCATCACCGCTGCGAAACAGGCTTACTACATTGTAGTTGGAAAAGACCACTACCAATTCATCGCCGTTCTCCGGGTTTACGGCAATGCAGTTCAGATACGCATCGGCAGGGAAATTAGGACCGGTAATTTCGATGGGGATCGGATTAGCGGTATGGCTATTATCTAACCGATAAATCCGACCCCTGGTAGTTCCGTAGTATAACCGATTCGCAGGTGTTTTGGTAATGCCCAGGGCGCTGATTTTGCCATCAAAAATTTGGGTGGTGGTTATTTGCTTCCAGTTGACCGTGGCCGGATCTTCGGAGAACAGGGGAATCTGGCTGACATCGGAATTCCGCCAGATGCGATCGCCCCCGGCAAGATATATCCGGTTGTTATTGTTGGGGTCTAAGACAAAGGGATTCACGAATAAATAACCGCTGCCGCCAGCCGGATCAATCCGGGTCCACTGGCTCATATCCCGGCTGAATCGAAACGCGGGACCACTCTGAATTGATAAATAAAAAAAATCGGCGCCGTTTGAAATGGCAGAGAAACTACCGTCACCGGTTAAGAATTCCTGCCAGGGAACACTGCCGGTCTCATCGTTCACGCCCCAGGTGCCGTTATCCTGCATGCCACCGACCACCCACTGGCTCCCTTCAGTCGCTTTATCTATCGCCAGGGTATAGAATTGGCTGGTCAGGTAGCCATTGTTCAGGGTATCCCAAACCACGGTGGCGGCAGTATTGTCGAGGGTTTTGCTAATACCACCATCATGACCAGCAAACATGACCCGTGGGTTTGAGGGCAAAAATACCAGGGCGTGCTGGTCGGGATGCTGCCCGGGGTAGCGGGAAACATCATTCACAGGCGCATAGCCGCCAATCCAGGCAAGATGATTCCGGGTGGCAAAGCCGTCTGTAGAGCGGTATAAATTGGTGCCGCCAATGAAGATAACATTTGGGGCATCCGGTTTAAGTTTGATGAGCATATCATAGGAGTGCTGAGACTCATAATTTCCCACCGGTGGTCCGTAAGCCGGCAGGTTCCCGGATAAATTCTGCCAGGAGCCGGATTGGTAATGCCAGAGACTGTGGTCGTTTAATCCACTGCCGGGGGTTTCTGCCAGAAAATAAACATCGTTTTCATCCACAGGGGAAATACCAATGACAATCCGCCCGTAGGTAGAGGGAAAACCCGGCGGGGTAATTCGACTCCAGAAGATGCCGTCGGATGATCGCCAGATACCCCGGTCATTGCCTTCACTGCTCAGGGTGGCATAAACAATTCCGTTGGCGGATACAGCTACATCGGTACGGGTGGAAAAAGGGGAAGAAAACCCACCCAGACGGATTTCCCAGGAATTGCCGCCATCTACACTGCGTTGAATTGAATTATAAGTGGCAGCATAAATCTCGTCCTGGGATAGATTGGATAGATCGAGCGCCAGATTCCAGACGATATCGAAAAGGGCATCGAATTGAGGGGTGCCGGATACAGTGGCGGGCAGGGGGGTCCAGGAATTACCGCCGTCATCGGATTTGAAAATGCCATCGCCCACGAAAAAACCGTCGGAACCGGCGCTGGCGCTATTGCCCACCAATTCCCCGGTGCTGTAATACCAGGTGTTGGTTTTCCCGGGGCGAGTATCCTGCACAATTGCCGTGACGCTGTGCAACTGGGAGGGATCGGTCGTTTTGATCCAGGTAGCGCCGCCGTCATCAGAACGCCACATACCGCCGGAAACGCCCCCGGCAAGGATGACATTCTCATCGGTGACATCAATTGCCAGGGCACGGGTGCGCCCGCCCACATTCACCGGACCCCGGCTGATCCAGTCGGTTTCCCCGGAAGATCTCCGTTTATAAAGCGAACTGCTTGACGGCGCAACCGGCAGGGTGGCTGCATACGCCAGCTCCCGGGCACGAATACCGGGAGGAATTTTTCCGCTGTTCGGGTCCCGCAATCGCTGCCATTCCCACTGCCAGCGCGCCTGCGGGTTTTCTTCCCCGCCAATTACTGCGGGAAACGATCCGGGCTCTGGTGGATGGGAGTGAACCCCACGGTGGGCTTGCCAGACATACAACATCACCGTACCAACCAGTAAAAGCATGATGAACCCGACGGTCTTTTTCTTCATAGGTCAATGCCCTTATCTTTTTTTACAAAACGTAAACTATTATGCGATATGCCCGTTTCCGTCATTCCGGCTTTTCCGCGTATTGTCGTAATTATCTGAAACGAGCCTCACCCATCCCCACCCCAACCATCCTTCCGAAGGAGCAAGGTGCCCCGTTTTTTGGGCGGGAGGGGTTGGGTGAGGTGAAAAAACAACCACTGAACCATGAATAAGAAC
>CAYYGL010000150.1:0-11896 GCA_964471235.1 uncultured Calditrichaceae bacterium
ATAATTCCAAACACTTGGAGCACCTTCTTTATTTTTTTATTGCAGATTTAGGGATTTTATCATATAATTTCTCAGACATAATTTTTTCCCTCCTATTCTCTTTATCTTAACCACGGTTGATAAAATCTATGATGAAGTTTATGAGTTGCTATATCAAGCAATCTCATGTTTGAAGGCAAATCTTTTCCTCCAATAGATAATGGTATTTTGTGATCAACCTGAACCCCAGGGGGAACTTTACCTTTTAGCAACCATTGATTCATCCATCTTGGAGTTTTTCCACTTCTTGCAAGTTGTTTTAAAAATTTTGCTCTTTGCCATCCACTCCTAAAAACCCCTATTTTCGTGCTAGCTTCAGGTGGAACTCCAGTAATAACTTTATTTTCAACCGGCGTACCATTAATATATAACTAAAGGAGGATCCGTATAATATAATTGACCTTCGTTGATAGAATATTGTTTAACTCGAAGATCACTAAATAAATGCATTATCGATACAGGGTAAGGCCCTACCCAGATCCAAAAATATCCTTGCCAATCAAAAACAGGTTCAATATTAACTCCACCTGCTGCTTTTCCACCACTGCCAGTTCCATAATATTTTTTTCCCAATGACCACCCAACTCATTACGGTAATTTTCCAAATAATCTTTCGATGTCCCCTGCCATGTACTCCAGCCTGGTAAACTATTATTCGATGGTCCATAAACTGCATCCCAATCTGCTTGCAAGCCAGATTGTAGATCTCTAGTTGCAGGAGAAAATCCCATTGGATCAACATAAATAATAGGTAAATTGAAGACATAGTTGTAAGGGTTCCATTTAGTGAAAGTATTTTCTAAAGGGTCCAAACTCCACCACCTACCCCCGGCAGCCCAGTAATACCGCGCTCCAAAATAGTCTAAGTCGGTTTCACTATCCCGCTCCTTCCCGGTAAACTTTTCCTTGGTCTCGCTGCCGCTCTGGTAATCCCTGCCGGGCATCAGCAGCCCAAATGGGTAATAATCGTGCGCCTCTACCACCTTGCTTATGGTGGTGGTTACCCCGGTGGTGCGGGTGACGTTTACGGTTACTTCGTAGACACCGTGGGTGGTGAACCGCAGCGTATCCGTCGCCCGGGGCTGACCGTTGATCGACCAGGTGAGCGTGTCAATGACCAACTCGTTTTCCCCCACCGGATCGCCGATCTGCATGGTTTGCGTCACCCCCATGGCCTCATCCGGGCGATACTCCAGACGCCCTACCACCCCATTACTAATTCACGGCCCTATATGTAGTTAAACAGGTTTGCCTCTCTGGATCGCAAGTAAACGAATGCCAATGTCATACAAATAAATATCAGAATATCAATTTAAATAGAGCTTTTCTGTCAATGTCTTCATAGTATTTCTCACCGAGCTTAATTATTTTCCCTACTTCATCATTCCATCTATATAGTTCAACTTTATAGAGAAAGACCGTCTCTGAATTAGAGGCATTATATCCCTTTCTACCCGTAACTACGTATAGACTATTATTAGAAGAGTCCCAAACAGTTATTTTTTTGATAGAGATTAATTCAGAGGAACTATCATCAAGATTATAGAAAAAATGTAGTGGCTTTAAGGCATTGTTTTGGTATTTAAAAACTCTTAAAATTGATTTGTTGGAAAATAATGGATGCTCAGTACATATGGCAATTTCGAGCGTACTGTCACAATCAACGTCAAAAAGTACAATTATGTGATCTTTGTTTTTCTCGTCTACGATTGTATAAATGGATCTTGAGTTCAAATTATAATCAGTTTTGTTTATTCTTAGGTAAAAACTGTCTTGTTGTGGATAAATTTCAATCCTTTCTTTTTTGCCATCGTTATCAATGTCTGTATGCCAAACATATTCGCCACCATGCGTCTTTAAACTTAACACGCATATTATTGCTAATTGGAAAAAAACTTTCATGACTAATCTCCAGAAGATTGTTGCGATTTCTTTTCTTTTTCACTATCCTTTTTATCTTTTTTCTCTTGCTCTTTTTTGTACTGTTCATATTCCTTTTTTACTTGTTTATAAAGCTTCTTTATTTGATCACCATAATCCGCATCTGTAGCATATTTCCCTTTTGTTCCATTTTCAAGCCCTTTTACAAAGTCATCTACTGTTTTCTTATCATCAGTTAATGCTTTATAGGCATCTGGAAAATTATTTTCCAATACTTCTAGATAATCCTTAATTGATTCGCTCTGAGAATCATATTTTCGAAACTTGTCCACTATTTTGGTTCTGTTCCCCTTTGAATCTTCTTCATGAGTAGTGATGGTAATCGAAGCACCCTTGTATTCACCTTTTATGTTAAACAAATTGTTTCCGGGAGCAGTTGTTCCCCAACCATTTTCTTGTATTCTTTGGGCAACTATTAAATATGCTTTTGTCTCTAATATACCTTTTTCTGATGCCGCAGTTATGATATTTTTAGCTACCGTTTTATAAAATTGTCTCTTTTTGGCTGTTAGGCCTGCTAACCCATTTGGATCAAAATAATTTACTGGATTATTGAAACTATAAACATATGGACTCCAATCTGGATACTTACTTGCCAGCGGATCTACCGCCAACCACCGCCCCAGAGCCGGACTGTAATACCGCGCCCCAAAATAATCCAGTCCAGTCTCCCTATCCCGCTCCTTCCCGGTAAACTTCTCCTTGGTCTCGCTGCCACTCTGGTAATCCCGCCCCGGCATCAGCAGCCCAAACGGGTAATAGTCGTGCGCTTCCACCACCGTGCCGGAGGCATTCACAACCGCCCGGGTGGAGCCGAGGTGATCTTTGAGATAATAGAACTTATTTCCGGCAGCTTCACGCCTGCCCACCACTCCGTTTGCCATTATGTTCCAATACCTCACCGCACCGTTTTGGTAAACCGCTACCGTCTGGTCGCCATCCATAAGGTAATATTCCGGTGTCTGGCTGCCAACTTGCTTGTAAATCCGTTGGCCGCTGGCGTTGTAGCGGTAGGTTACCACGTCGCCGTTTCTGTTAATTAAACTCACCGGCAAATTCCTATGGTCGTAGGTTATGGCGCTAATAGCCGGAACGCCGTTCTCCAGCATTTCTACCACATTCCCATTGCCGTCGTAGGCAAAGGTGCTGCTTTCCGCATCCCAGTCCTCACTGGTCACACCCACCGCATCGGTTACGCTCTGCAATTTGTTCGTTCCGGCAATGTAGGCATAGCTCAACTGGTCAATCACGGTGTTGTCTTCTTGGTAGCGGGTGAGCGCTAAAATTCTGCCGTTCCTTTCATAATGCTTCGAAGGAGAGGCGTTACCGTAAACTTTAAACCGGGTTTGCTCTGGCAATCTGATTAAAATTCAATTTAACTTTGACAAAATGTCTTTTTTCAGTGCATCTATCTTTTCAGGAACAACAATATCTGAAATTGAATATTCCTGTACATCTATAATTATATCCCCTTTAACATTAATTCCATAAATATAAATCGGACTATCGAGCACTTTAACTAGTTTGTCATTTTTTTTATCAAAACCATCTTCATAAAAAGTGACTGTCAATTGATCGTTCCCATCAAAAGTGATTAAGAATCTGATTTGAGGCTTTGTAAATACAAAGTGTTGTTCCACTAATATATGAACATTTTTTGTAGCTCTGCGAAGATCATCGTAAGTTTGAGGAAGTTCATTGTATTTTTCAATATACTTAACAAACATAAACCTCAACCAATCATGATCAATAGATATGACTTGATTATAATGTAAGTAATGTTTGAAGATAATTGTTGAATAAGAAAGGAATATCAAACTGAATAAAGCTAACAATATTCGTTTAAGATTTTTTGACCTTCTCAAACCTAGTATTGAAATGATTAGGAAAATGAAAGATAAAATGCAAAAAATTAATATAATCCCAAAATGCATCTTAATATTCATAGTTAAAGACTCCTCAAAAAATTGGGATTAAAACTTTTCTTATTCGTTTTACTCTTAGTATTGAATCTAACTTAAAGATTTATTCCTGATTTTCGTTTTCATCTTCCCGGGGCTCACCAACTAATTCAAGAAAATTATTATACTGTTCATTCGTCATATAAATTCTACCGACTATCTCACCCTTCGAGTTTATCAAAATAATTACTTTCATCTCAGGATTAAAGGTGCCATGTTTTACCTTATTTATTGCTGCGACATCTAAAACTGTAACCCCTGAAGCATATTCATTCTCAACCGTGTAGATTTCGAACTTACCAAATTTTTTACTTTCGCCATAATACGTAGTGGATGAAAATTTTCGGTCAAACATCTCTCCCCATATAAGATCAAACATGCTTGAAGGAGGGGGAAATTTTTCATCAAAAGTATACGGATTTTCAGATAAAAAATCATCTTCGCTAAATGGGAAAAGATAAATTGGATTTTCTTTATAATACTTATCTCTCGCCTCCCTTAACTCTTTGAAATATCTCGGACCAAATTCTTGTAACATTTTTTCCACTGCCTTATTTTGTTTGGTGGACATAATTTTTTTACCATCAGTGTCTATATAGGAGGTCGGATTGTTTGCAGAATAGATATAAGGGCTAAATGATTGATACTTTTCTAACAGCGGGTCCACACTCCACCACCGGCCCCCGGCAGCCCAGTAATACCGCGCCCCAAAATAGTCCAGCCCGGTCTCGCCGTCTCTTTCCTTCCCGGTAAACAGTTCTTTGGTTCGCTCACCGCTCTGGTAATCCCTACCGGGCATCAGCAGCCCAAACGGGTAGTAGTCGTGCGCTTCCACCACCGTGCCGCTGGCGTTCACTACCGCCCGGGTGCTGCCCAGGTGGTCTTTGAGATAATAAAACTTACTCCCGCTGCCCGGCTCATAGCGTCCCACCACGCCGTTGGCGAGGATGTTCCAGTATTCCACCGCACCGTTCTCATACACCGCCACCGTCTGGTCACCGTCTAAAATATAGTGCTCAGCGGTTTGGCTGCCAATTTTCTTATATATCCGCTGGCCCGCGGCGTTGTAGCGGTAGTTCACCACTTCGCCGTTGCGGTTTAGCAGGCTTACCGGCAGGTTGCGGTGGTCGTAAGTGATGGCGCTTATTGCCAGCTGGCCGTTTTCAAGCATCTCAATTACATTCCCATTCCCGTCATACGCAAAGGTGCTGCTTTCCGCATCCCAGTCTTCATTGCTCACACCCACGGCATCGGTTACGCTTTGCAATTTGTTGGTTCCGGCAATATACGCGTACGTGAGGTTATCTATCGTGGAGTTATCCTCTTTCTTGCGCACTAATCCCAGAATGTTCCCATTGCCATCATACTGCAAACCGCTCACATCAAAGCGGGCAGGGTTTTGCCAACTGCTGGAAAAATATTGGTAATCGGCGCTGAGCAGGCGGTTGGCATTGTCATAACCGTAGGCATACTTGTAGCGCTGCTCCATGAGCGAGCCGCTGTTGCGATATTCGGATTCCTGGATGTTGCCATTGGCAAAGTAGCTATACTTCGCCGCAAAGGGCGCTGCGCCGCTGCTCACATCGGCGATGTCGGTCAGCCACTCCCGCACGTTATACCGGTAGGGCAGCTCCACGGTAAACCCGTTGCTTTGCTCCCCATAGCGCAGGGTATCCACCGCGCCCACCGGGTTGTAGGCATACACCACATCCGCCTGCGCCGGTTTGTTGCCGTCGGTGGAAGTGTACACCTTTACCAACTGCCCCAACCGGTCGTATTCGTAGAAATGGTAGAAACTCTCCGTGCCCACCTGCACGGTGGTTTTGGTCAATGCGTTCTGGGAGTTGTATTCGTAGCTATAGGTCACCTGGGGTTCGACAGGCTCACCCCCCAGGTCGCGAAAGACCCACTTTTTCTCCACCCGCCCGCGGTAGTCGTAGCTGTACAGTTCTAATTGCCACTTTTTGCCGCTTTGCGGGGCGTTCTGTAGGGCGGTATCAATGGCGGCGCTGAAGCGGCTGCCGCTGTAAGCGTGGAAACCGGGGTTGAGGGTAATCTTCTGCCCGGCTTTCAGGGTCACGTTGCCGCCCGGAGCGGTCACCTCAAAGGGATTGCCGGTGGTGAGGGTCTGGCGGGCGGTAAAGGTAGCTGCGCTGCCGTATTGCCCGGTGAGGGTGTCGTCATCCGCCATCCCGCCTGCGCCGCTGCGGTAGGCGTTGGCAGCCAGCCGGCCCTTCAGGTTGCGCATCTGCCCGGCCACGCCGGTAATGTCATATTGGTTCCAGGGATAGGCGGCGGGATCGGGCGTTTTATCATAGTGGTTCACGCTAATCCAGGCGGCGGTGTCGCCTTCAAAGCTGTAGGTGGAGTCTCCCCGCAGCTCGGCAAAGGCGGCGCTGTCCGTCCCGGCGGCAATGCCGGTAACGGTGGGGCGGTTCAGCCCGTCGTAGCCGGTAAAGAGCACTTTGGCCGCGGCGCGCAGGTTGGCGTCCTGGGTAAAGCGCAGGTTGGCGTTGGGATCGTAGTGGTATTCGCTGATGCCGGCGTCGGGGGATTCCCGGCGCAACAGTTCCCCGAAGCTGTTGTAGCGGTAGCGCACCTCGTCGCCTTCAGGTTTTTCCACCCGCACTTGCTGGTAGAGGGCGTTGTAGTAGTAGTTGGTCACCAGGTTCAACCCGCCGGGATCGACAATCTCCTGGCGCAGGTTGCCCACCGCATCGCTGTAGGAGAGCTTGATGCGCCCTAACTCATCGATAGTGGTATCCACGGAAAAGAAGGAACCGGCGGGGATTTCGTTAAGAAAGTGGTCGGCGTTGGAAATCGGGTTATACACCGCGCTCAGGGTGCCGGTGTAGCCATACCCCTTGCGGGTGGAGTTGCCGTCGGCAAAGGTAGTGCGGGTGAGGCGGTTGAGGAAGTCGTAATCGTTGTACGTGGTATGCCCGTTGGCATTGCGCAGGCTGTCCACCTGATCCGCATAGGTGTAGCCGGTGAGGGTGGCGTAGTAGTTGGCGTCGTCATAATAGGCGCGAGTTTCAGTGATGCGTCCCAGCCCGTCGTATAGGGATTCGGATTGGGAGTCGATGATATTCTGGAATCCGGCGCCCTGGCGGTATTGCCGCAGGTGGGAGACCAGCCGGTTTTCGCTGTCAAAATACTCCTGCTTGAAGGTATAATGGGTTTCCAGCGGTTTGGAGAAGGTGGCGGTAATTTCCAGATACGCCTTGTTGAAACCGGTGTTATCAAACAGGTAGGATTGGCTGTCTCCCCGGGTGATATACAGGCACAGGCCGCTATCGGGAGTCGCCAGCAGGGTTTGCACCCAGGGGGTCAGGTCGATCACGTTCCAGCCGGAGTCGATGACCGCCACCACGGTGGAATCATTGCCCAGCGATGGCGGTTGGCTGTTGTTGTAATTGGTATTCCAACTCTGGTTAACCGATTGCAGACGCATCGAGAGGGGCGTGGAGCCGGTGTTCAGTTCAATGTCTTTACAGAAAATATGCAGTTTGGCGCTTTGAAGGTTGGAGACGGCAAAAGTGTCCAGACCGGTAAATTTCAGGTACAAGCGCCCTTTTTGATAGCCGGTGTTGCCATTGGTGGCTACCACATATTGTTTTTCAATTCGGAATGCATTCTGATTATATTCCCATCGCTGGTATTTCACATTATAAAATGCCTGTATCCATTCGCCAACATAAAATTTCCAACTGGTATCCACATTCACTGTTTCCGGGGCAAAAAAGTCGTGGGGATAGGTGAGCGATGAGATGCGTCCGATTTTATCGAATTTGTAATCATACAGCACCCCGTTGGCGTCAATGGTGTGCATGGGCAGCCCCAGGGCGTTTACCATGCGATAGACTTTCAGGGTGTCACCGCTCAGCCCTTCCGGGTATAACTGTGTTAAAGGTGCCACTACGTAGTTAGTGAGAGTATCCACTCTCTGAGTTACTACATTGCCGTCATCATACACCCTTAGCGCATCAAAAGACCGATTTTCGTAGAAGAACTGAGATATGTTTCCATTGAAGTCTTTAATTTGATACAGGTTCCCGAAAGCTCCATACAAGTAGTAGAGAAAGGAAGTTTCCTTACGTGCAATTCCATTTCCATAATTGAATTGAATTTCCCGCTTCTTTTGGCCTACGGTGCCTCCCACCGGGGACTGATACCCGTTGTATGAAGTATACACAATAGGGTTGCCGCTGCCGGTATTGATCTCCAATTGTAGCATCAATTGCGGGTTATCAGGATGATAGGTATCTTTAAAAATGTAGTAACCCCTGTCAGGGCTGGTGATGGTGTCATCAATGGCAATCTTGATTCCGTAAAAATGGTTGTTGTGATCATATTTCCAGGCATTATAATGGTTGGTAATATCGACTTCGTGCCACTGGTCTTCCACAATATTGATGCTTTGATAGAATGCCGCACCCGGAATGTGATAAGCGGTATCCTGTGGGTTCCAGGGTTCAGTGATGGTATATACATTGCTCTGCAATGGTGCACCGGAAGCCTGATGAACGTAAAAACGAAGTTTAACACTCTGTACGCCGGAGAGGTGTTTTAATGTATCCGGGAAATCTTTTTTAAATCCGATGTAAGCCTCATGCTTTATTTCGCCGGTCATCAAAACATTTTGAGTGGGTGGCGGAATGTATTGATAGCCCACCTCCAGAATGCCATGCTGGTAAAAATGAATTAAAGAGTCAGGGGAATTTACCGGGTCTGGTCGATTCTTAACGATGGTCAGGAATTGAAATTCGGTCTTATCAGATTCCAGGTAATATCTGTTTATAGATCTTGACAGGGTATCTGCCGCGCCCATTTGATTGGTATCCGGAAAAGTTATAACCTGGTCCGGTATATCAAATTGATAGTAAGAATCTTGTTTTAACGAATCGGGGGGAATCAGAAAATCCGTATCAAAAGTGGAAATTTTTGTTTGTCCCAGGCGGTCAGTATATTGAATTTGTTGAAAAGTTAAGCTGTCAGATGCCAATTGATAATCCCAGGTTTCTGTACCGCTCTTCACTCCCCCTGCAAAAGTTTGTATCTGCTTGATTTTTTCCAAAAAACTTTTAGAGAAAAAATAATGGTTCTGAATTCGGTTTCCCCAATACTGGCTATATCCTGCTTCCCCGAAATATTCCGTAGATGTGGAGTCATGAAAGACACTGTTTTCTGAGTATTTAGAAACAGATTTTAAAAGGATCTTCATTCCAATATCCGGGGTAAACTTTGGTAAATTGGTATAGGGCATCATCCGGTATTTATAAATAGTTTTTGATTCGAGTTGGGAAACACCGCTTTCAGTAAAGCTGTATTGTTCATGTATTGTGGTATATAAATCCTCATAATCCTGGCTTTTATACCCAATTGCGGATGTGGGTTCACCCCAGTTGGAATATTGAAAATTGTTCCACTGGAAAATATAGCGATCCTCCCGGATTTTATCAAGTCCATCCCGCACGGTGCGGAGCGCGACAATATTGTTATACCAGGCGTCTCTACCGATTCCGCCGGTGCCATCTTGTTCGCATTTATAACGGGAGGCGCTTTCATAGAATCCCAGTCCTCCCAATCCTAACACCGTTATTTGTGCCTGCTCCAAATCATACCCGGGAATGGCATGTTGACTGTTTTCCCAATATACAAATTCGGTGGTTCTCCCTTCCGGGTATTCGATTTTGTTGATTCTGCTAAAACGGATATCAAATTTATTGGGAGCCGGCGAACAGTTCGTGCAATTCTGTGGCACCCAATCATAAGCTAAACTGTTTCCAAGGTCCACTTTACGGTGATATGTTTGATAATAAAAGTTTGTTGCCCTCCCTTCCGGATCAATAATTTGGCTGACATAACCAATGGCGTCACGAGTATCATCCCTGCGGGTATTCATAATTGTTTTTACCGAATCCCAATCCTCAATAACTTCCAGGGGAAAATCCACCACACTTCCACCTGCTCCTTGAAGATAAATCAAATATTGACGTCCTTCGAATCGAATAACTAAACCGAAAAGCGCTTCACCTAAATCGTCATATATGTACTCGAATTCAATCCCTTCATTTACACCGGGGATACTGATACTTTTAACTAAAGGATGACCAATAACCTGGTAGTTTGGTGATACCGGATTGTTATCCGGGTCTAAAGAGCTATAATAATCTATTTGGATTGTGTTTCCTTTGGCATCTATAATTTTATAAGGATAAAATTGTTGCAATGTTATTTCATCTAACATCGTAGGTGAAAGATATAATTCTGTTAATTGTTCGACATAGGTAATAATTCTTCCATCTCCCCGGTACAGATTGAGTAAACGATTCTTGTAAGCATCATTGCGAGGATTGTGGGGTTGAACGTTCTGAAACCAGACCAATGCTTTATCTCTTCCAAAACGGTCATCTGACCGGAACTCACCGCTAAACCCCCCATTGAATGAAGGGTTAATAAAACTTTTTGGATTAATTAATGAAAAGGTACTTCCATCACCGTTCATAAGGGTAATAATATTTTCTTCCGGTAGCGTGGGGCTGGCGCCCGTGGATGTTCCATACCAGGAAATATTATCCGTATAATGATACCCGGATGTCAAGAGTGACACGTTACCATCATTTGACAACCAGTCATTGCCGTTGCGGACACTCCTTGAAAAATAAGCTGTTTCAAAATTAAACACTTGAATGGTAATTCCGTTTAAACTCAGCACCCAACCGGGACCATTCACATTAAACCAATCTCTCTGGTGGCCTGAAGTTCCGGTGTTTTCGTTGATTACCGTGTATCCTATCGACCCATTATAGTTTAACGACAGGTTCACATCCAAACCACCTTTCCCTTTGATGTGGAATAGGGGAAAAGACAGGCTCAAATTTCCGTTGAATTCCGATATGATTTCATTCAGGTCTGCCATCACCGCATTCGATTTATAAAAACCTCTCTCATTAAACATATCCGAAAACTCCAATGGAACCACCGGGTCCTGGGCCAGCATTGGAACGATAATCAAAAGGATACAATATGCAATGATCTGTTTCATGGTTTATTCTCTTAACTTTGGTTAATGAATTCTGTGTTACTTAAAAAAACGGACGCTGATTTTATCAATTTTCCAATTCATTCACCCGCTGCTTCAACGCCTCATTCTCCTTCTTCAGCTCAATCACATACAGCGTCAGCTCCTCAATCTTTTGCAGCAGCCTGGCTTGCATCTCGCCCACGCTGACGCCGTTGGCAGCCACTTCCTCAGCGGAGGGAATATCCGGCAGGTGCTTGTGCGTTTTGATATGCTGCTCCACTTCCGCTAAGGGCGGCAGGCGGTAGTCATCCTCAAATACAAAATCCGACCAACCGGTTTCCACCACCACTTCTTTGGCATGCACGGAGCCGTTCACCGCCAGTTTGTAGCTGCCGGGATTGGTAGTGCCGATGCCCACACTGCCGCCGGAAGGGTTGAGGATTAAGGGAGCCGGGATGGTGGGATTGGTGGCAGCCGCTTCCCCCCAGCTTTGAAGCTCCGTGCGGCTTCCTGTTACCTGGATACGCAGTTCCGAATGATCACCATAATCGGTAAGCCGCATGATTTCACTCGTGCCGGAAATCCCTTTCACATGGAGCCGGGCGGCAGGGCTGCTTGTTCCTATCCCTATATTTCCGTTGGTTCCCACGTGCAAGCGGCTGCCACTGATGTCAATCTCGCCGGCGACAGACAGATCGCTGGAAGGCGTCGTTGTACCAATTCCCACCTTTCCACTGCTATAGTAGAGATCGTTGGTGGGGGTTTGGTACCAGACGCCAATCTTTGAACCGTTCAGAAAGTATTCACTGGCATTGAGTTGCCCGCTGACATCCAGATGATAAGCCGGGTTGGTTAATCCGATGCCCACATACGCTTCAATGGGGTCTACATACAGATTGCCGTTTGAAACAGCCCATTTCTGGGCATA
>CAYYGL010000151.1:0-11761 GCA_964471235.1 uncultured Calditrichaceae bacterium
CGAGCATTAAAAATAGCCCGATTAATTATTCAAACTCCATAATTTTGACGATCCGTCGCTCTCTCACCCTTTCCTTATACCCTATACCCCTATACCTCTTCTCATCTCACTCCACCCATTCAGCCAGAAAGATATTGGTATCGCCCGGCTTTTTGTTAAAGCGGTTGGAGGCAAACACCAGGTATTTAGCATCATGAGTGAACATGGGAAATCCGTCAAAAGTGTCGTTGAAAGTGATTTGCTCCAGCCCGGTGCCGTCCAGGTTAATCAGGTAGAGGTCGAAGTTGCGCCCGTTCTGACTGTTGACATTGGATGCAAAAATCACCCGTTTGCCGTCCGGATGGAAATAAGGGGCAAAACTGGCTTTGCCGAAATGGGTGATCTGGCGAATATTGGTGCCGTCGGAATTCATCACATAAAGCTCCAGGGTAGTGGGGCGCACGTAACCCAGTTTTACCAGTTCATCGTAATCCTTAAGCTCTTCCGGTGTTTTCGGTCGGCTGGCGCGAAAAACGATTTGCTTTCCATCCGGCGAGAAAAACGGACCGCCGTCATATCCTTTGGCATGGGTCAGGCGGGTCTGGTTACTGCCGTCAATGTTCATAATGTAAATCTCCGGGTCGCCATCTCGGGTAGAGGTAAAGGCAATTTTATCCCCTTTCGGAGAGACCACTGCTTCGGCATCGTAGCCGGGGGTATTGGTGAGTTGTTTGACGATTTTCCCATCCAGGGTAGCGACAAAAATATCGTAGGTCTTATAAAGTTCCCAGACATACCCGCGGGAGCGGTCCGGCGGGGGCGGGCAGTTTTCATCTGCCAGGTGAGTGGAAGCGTAAAGAATCAATGTATCACCGGGCAGGAAATAGGAGCAGGTGGTGCGTCCTTTCCCGGTAGAGATCATCTTTTTGCCGCTGCCGTCTAAGTTCATCACAAAAATCTGGTCGCATTTTAAATCACCGTGGGTGGTTTGGTACACCAGCTTCTTTTCATCGAAAGAAAAATAAGCCTCGGCGTTTTCGCCTTCATCGGTGAGCATCTTCAGACTACGAAAATGTTTTTCACCTTTAAGGATAAAAGACGTATCAGGTTTTTGCTGCTCCCCGGCTTTTTTTTGACATTGCAGCGCCAGAAAGGCAAGAAGCATCATTAACAGAGAGGAAAGAAACCGTAAGATACGCATGACGTCTCCTTTGCTAAATAGCTGTTTTAAAAAATTTGGAAGAAGATAAGCATAATCGGTGAAATTGCGAAAGGGAAATTAAAAGAAAGGGAGGCATTGCTATCAAAGAATCGCGGCGAATGAAGACATGGGACAGTTTCAGCCAGGGGGAGGAGAACAACATGCTAACAATTGAAAGTTGAAAATAATGAAATCAGCAATTCCAAGTTTTTCCGGAACGCAGGCACGTTTTTATCCTTTAACCGTTTTCTTTGACGGAATGGGACCTGCTCCGGTATCCGCAGAAAGCTTCACGGTTCCCCTCTGCAAATGCGCCGGCAGCATATATGACCCATTCACTCTTTCCGTTCCGAATCCGCTTCTCTTCCGATCTCCATACTCCATAAGGGATTCACGGTCGGATACGCCAGGCGATTGCTGCCGGTGCGAAATAACTGTAAATTTGCCCAGCGGGATTTCTTAAAATCTATAATCGTGATGGTATCCAATACTGATCGATAGATATGAACCGGGTAGCGCGAGGATAACTCGTTAAGATTTTTATTGAGGGCGTTCAGTATATTCTGGTGATAAGCATCATTTTTTACCTGACGGGCGACATCCGAAAAACGAGGGGGTTGATCTTTCCGCAATTGATAACGGCTGCGATGCGCCTGGAAATATGCCCGAACGGTTCCACTATCAACCTGAACATCACGGGTCAGGTATTGCCAGGTCTCCTCAAAAACCCACTTATCCTGCCACCGGGCTAACTCTTTTTTAACCCCGGGGGCATTTTGCAAATTCAATCGACGAGCTTCTTGTTCCAGAAAATAATCCCGGATGGTTAATGCCACGGCTTTATGAAGCGCTATCGTTAACCCCCGGGCGTCCTGCAATTTTTTGTTAATCTTATCGGTTTCGAAATGATTTAAAAAATCCTTAATCGACATCCTCCCGTCCCGCCAGGTAAAGAACGATTCAGCAAGATGCTGTTTCAGCTTATACAAACCCGGTTGAGCAGTTGATGCCTTGTGAACCGCTTCTACAAAAGGAGGCGAGGTGTTCTGTGGTTTCTTTTGCCATTCCCTCACCGCATCCAGCAAAAGATTAAAGGCCTCTTTTTTGGTGACCACTTTTTTGGAATTCATCAGGTGGGTTCCATGTTGCAGGAGCCCCTCTTGCAATTTTTGTTGATAAAGAATTTTTCTGAATGTCGGTGCTTTGGCAATATATTCATTCTCCGTCACTGCCTTGCGCCGAATATCCAGCACCTGAAAAATATAAAATTTACCATTGATTTCTACCGGATCGGAAATGTCACCGTAAGGCAGGTCTTTGATAGCATTAAATACCTCCGGGGTCACTTGTTGCCAGGTAAGATATCGGGTTTCCAGGGATTTGGGATTTATCTGTACTTCCGGATTCGAGTGAATCAATTCATCTACGACATCGGCATATCCCCGCTCTTTCATTTCGGCGGAAATCTCCGCCGCTTTTTGAGCATCGTTTTCCACCCAGTAGCGGAACTTAAAGCTGACTTTGGATTTGTTGATCGCTTCTCGAATCTCATCCATGGATATGGTAATGTGCTGTTTCACCTTCCGCTCAATTAATTCATCGATCAAAAGTTCGTTCAGCATGCGTCGCATAGAATGCTTCACGAACGGGCTCTGGTCAAACCCCAGTCGGTATCCTTCTTTTGCCAGCAGCAGTTCGTTGATCATGTATTTCAGGTAAGTTAATTTGGGATTGTTGCCGGTTTTTAAATGAGCGAACCCGGTCTCATAACTCCGGCGGAAGTCTTCTACAGAGATTACCCGGTCTCCTACCCGTGCCACGGCAATTTCGGACTCCTTAACATTCGGGGTTTTATCCGTGCAGCCGGTCAGAAAGATCGTAAGGATGAGAAAAGTAAGAAGAGAAAATAAATGATGGAACCGCCTCCGGGAGAGGGTGCGGCAGAAACAAATCAAATGGGAAAACATATCGGAACGATTTAACCACCTTTTTACAATTAAAGAAACTCTTCAGTTGTTTTGCCACAGAGAGCGCAGAGGTAATTGAGAATATGAAAAAATTTATCAAAAAAAAGGTATAACAGGAAATTTTGCAGAATTTAATGCGTTATTTCCGGTTTTTCCTTTGAATTCCTTTTCTGAAAATTCTGTGGTTGAATAGTTACCAATTGAATTGGTTCAGAAGTTTAATGAAACGATTCCGGATGTTTCGCACAACCGGGGAAAAATGGTCGGAATTCCCGGTACTGTTGAAAGCGATTCCGGATGTGGAATCAATCAAAAATAATTCCAATGGAAAACCGATGGGCACTCTGCAACGGTCCCCAGTCTGAATACGCATAATCAATCCGGAATCCGATTTTGCCCGGTTCGTAATAATCTACACCACCGCCCACGGTAAGTCCGTTAACGGCGTCTTGTTCAAATAGGTTGTCATAACCCGCCCGGAGAAAGAAAATACCGGCATAACCGTATTCAATCCCCATGTTGATGCTTTCGGTTGCCTGACTGGGATGGTTAACATCCGATGAAAGGGTAACATTGCCCAATGCCCCCCAATTCATGGTATAGGAAACTCCGGCTTTAAACATCAGGGGGAGGGGGAAGGAGTTTACCTTGTATTGCACCTGGACCCGGTCAATATTTTCATTTTCCTTATCCGGGTCGGTGGTGGTATCCAGGTCTCTCCCGGAAAGACTGATTTCTCCGCCGAAGTTCCGGATACTCATCCCCAGACGAAGCCCCTGTACGGGGGTCTTATAGAAAATTCCCATGTCAATTGCTGCGGCGCCCCCGGTCTCATTCCAGATTTTTTGATTGATATATTTACCGGTGATTCCAAAACTGAAATTCGGTGTTAACGCCAGGGCATAGGTAACTCCTATAGCAAAATCCCGGGCGCCATAAGTTTCCCCGGTACCCTCCGGTTTTTCGACCGTACGTACCGGCTGTTCACCATAATCCAGCAAGATCAGACTGATCCCCAGGGAGGATCGCAAGATTGGCAGCGGCATGGTTGCCCCGATAAACTCATAGTTGGTTTCCACCAGCCATTTATTGTGCATTAATTCCAGTTGGATATTATCCATCCAAACAATGCCAGCCGGGTTATAATAGAGCGCAGTTGGATC
Organism: uncultured Calditrichaceae bacterium; assembly: GCA_964471235.1. Taxonomy (GTDB): domain Bacteria; phylum Calditrichota; class Calditrichia; order RBG-13-44-9; family J075; genus CAYYGL01. Next base: position 4,311 of record CAYYGL010000151.1, read on the forward strand.
GTTGGCAATGGCGACATAAGCCCCACCCATTGCCATGGCGCGGGCACCCACACCAATTTCCAGAAATGTTGCCGCATCCGTGCCGGTACCGCTCACATTGCTGTTAAACTGTGTTCCACCGGTAGTCTTTTGGGAAAAAACCGCCGTGGAAAATAAAACGATTACCGCTAAACCCATGATTACCTGTTTCATCATTCTACTACCTGTTTATATGGTTGTTATTCCTGGTTTTCCGGATTTACCCGATGCTTTTATCGCATGATATCTCAACGGAACATCCCACCCTTCCGGTAAGAGCAGGCTTGTGAAACATCAAAACGCGAAATATGAACCGTAATGTTACCGCGGGCAGAACACTGGGGTAGTGTCATCTGCTGCTTAGCCTAACGATCACATAAATGTTGTCGTTTTGGTGCCCATCACCCAACGATTCGTTTCCGGTTCTCGAATCTTCTTATTTAATTACCGCAAATTTCCCGGTTTTGGTGCCGATACCGGGAGCGTCTACCACGTAGAAATAAACCCCATGGGCAATTTCCAGACCATCCTTGGTACGTAAATCCCATGATAAGCGGCGGTTCTTTTCCGTCGCTGAGTGTTGCAGGGTGCGCACCAATCGTCCCGAGGCAGTGAAAATTTTTACCGTACATTGGCGGGGTAAATTGACGAAATCGATTCGCCGGTCACCCCGCCCTTCGTCGGGATTGAAGACTTTTCGTTCCAGGGTGCTGACGGCGATGTAAGGATCCGGCACCGTGTAGATATTATCCAGGTCGTTCTTTGCTTTTTCGTTACTATAACTGTTGCCGACCATGGTGAATTCAAAAGCGTCGTAACGGTCGAAGGATTTTTTAGTAACGATTTTTAATACATCCCCTTCCCGGGGCGCAATCCAATCCGCAGTGTCAACCGTCGCCGGGTAATCAAATTTGAAGCGGTATAAGGTTTTCCGATCGTGCGGATTGTTAAAGATGGTGATGATATCCCCTTCATCCAGAACACCAAATTCCGGTGCATTATCAATGTACAAAAATGACATCTTATATTGATTATCCGGATCGGTTACATCCCATATCTGGAAATTCGCCGGGCGGTGATTGAATGATGTATCTGCGCCGATACCCATAATCCGGAATTCATAATCCCTCGGCACCATCACATCCTGGGCAGGATTCGTAAGGTTAATCGGTCGTAACTGGCTGTTCCCGCTGGTCCACCCGGTTCGAGCAGAATCATAGCCCGTTGTATCGGTATACATTGTTACCCGGAAGCCGTCTGCCAGGTAGCGTTCGGTTAGCTCATTATTATGCGGATCATTAATGACGGTCACGGTGGAATTCTCGGTCACCGAATAGATGGTCATTTGATTTAATTTCCCGGTGAAATTGAGCGTATCGAACTGTTCCAAACTTCCATCGTCATCAAATTCAACCCGGTACCGGTATCCGTTTTTGATGAGCAGGGGATTATAGACGGCCACGGAAATGGTGCCGGTGCCACGACCACTCACATGTTCGATCCCATCGTCATCCAATTGGGGGCTCTGCCAACCCGCCGAATGTTCGGTGGGGATGACCTGAGCCGTGTTGGGATCAAAGGAAATCGGTCTTCCCAACGGGTCTATCTGGATATTCACCGGTGATTCGGTGGGGGAGATGGGGAGCAGATTTTGTTTGGGAGAAATATCCGGGTAAAAATCCGGGTGATACCCCTGGTCAATAGAGGCGACGGCATAGAAATAAGTGCGTCCGTTGGTGACATCGGTATCCACAAAGTTGTGTTCCAGACCGCTGTCAGTTCCCATATTATAAGTGATCCCAAGGTCGCTGGAGCCGCCTATTTCACTACCAATTCGAACCGGATGAGGTCCTTTTAAACCATCGATTTTATCAAAAATTGCCATTGGCTTAAAAAGGAGGGGATTTCCAAAAGCATCGGTAATGGTTTTAATTTCATTGAAGGTCGGATCGGTACTGCGGTATACGTAATATGCCTCAAAGTCCTTCCCATAGATGGGGTCCCGGGAGCGTTCCGCCCGGCTGTCCCAACTTAAAAACACCCGGTGATCATCCGCATAAGCGGTCAAAAGAGGTTGGAGTGGCGGTTTGGCGAAATTGTAGTCTTTGTCATAAATTTCCTGCATGGTGCGTTTATTGCGGAGGATATCATCAAAATCATTTCCGAACAACAGGGCAATGGCATAGCGATGGGTGCGCTCGTTATCGTTGAATTGGATATAGCCGCTGCCGTAGGTAAAGGAGATATCCGTGGTGTAGCCGGGTACAATTTCGAAGGTGCCGGGTAAGGTTTCCACACTCCAGAAGTGTTCATCATTTCTACCGCCATAGCCAAAATTTGCCTGAGTGCTGCGCAGGAAAAATGAGGTTAATCCCACCTGGTCGGATTCATCATTGTCGGTCTGGTCAAAGTTGGGTTCCCCGGGGTCCGGTTGACCGTTGGCTTCGGTGCCATCCGGATCCGGCCCATGGTATTCCAGAAATTGGGGACCCAACCCATCGGAGCCCAGGTCATCATTGAGCGGCTCAATATCCAGAATCCCGTTTTCATTTACGTCTTCACCGGGGTCTAAAGTGCCGTTGAAATTCACGTCTTCGTTATCCCATACTCCGTTCATGTTCGTGTCTTCCCATGGGACCCAATCGCCGTCATCGTCAATGCCGTTGCTCTGGCTCTCATCGGTTAAGCCATCCTGGTCGTTGTCAATGCCATCAAAAGAAAGCCCGGGGCTTTCCAAAAAAGCAAAGCCGAAATATCCCAGGGGGAGTCCCTCATTGGAAATAAACAGCTTATTCCAGGAATAGGTGATATCATCAATTTCATCGAAGAAGGCATCATCATTGGTAAAGCTGCCACCCAAATCGGGGTCGCAGTACATTCCCACCACTGCCTTGGGTAAATCCTGGGCGCCCTCATACAAACTGATATCATAGATACAAATCAGAATATCCTCTGCCAGACGGGCATTCCACTGGTAATCCCGGTTTTCGATTTTAATGCCTAATCCTCGTCTACCGTTGGGCCATCCGGCAGTATCGCCGGGGAAAGGATAATATTCGAATTCGTCATTTTCTCGATCATCCATAGCGTAATAGATTTCCTGGTCAGCACGAATAAAAGCGCCAAACTCGCCGTTCCAGCGCCCGGCGCGCACCCCGGGCCGGTTCTCCCCGGGCTGCCGATCGTCCCCCGGGTAAGTGCCTACGGGCCAGTATTCGGGCCAGGTTTCCTTGCGACTGCTGATGGCAAACCAATTAACCTCATTCTTCATGCTTAAATCCAATTGACCATTGCCATTGAAGTCTTCTTCCGGCTGTAATTTGCCATCACCTTCCCCCTCATCACCGGTGTTGGGAAAACCGTCTTTTCCCACGTCTTCGCTAATCCCCCCAATCAATGGTTCATTCAAGGAACCGGGGCGATCCAGGTTGTAATACCCGGGCAGGGGCATGGTGGCTAATTCATGGGTTTGATCGGTTGAATTCTCACCCGGAATATTGTCCGAAATTATATGCAGGGTATCGCCGTTGGCGCCAATCACTTCCGCTCCGACATAAAAGAACGACCCCCAAATATATTGGGAGAATTTCGGACCCTTGGGCCAGCCAATCCGAATATCATTGCCAATACCACCATAGGAAATGACCCCGGAGTTGGTTACAGGACCGGTGACCAGGTTGCCGTCAACAATGGCAATCTGACGGAATTGTGCCAACCCTTCTTCCTGCACATTGCTCTTTTTGGTAAAGCGGGAATACCCCCGGGTATTATGCAAAGAACCCTGGAGGCGCCGCGGCGGATGATCCTCTTTATGGAACACCTGGGGATATAAAGAAAAACTAAAACTAATTGTAAGGAGGATGCTAATAAATAAACTTCTTCTCATTGTAAATTCCGTGTTAAGTGTTACTTGATTGCCAATCGTCCGGATTGGTCAATTACCCGGTAGTTAATTTGTAGGTTAAAATTTTATTTCCAGTCCCATTTGAATTTTACGGGGGGGCGAAAAGAAGTCCGGATTGAGGTTGACTTCATCAAATGTAAAGAGACCTTCCTGATTGAGCAACTCTTCTGCCAGGGCGCGTTCTTCGGGTCTTATCGCAATTACATCTGCCCTGCCGGAAGTTGAAAAAACATCTTCATGATTCAAGTGATCAAAAAGGTTATCCACTTTCAGGAAAATGATGGCTTGTAAGCCCCGGAATTTAAAAAACTTTTTGGCTTTCAGGTCGATACTCCACTGAGTTGGTTTAAAGGCGGCATTCCGATATTCCCGGGGGTTCAGGTCAAAACGGTCCACAAATTGCACATTGAATGGTACCCCGCTTTCCAGGAAACCTACCAAGCCTACACTCCAACTGCCGGGATTGAGAAAATTGATATAGGCTTTGGCAGCATGGCGCTGGTCCCAGTCTAACGGCAATATCTTCCGCTCAGCAAAAACCTGAGATTCGCCACCAATCTGGGTGGAGACGTTAATCAGTTCCAATGCCTCCGGGCTGGAGGAGCTGCCGTTGGCAAATGCCAGGGTGTAGTTTGCGCCGCCGTTCACCCGTCTCCCTCGTTTGGTGAATCCCACTGAAATGCCCCGAGTATTACCGTAATCCCGGTTTACATAGCGGATATAAGTAACCCGATCCAGTGTGGTTTCCTGTTTAATTCCCAGTAAATTGCGGAAATCCTTATAGTAAGCGGTTATATCGACCGAAAGATTTTCGGTGATTGCCTGCTGTAAGCCAATCTCGTAAGCGATGGTTCGTTCCGGCTTGAGATCGGCATTCCCCAATCGAATATTGTTTAGTTGTAACCGGGTAAACGTTACCAATGGGGCATTGAACATCCGCCGGAAACTGGGCATTTGAAAGAAATGCCCGTAAGAGGCATGAAACGCGCCATTGGAGGAGATAGGGAAGGAGATTCCCAGCCGGGGGCTAAGTTGTAATTTTACCGAGGCTTTTCTCAAATTAATATCTTTACCAAGGTTGGTGGATTCGGTTCGATAGTTGATGGGCACTTTGCTGTTGGGATTAAAAAGGTCTAAGCGAACCCCGGCATTTACGATGATATCTCCCAATTCCAGCTTATCCTGGAGATAGGTTGAAAATTCCAGCGGTTCGATGTTGTAATCCCGGAAGAGATTCACCTCGCTGTCGGCAGCGGTTACGAAACGGGTGGTATGAAAGGAATCTTCCCACTCCTGCCAATACACCTGCAGGGAATCCCAATATTGTTCATAGGTGAGCGGTTCGGGACCAAACGTCGTTGGGTCGGAGGGAAAGGCATTATTTCGCCATTCGGTCGATACCCGGAAGCCGCGTCCATAAACATTAATAAAATGCTTTTTCAGTTCAAAACCGGCTTTCAGGAAATTGTGCTTATCCACCTGCCAGTTGAAGTTTCCGGTAGCCAGGTACTGATTCCGGAAGCCTTTTCCCGGGGCGCCGGTGTAGAATCCGTCGGTTGTACCTAAAGAAAACCCGCTGGAAAAAGGGGAAAAGGTAGGATTTACCACCGGGATTATGCCTTCATCGGTCGGAAGAACAGCGACCTTGTTGTCTTTACGAAAAAAACGTTCCCCATCGTTATGCTGCCAGGAGAAATTTATTTCGTAAAAAAAGTTGTCGGAAGGAGAATGTTTTATTTTTAGAAATTGGGAGTATTCCCATTGCCGGGAAGTGCCGGAGCCATCCGGTTGATAGCGGCGGAATTGGTCGTCGCCGCGACCTAAAGGGTCGGGCGGACCAACGAATTGATCATAATTGCCAAACCCCTGGTAAATGATGGTAACCCGGGGATGAGGGCTGAAGATCAGTTTTGCATTCAGGGAACTGGAAGTGCCGGTGCGTAACGGTCCCCGGGAACGGTCACCGGTTGCCAGTGAATCCGGGATATGAATCACCCCTTCCGTCGATCCGTTACCATAAGTTTGTTCCCATCTTCGATAAGCCTCAATCCGCCAGCCGTCAATTAAATTAAACCGCCGCTCATATCGGTCAAGGCTTTCCCAAATGTTATGCCGACCGGTTAAAACAAAACTCAACTTTTCGGAAATGATCGGTCCGGATAAGTTAAATTGGATATCCTTCTCCGCCCAGGGATTAAAATCGGAAACCCCAAGAAACGGCTTGTCTTTGTTGCTCACCCATTCCCCTGTATAGGTCTGGATACTTCCGCTAAAGTTCTGACTGGGGCGTTTGGTTACGATATTGATGACCCCGGATTGCGCCTGCCCGTACTCGGCGTTAAACGTTCCGCTAATGACCTCTAATTCGGAGATCATATTGGTTTCCACATTCACATTGCTACCACCGCCCTGACTAAAAGGGTTGGTCACCGGCACTCCGTCAATCACATAGGCGACTTCCCGGGAGCGACCACCTCTAAAATGCAATTCTCCATTATTTTCCACAACCCCGGCTTGCAGTTCCAATATCTCGGAAACTTCTGTAACCGGCATTAACTGCACGGTCTCACCGGAGACCACTGAGGCACTATGGGTACGGTCCAGTTCAATTGCCGGACGTTCCGCCTCGACCACCACTGTTTCCCCTTTCACCGCCTCCGGCATCATCTTGATATTTTGAGTCGTGGTACGGTCAATCCGAACCCGAACATTCTGGATGGTAACGGTTGCATAGCCAACGTAGTAAACCGTCAGGTTATACGTACCGGGAGGAACATTTAAAATGGTAAAAAATCCATCCTCATCCGTGGAGGCGCCTAATTGGGTTCCTTCCAAAACTATGTTTGCACCAACCAGCGGTTCTCCGGATGTTTTGTTCTTAACCGAACCGATAATCTTACCGGTCGTGCCGGCATAAAGAAAAGAGAAGAGTATGCCTACCACCAGCAAGTGAACAAAATAATTGAACCGTAACACCATACCCGCTTCCCCATGTTATTGTTATTAAAATGGATATCTGCTTAAGAAATCAAAACAGGAATTTTCCGTTATGCATGTACGGAAAATTGTGGAATGAAATTCCAATGGAAAATTAGAATTTTAAATTGATTTTTCACGATCCTCAGCATCGCGTTTCGATAAATTCAATTTGTAGCGGAAGATTGAATTATTCCAGGTTCTGAGGGCAAGTAAAACCCTTTTGTTAGTAGATGTGATAACTCAGAAAATCCGGTTCTCTATAACTGTCTAATGGCTTGACAATCAATACAAATAGACAGGCCTCTCAAAAATTTCAATAGAGTCGGATTGTGTGAGAGGTTGGAAATCGAGTTATCTATCCGGAATGAAACAGCATTTTCAAATTATATTTAAATGAAACAAAAGCTTTTTGATTACGTTATTCTAAGATTCGCAATTTACAAAATTTTTTTTAAAACGCAATAGAGTTTCTAATAATTTAAGTTACTTTTCGAGGGGCGCATGACAAATTGCATGTTAGAAGATTCCTCCAACGGAGCCACTTCGTGGC
>CAYYGL010000152.1:0-1382 GCA_964471235.1 uncultured Calditrichaceae bacterium
GAACATACCGCTTCAAACATCATAAGGATTTATGGATGGGAGGATTCTCCATATCTTTTTTTTTAACTCCGCTATACTTTGAGCAGAATCTCAAAAAAATAGAACACGAATGGATCCGGATTTTTGCGGATTTTTTTAATATGATGCCCAATCATCGGTGTCAATCAACGTTATCTGTTGCATCTGTGTTCTATCTCAAGTTGCGTCGAACTCACGTTCATCATAACAACTCTGCGGTTTATCCGCCACTCCCAACGGGTTGCATAAATCAGGCTAACTAACCCGAAAATTTCTAACCGGATTTTTATCAGTCTATCACTTGTTTCTCTCCATCCGTCAAACGAGCGGAGGGTCCCACCGTGGTATGGACAATCGATTGAACGCCCGGAAAAGAGAGGAACCGCGTCACCAATGCCCCGGCGTATTCCGGCAGGGTCAACACTTTTACTTGCGGACCGGCGTCGATGGTCACATAAGCCGGGGTTCCCTGGCTGCGCAGCTGCCGTACTTCATGGATTAAATCCACCGTCACGCCATTCCAATACAAAATTCCCGGTTGAGCGGACATGGCAAGACCATGCATCTTCAGGCAGCTGAATTCGGAAATTTCTCCCACCTGTTCAAAATCTTTAGCAGCTAACGCCTCCCGCATCTTTGCCAGATCATCCCGGGATGATTGTACCCAGGCGGAGTAATAGGGTGAAGTTCTGGCAGTAAGGGTCATGCCTTCCGTAGAGCCGATCGCCTTGGGGGCGTCTGAGGTTATCAGGATCAACATATCCAACTGCCAGTAATTTTCGTCGTAAAGTTGCATCGCAAAGGCGTCGCTGCCATCGGTAGATTCCCCTTTTTTCATTTCCACAAACCCACCAAAAAGGGAACGGGCCGCGGAACCGGAGCCCTGCCGGGCAAGAATGGTAAGTTCTTTGGGAGAGAGGTTCAGGTTTGCCGCCGCCGCCCCTGCCAGGGCAAGGGCGGCGAAACCGGAGGCGGAAGATGCCAGCCCGGCGCCGGTGGGAAAATTGTTGAAGCTTTCCACATTGGCAAACCTGCTAATTCCCGCTTTCCGACGAATCATATCCAAAAACCGGGAGACCCGTGCAGTTGCCGGGGCTTCCGCCGGCTGTCCGTTCAGTATCAACCGGTCTTCTGCCAGCTCTTTTCGGAATTCTATCTGGGTTTGAGTGAATAAATCCTTTAAGGTCATGGAAATGGAACCCACGGCAGGAAGATTCAACACGGCATCCCGCTTCCCCCAGTATTTTACTAAGGCGATGTTGGCATGAGCAATGGCTGATGCCTGCATGTTAAACCACCTCTATCATTACGTCCCGTTTCCGAATAAACTCCCCGATCGGAGCCGCTTCAATCCCTTCACGCTT
>CAYYGL010000152.1:1392-11633 GCA_964471235.1 uncultured Calditrichaceae bacterium
CCGCTAACAGCGCCTCCACGTTTTCCGGGGCAAGAGCAATCAGAAGCCCCCCGGAGGTCTGGGGATCATGGAGGAGATTTACCAGCGCTTCCTCCAGATGACCGGCGAAAGATACCGAGGCTGCTAAAAATTTTCGATTTTCCTTTAATCCACCGGGGATGTTGCCATTCCGGGCAAAATCCAGTGCCGAAGGCAGCAACGGCACCTGCTCTGCTTCAATCCGTATTGCAATGCCACTTGTTTTTTCAAACATCTCCAGCAGATGCCCCAGCAACCCGAACCCGGTGACATCCGTGCAGGCATGGGCTCCATGACGCTTCATCGCTTCCGAGGGGAGTTTGTTCAACCGCTTCATGACCTGGGTTACCATCCGAGTCAAATCATCGGGCAGCCGTTCATTTTTCAGAGCAGTGGTCAATATTCCGGTGCCAAGGGGCTTGGTTAATACCAGCACATCCCCCACCTGAATTTGATTGTTGCGAATAATTTCATTGGGATTCACAAAACCGGTGACCGCCAATCCATATTTCAACTCCGGGTCTTTTACGGAGTGCCCGCCCAGGATGGTCACCCCTGCTTCCTGCGCCTTCTCGTATCCACCCAGGATTATCCGGGATATCGCTTCCTTGCTGACCAGATCTACCGGAAATCCCAGAATGTTTAGTGCGGTGTAAGGCTTGCCACCCATGGCATAAATATCGCTCAATGAATTTGCCGCGGCAATCTGACCATAATCGTAGGGATCATCCACGATTGGGGTAAAAAAATCCACCGTCTGGACCATCGCCAACTCATCGGACAGCCGATAGACACCGGCGTCGTCTTTGGTCTCCAACCCTACCAACACATCCGGGTTGGCAGAAGCCGGCAACAGCTTCAAAATGTCACTCAGGTCACCCGGACCTACTTTTGACGCTCAACCGGCGCAGGTGACCATGTGAGTCAAATGATAGATTTCCTGTTTGGTTTTATTGGTGCTCATATCTCCACTCTATTTCAAATGGGGTTCAGATTATTCCTGAACGATAGATGCTTTTGTCCGACCTGAAAAATGCCGCACTAAATCTATTAGCCCCTTTCGTGATAAACAAATATTTTATCATAAAAATGTGAAGTGGCATACATTCAGGGCATCGACAAACGGAATTGAAAGGATGTTTTTGATTTCGAGACCGGTATGCAAAATCACCGGTAAGGGTGTTCCACCTGTCGCCTTCCGGTAAAAAACGAGACGAACAACGCACAAGATGCTCTGTCAAAAAAGGCACACCCGGTTCATCCCGGCTTTCCAGGATCAAATCTGCTACCTAATTCGTAACGAATCAATGAGTTATAAAGTTTGTGTCAATGCTTTCTATCCAGGGGCAATTTTCAACTTGCCAATGATATTGTGCCACTTACAGCACATCCGTGTTGCCTGCCATTGGTCTCCTACTTTTAGAAGTCCTGCTTATCTATCGAAAAAACATGTAGTTCCCGCCGACGTTCAACAGGGTGATTTTTATTGGCACAAGCTTTGTTAATCTTATCAATCATCCTGTCCGACTGATTTGTAAGTCGGATGGATAGGTAACCGTTGTTCCGATGAACAACTCGATTGGCAATCAAAAACATTTACAGATACCAATTACACAAGGAGAAGTTATGAGCACCACCCACAGTTCCAGGCATCAAAAGAAGGAGACAGGGTATTTTGAAGCTGGCGTTCGCGAGTATAGCGAAGCGGGGCGTTATTATTATGATCCCGGTTATGAGCCCAAAGCCACCGAGGTGCTGGTGGCTTTTCGGGTAACGCCACAGGAGGGGGTTCCCCGGGAGGAAGCTGCCGCAGCTGTGGCAGCTGAATCCTCTTCCGGCACCTGGACAACGGTCTGGTCGGATTTATTAACCGATCAGCCCCGCTATGCCGGGCGCACTTACCACATCGAACCGGTGCCGGGACGGGATGACCAGTTCATTGCCTATATTGCCTATCCTCTGGACCTGTTCGAAGAAGGCTCCATGCCCAACCTGATGTCATCTATTGTGGGCAACGTTTTCGGGTTTAAAGCCATCCGTGCCCTGCGGTTGGAAGATATTTTGATTCCCCCGGTGCTGCTGAAAACATTCCAGGGTCCGCCCCACGGCATCCAGGTGGAAAGAGATCTCATGAACAAATATGGGCGCCCGTTACTTGGTGCCACCATGAAGCCCAAGCTGGGGCTGTCAGCCAAAAATTACGGGCGGGTGGTATACGAAGCCCTGCGGGGTGGGTTGGACTTTACCAAAGATGATGAGAACATCACTTCCCAGCCGTTTATGCGCTATTACGACCGCTGTCGATTTGTGATGGAAGCGGTGCACAAAGCGGAAGCAGAGACCGGGGAGCGGAAAGGACATTATATCAATGTGACCAGTGGGAATATGGAAGAGATGTACCGACGGGCAGAACTGGCAAAGGAAATGGGATCGCGCATCATTATGGTGGATTACCTGACGGTCGGATTTACCGCTTTTGCTTCGATTTCCAAATGGGCGCGCAATAACGGGGTTCTGTTACATGCTCACCGGGCAATGCATGCGGTTATCGACCGCCAGCGGGATCACGGGATTCACTGGCGGGTATTGGCAAAATGGTGCCGAATTGTCGGTGCTGATCATCTTCATAACGGCACCGTGGTGGGCAAATTGGAGGGAGACCGTATGTCGACCCTTGGCTCCGCCGACCTGCTTCGGGAGGATTTTGTACCCAGGGATAAAAGCCGCGGCATTTATTTTGACCAGCCGTATGTATCCATGCCGGGGGTGATGCCGGTGGCTTCCGGCGGCATCCACGTCTGGCATATCCCGGAACTGGTTTCCATCTTCGGGGATGATGTGGTGCTGCAATTTGGGGGCGGCACGTTGGGGCATCCCTGGGGAAATGCTGCCGGCGCAACCGCCAACCGGGTGGCACTGGAAGCCGCAGTGGAAGCCCGCAATGCCGGAAAAAACCTGGTGGCAGAAGGTGCCAACATCCTCAAAAATGCCGCCCGCCATTCACCGGAATTACGCGTTGCCATGGACACCTGGAAGGATATTTCCTTTGAATTCGATACGGTGGATTCCCTGGACCAATAATGGATAGGGGATACAGTTGAGAAAAGAATGAGTGATAAACCGGGTGGTAGACAGTTATCAGGAGTCCGTTAACGGTTCATCCACAAAAAAGCAATCCGGATTCCGTTATATTGAACACTGCTCTCGGATCACCGGTTATCCTCAAAAGCGAAACAAAAAACCGGAGAAAATCATGCATACCGAAACATTTTCTTATTTACCCCAGATGGATGAAGAGCAGATCACCACTCAAATTCGATATATTTTACAAAACGGCTGGTTTCCGGGGGTGGAATATACCGACGATCCCGGTCCCGGGAATTCCTACTGGCATTTCTGGAAACTGCCCTTTTTCAATGCCAAACAGCCGGAAGAGGTTCTGGCAGAAATTAACGCCTGTAAAGAAGCCAATCCGCACAGCTATATCAAAGTGACCGGGTATGACAATCGCCGCCAGGGGCAGGTGTTGAGCTTTGTGGTGTTTCGTCCGGACAAAAACGACTAATGCCGCGCACTCAATAATTGACTGCAAAGAGAACCATCAGAGGAGATAGATTGTGCATCAAAAGACGATCATGCTGGGCGTGGTGGGGGACAGCGCCAGTGGCAAAACCACTCTCACCCGGGGGATAGTAAACTTACTGGGGCGGGAGAATGTAACGGCTATCTGCAGTGATGATTACCATCGCTATAACCGGAACCAGCGGAAAGAGATGGGGATTACGGCACTGCACCCGGACTGTAATTACATCGACATCATGGAACAGCATTTCCATTTGTTGCGGGAAGGCAAGCCAATCCTGAAGCCGGTTTACAATCACAGTACCGGGGATTTTGACCCGCCGGAATACATCATTCCAACCAAATTTGTGGTTGTGGAAGGACTGCTGGGATTTCATACCCGGTTGATGCGCCGCTGTTTTGATGTTAAGGTCTATTTAGACCCTCCGGAGTCGCTGCGCGTGGAATGGAAAATAAAGCGGGATACTGCCAAGCGGGGCTACACCCGTGAACAAGTTCTGGAGGCGTTACGCAAGCGTACTGTGGATACGGCGAAGTTCATTCATCCCCAACGGGCGATGGCAGATATTGTGGTGCGCTTCTACCCGCCGGCAAGCAATGCGAATGAAACCGGTTCCCATCTGAATGCCAGCCTGGTACTGCGCCCGACCATCCCCCACCCGGATTTGAGTGATGTGCTGAAACACGCCCAAACAAACGGCAATATTCCGATGGTTGCCATGTCCCTGGGGCGGGATGATGGCAAGCCGGCGGATATTCTGAAGGTGGATGGCAGTATCAGCACTGAAAAAACCATCGAGTTGGAGAAACTATTGGGCAATCATTTGATGTCTGCCGCCAGCCAGATGAACCTGGAAAAATTGGGCGTCTACCAGGATGGGCTGAGGGAGAAAAAATCTTATCCCCTGGCACTCACTCAGATGTTGATTGCCTATCACATGGTGAAAGCGAAGGAGATGATTGAAACTCATTAATTGCGAGGCAGGAGAATGGAGAAGACTCATACAACCGGAACAACAGATGCACCCGAAAAGAGACCGGCAACCGAGATGGACGGATTTCGATTATTTGCCAATACGATCCGCACCCTGTCGATGGATGCCGTGCAAAAAGCCAACTCCGGACATCCGGGGATGCCCCTGGGGATGGCGGATGCCGCCACAGTGCTGTGGCTTAAATACCTGAAGCATAACCCCGGGGACGACCGATGGATAGACCGGGATCGCTTTGTGCTATCCGCCGGGCATGGCAGCATGCTCCTCTACAGTCTTTTACACCTCACCGGCTACAATCTTTCTTTATCCGAAATTCGCTCATTTCGCCAGTGGGGAAGTAAGACGCCGGGACACCCGGAATTTGGGCATACCCCCGGCGTGGAAACCACAACCGGACCGTTAGGGCAGGGAATTTCCAATGCTGTGGGGATGGCGCTCACCGAACGCTGGCTGGCAGAACGCTTTAACCGACCCGACTTTCCTATTATCAACCACTTTACGTATGTGATTGCCAGCGATGGGGATTTGATGGAGGGCATTTCCCATGAAGCCTGCTCCCTTGCCGGGCACCTGGGGTTGGGGAAATTAATAGTATTGTATGATGATAACCACATCAGTATCGACGGTTCTACGGATTTGGCGTTTACGGAAGACGTACTGGCGCGTTTCCGGGCATACCACTGGCACACCCAGCAGGTGGATGGGCACAATATGGTGGAAGTGGATGCCGCCCTTCGCCGCGCACAGGAGGTATCCGACCGCCCTTCGATCATCGCCTGCCGCACCATTATCGGGTATGGTAGTCCGAATCGGGCAAATACCGCCAGAGCCCACGGGGAGCCGTTGGGAGAAGAGGAGGTAAGGCTTACCAAACAGCAACTCGGCTGGAAGGAAACGGCTGCCTTTCAGATACCGGAAGCAATCCATGCCTTTCGGGAAGCGGTGATGCAAAAAGGAGCATCGTTACAACACCGATGGCAAGAGCTGTTTGCCCGTTACCAGACAACCTATCCGGAAGAAGCGGCGATGTTCCAACAGGTATTTAACAGGGATTTTCCGGCGACATTGGAGCTCTCAATCCCTTCATTTCCAGCCGAGACGCCCCTTGCCACCCGGGCAGCATCCGGGAAGGTTATTGACATTGTTTCCCGGGGTATCCCCAACCTGGTGGGTGGTTCGGCGGACCTGAGCGGCTCAAACAACACCCGTCCCGGGGAGGAAGCACATCTGACCGCCGGGGATTTTCAAGGGCGCTACATTCATTTCGGGGTTCGGGAGCATGGAATGGGGGCTATCCTGAACGGGATGGCGTTACACGGCGGGGTCATTCCTTACGGCGGCACCTTCCTGGTCTTCTCGGACTATATGCGTCCTGCCATTCGTCTTGCCGCCATGATGAAGCTCCCGGTGATTTACGTGTTCACCCACGATTCAATCGGATTGGGAGAAGATGGTCCCACTCACCAGCCGGTTGAACAGCTAACCGCATTGCGGGTCATTCCCAATCTGACGGTAATCCGCCCGGCGGATGCCAACGAAACAATTGCCGCCTGGCAGGCAGCCCTGCAAAACCGCAACGGTCCCACCGTCCTCATCCTTACCCGGCAGAAACTACCGGTGCTGAACAGAGCAGCAAACGGCTATACATCGGCGGCTCATGCCCTGAAAGGCGGGTATGTTATCTCAACGGCACCCCACCCTCAGGCACTGTTAATCGCCAGTGGTTCGGAAGTGCACATCGCATTGGAAGCTCACCATCAACTGCTCAAATCCGGTGTGCCCACCAAGGTGGTATCCATGCCCAGCATGGAATTGTTCGAAGCCCAACCGGAAAGCTACCGGGAAGCGGTGCTGCCCACCCGAATCCAGGCGCGGGTTGCCATTGAAGCCGGAATTACCACGGGCTGGCACCAATATGTTGGCAAGTACGGAGAGATTGTGGGATTGGACCGTTTTGGCGCATCGGCACCATACCAGCGCCTTTACAAAGAACTGGGCATTACCTCGGAAACAATCATAAATTCCGTTATGAGGTCTATTCAACGCGTGCGTACCATTAGCTGTTAACAACCGGACACAGCATGCCCACCGGCAGGCATTTGCCAATAAGGACATGATGAATGAGTGGGGAAGAAGCGCGCTTTACTTCCACACCGGCAGATGCTCCCGGGGTATTGTTGCCAGGGTATGGAAATGTTGATCCTTGTCCGATAACACCGGTTCCCCGTCCAGCGGCCAGTCGATGTGAACTTGCGGATCGGACCACAGGATGCCGTATTCATCCTCCGGTGAATAATAATCGCTGCATTTGTACATCACATCCGCAGTTTCACTCAGCACATAAAAACCATGGGCAAAGCCTTCAGGGATGTAAAGCTGTTTTTTGTTCTCGGCAGAGAGGATAACGCCCACCCATTTCCCAAAGGTGGGGGAATGTAACCGGATATCCACCGCCACATCAAATATTTTTCCCTGCATCACATACAACAGTTTTGCCTGGGGCTGCCGTAATTGATAATGCAACCCCCGCAAAATTCCTCTGGAAGAATGGGAGTAATTATCCTGCACAAAAATCTCCGGTATTCCATAAGCGGCATATTTTTTACCATGGAAAGTTTCCATAAAAAATCCCCGGGCATCCTGGTAAACCTTCGGTTCAATTATCAACACCCCGGGTAAATCCGTTTCCGTTACCTGTATCGACATCCTGCATCTTCCTCCTGAATAAGTTTAGGTTCTGGGGAGGAATGGGGGAATGGGAAGAAGGTATGGGTAAAAGGAAGGGAGGAACGCATGAGGGTGTTGACTAAGCACCGGTTTCTTTAAGTTCCCACCAGCCATCCCCCTTACCTTATACCTTATACCCTTTACCTTTTACCTTTACCCCATCCCCTCTCCCCCGGTGTCATCAGTGGGGAGCCAACGGCAAGGTATGTATACCCTTTTTCCACCAGCGCTTTATAATCCGGTATCATCCGCCGCCCATCGATGATCAGGTAAGGCGGCGGCACGGTACGCTCGATGAAAGCAGAAATCCCCCGGAACTCCTCCCAATCGGTAGAGATAAACAACCCGTCGCTTTCTTCAATGGCTGCTTCCGGAGAGTCAAAATATTCGATTCGGGCATAGTCAGGGTTCCAGGCAGGATCGAACATTTTTCTGGCTTCTCCAATGGCTAATGGATCGTATGCTTTAATTTTCTGTACCCCCTCTTTCAGGAGCAGTTCAATTGCCTTAATGGCAGAGGCATCGCTGATATCGTTGGTAAGTTTTTTGAACGCCAGCCCTAACAAGGCGATGGTTTTTCCGCGAAAAGAAAAGTTCGCTTCCTCGATTGCCCGCCTTACCAGGTAAGATTTCTGATACTGATTTATCTCCAGAGAAGCCTCCAGAATACGGGTATCTATATTGGCTTTTTTTAATTGGTAAATGATGGAGCGGATATCCTGGCTAAAATTTCGTCCTCCGGCGCCATTGCTCACATAAGAGCCCCAGGTACTGATCCGCTCGTCTGCGGTGACCCCGCGTCGTAAATCCTCTATTTTGACATTGGGGAAGCGCTCCCCAATTCTTGCTCCCACCCCATTCCAGAAAGAGATATAAGTCAACAGCATGGCATTGGCAGTAAATTTAATGGCTTCGGCTGTTTCCGGGGTGGTTTCAATATATTTGATTCGCACATGATTAACGAATTGGGAATACACCCGCCGCAACAACTTAAAATCTTCCTCGGTATCGCATCCTACCACCACCCGGTCCGGGCGACGCGCCTGGGAGACCGCCGTGCCCTCCGATAAAAATTCCGGATTGGCAGCCACTCCAAAATTCTTCACCCCATGCTGCTGTGCCAATTCCTCCAGATAACGCACCGTACCGATTGGCAACGTGCCCTTGTTTACCAGAACCACCCTGCGTTCTCCACTCCGTTTAGCCAGGTGTTTTGCCACATTTTCCACCGCTTTCCGGTACGCTGCCAGATTGGTGGAACCATCAGGTTCCAGCGGAGTGGGAACACAGAAAAAAATCACCTCTGCCGTTTCTATCACACCCGTTAATTTGTCGGTAAAAAACAAATACCGATTCAGCATTTCCCGGATGGCATTGGTTAACCCCGGTTCATATACATATTTCTCGATGTCCCGGGGTTCCCCGGTGGCATACGCTTTAATTTTATCCCGATCCGTATCATACGCATACACCTCATGCCCATATTCGGAACAAATCGCGGCTTGTACCAAACCAATATAACCGCTCCCTACCACGATGATTTTCATCCGATATCTCCCTCTATCGTTATAACCGTGAAATGTTGCCAGGAAATTTAACCAACAACTTTTACTGAGGCTATTTTCTTTTTTATTAGCCGAATATAAAATGTGCTGGTTCCCTGGGGGGTGCAGAACAAACATCCCGGGTACCGGTACCAACTGATGGCGGTTCATGAGGGAAACGGGATGAGTATTGCTTTGGGATTCCCTACGAGACAGGTTGGATTGCAGCTTGCTCTTCCATCTCCATCTTTCCATCCCTCATCTACGCCTACCTGCCTCATGGAGATTGCTGTCAGCTCCCGGGGGATAGCGGACAACGGAACGCCGAAAGCTCCCCCCACCCATCTACCTCCTTCTCCATCCATCACCACCTTATTATTTTCTCCTATCCACTCCCGGAAAGATAAGCCATCAGGGAGATGAACCGGATAAACAGCCGGGGATCGGTTCCCGGTTTTTTTGTCAACTCTTGAAGCCTGTTGGCAATAAAACCGGGGACATTGGCGGGAAAATCCTTAATCAAGGCTGTGATGGTCGCTTCTACCCCCCCGTTCAACCCGGTTAACTGATTCAGCAATTGTTGAGAGCGCTGTCCGGCATCATTCTTCCCCTGAAACTTGCGCAATAGATTCCGGGCAATACTTCTTACCTTTTCTCCCGGTAAAGGAGTTTGTAAATGATTGGGAATTAATGGGATTGCCGCAATCTCCGGAAAGAAGGTTTTCCAGTAATAAAACATGATCCGCTGATGATTGCGTAGTTGTTTATCCATGTCAAAACAAACCTCGGAGAGATGATAATCCGAGAAAGGGGAGAACCCGACGCTGCAATTGTGAACTGCCACCGGGGTGGCGGCTGTTAATCCCCGCCCCTGGGTGTAATTGATTAAAATCTCTACAAAATCTTCATGCACATGCCCGGCATTGCGATTGACTTCCAGAATTCCCCGGCAGGCATTGAGCATCCACACTTCGATATCCGGCAGCAGGATGCCTTCCAGGGAAGTTTCATCCAACGCCTGGGGAAGATTATAGAGCATGGATTGGTAAAACGGAATGTCCCGGATGGAGCTGTTGTCCGGTTGTGCCGCAGTACCGTCTTGAGAGGTATTCCGAGTGGCGTTCAGGTACCCGCCGGTTAAAAATTCTCCCGGGTACGTTAACAAGGGGTGCGCTGGTGACCGGTTACAAAATGAATGATAACGATGGATACTTTCGAAAAACTCCAGGGAATGAATTAAGCGGAATGTACGGGTCGCTTGTGCCATGTATTGAAAAAGCAACTCCGGTGAGAACGTATTGATTTGCAAATCGGTTTTGTACACCCGTGCAATTTTACTGGCGATTTTCTTTTCCCGCTTTTTGCCCGGGGAATC
>CAYYGL010000153.1:0-11630 GCA_964471235.1 uncultured Calditrichaceae bacterium
TCGATGTGCTGGGCAGGGAGGTAAAAACGTTGGCGGATGGCATCGTCCCGCCCGGTAGCCATACCATGCAGTGGGATGGTAGAAACAATGCCGGTCAGGTTTCCGCCTCCGGGATATATTTTTACCGCCTTCGGGCAGGTGAAGACTTTGTGCAAACCCGGAAAATGATGCTCTTGAAGTGAGCAGGAAAAAGGCATTCCACAAGATGGGATATATCATGCACAGAGGTATAATCTGCATCGTTATTCTGGCAATTCTGGGGATTAGCAGCAGCCTCTTTGGGGATGATTCCCTGTCTGTCGGGAATAGTTCTCCGTCGCTTCGGTTGAGGTCCAAACATCTTCCTGTTGATGAAACGCTGCGGAAAATCCCAACGTCTTCTCCTCTCATGGAGCATCTATCCAAAAAGCGATTATACCTCGTTTCCGGTGTAACGTTTCTGGGGATGACCGCCACCTATATCGCCCATATCAAACCCTGGTGGTCCGGAAAAAAGCAGGGGTTTCGTTTCAAATTTGACTGGGTGAACAACTACTGGCTGGAGATTGACAAATTCGGGCATTTTTATGCCAACATGCAACTGACCCGGTTAACCGCCACCATGTTCCGCTTTGCCGGGGTTAGCTATCGCAAATCCCTGTGGATTGGCGCCGGTAACAGTTTACTGCTCTACACCGCTTTTGAACTAACCGATGCCGGTTTTGCCGACTGGGGATTCAGCGTGCCGGATTATGTGGCAAATATTCTGGGTGCCGGGTATCCGTTGCTGCAAGAGTATGCGCCGCTATTTCGCCATTTTCAATTTAAGATGAGCTACCTGCCCTCACGCTACTACAAAAGCGACCGTTATGCCGCCACCCCGGGATTCATTGATTACCAGGCGTATCCCTACCCGGCGGGCGATTACGACGGGATGACCTTCTGGTTGAGCGCTGATGTGGATTGGCTGCTGCCCCATTCTGTGAAACCTTTTTGGCCCGACTGGTTAAACATCGCGGTGGGTTATGGTGCGGAGAATCTGCCCCAGGCGAATCAGGCATTGAAAAACCGGCTATGGTATATCGGTTTGGATTATAATTTGGTAAAATTGCCCAGCAGATCACCATTTCTGAAATCGATCAAGTCTTTGTTGAACGCCATCCATTTCCCGGCGCCGGCAATTCGCGTGGATGGAAGCGGTCATGTTGCTTATGTGGTTTATTTTTAAAGGAAATCCGAAACTAAATTTCAGATAACATTAGATGAAACTGAAAGGAGAAATCATGAAAATTAAAACCCAAATTCCTTTCCCACGGGAACCGGGAAAGTTGCTGCTCATGCTCGGAACATCATTCATTCTGCTCATGGCAGCCTGCCAGAGTTTGGATTTTCCGATTATCGGTGCCAGCGACAACGGAGAAGAAAGCAACCGGCCGGAATCAAACAACATCGTGGGGATATGGGAGTGGATGGAATCTGCCCAGGGAGAAGGGACCACCGTAGGCGATCCAACTTCCGTACAAACACCCAATGCCAATGACAGACGAACATTGCAGTTTAATTCCAATGGCACATATATCTGGCAACAGACCAATGATAATGGGGATGTGCTGTTAACCGATGCGGGCACCTGGCGGGGGCAGGGCTCCGATCTGATTTACAACGAAGACAGCCAGCGGGTTACTTATCAATATGAAATTGCTAACAACCGACTCACCCTGACCCGCATCAGTGTCGATGGTGAGTTTGGTTATTGGCTGCGGGAGAAGTGGCAAAGAAAGTAATGAGCGCCCCCGGGGATGCCATATCCTGACAGCACATCGCAGGAGTCAACCAATATGTTCCCTGATCCGACGTGTACAATTTTGGAAGAATTTTTCTATCATTCTTAGAATTTTAAGTGTATACTTGTAATAATCAAGGGGGGTATCATGTTTCGGACAAAATTTAATTATATTTTTTTTGCGATCATTTTCCTCGGGGGAATGGTGTATAGCCAGGATTTTACCGGGGAATATGTTATCCACACTGAAAGCGGCGTGGTAACGTTGACTCTACAAGTTGACCGCCAGGGACTATACCAGGGGGCATTGCAAGGTGCAGGAAATTCGTTTGACCTGGAAGGTATGGTTCAGGATGGATTTTTAACCGGCAGGGTCGGAGAGCAGGGAGTTATCTTCCAGGCGCAGCTTAGCGGTAATTCTCTCACCCTCCGTATGGTGGAAACGGATGGTGCCGGAAACCCCATCGCCGCAACCGCCCAGACGTTTGTCTTCCAGCGGCGCTCAGGTAGTCCGGGCAATGAAAAACCTCAAGAAAAACCGCAGGATCGTCAAATTGTTATAAACGGGACAGCACTGAATCCCGCTCAAATAGAGGAAATCCGCAAGATGTATGGTGTTGAACCCAAACCGGGAAACTACTGGTATGATGCACGGAGCGGTTTGTATGGGGTGATGGGATACCCGGCTTTCGGGTTTATGCTGCCCGGGCACAAATTTGGTACCCTGGACAGCCAGGCGTCCAGGGGGAATACCGGTGTTTTTGTGAACGGCAGGGAGTTGCCACTGAACGAATACACAGTATGGAGCTACATTGTGGGGAATTGGATACAACCGGGGCGCTACTGGCTGGATGGCAACGGCAATGCCGGATATGAAGGCAGCCCGATACCGGTAATTAATTTATACGCCGCGGCACAGCAGAACGCTTACCGGGGGCAGGGAAGTGGGGGCGACAATTTCTGGTCAACCCGCTTCAGTGCCGGTAACAGCAATGCCAATAACACCCAGGGGTATGTCAGCGTACCCGGATATGGTCCGGTCGGTTATGGGTTTTAACGGCTTCTCCATTGCATGAGGGGCAAGTTGGATGGGGTTTCGTCGGAAAAGTGTTCTTTCCATTGTTATTGAATATCCGAAGGGAACAGTAGTACCCATCCCCTTCGGAGCAATCAATATCTCTGTTCTTTTCCGATAAAGCTTATTTTTTCTTCTTCGGAACCGGGTGGGCAATCTTTTCCCAGCGCTCCTTGAAGTTAAATTCTTTAAAGGTGGGACTTTCATCATTATGGCATTTCCGACATAACTTTTCGGCACTGCCATCTTCTACACTATAGAACTTCAGTCCTTTCTGAATTGCTAACTCCCGGTCTTTCATGATTTTCTTTTTCTTATACAAAGAACCGGGACCATGACAACCCTCACATTGCACACCATCTTCCTTCTTGAACTTCGGACCCAGTAAACTGGCATCGGCATCATACGCCGTCACATGGCATTTCAAACATTGCGGTGATTCATAAGCCGGCTTCGCTAATCCTTTTTCCTTGGCAATCTTTGCTGCTTTCTCACCCTTTAACGTCTCATAAGCCTTGGCATGTTTACTCTCCGACCAGATTTGGAATTGTTTACCCTGCTTAACGGTCTTGTGGCATTTCTTGCATTTGACGACTCCCACATATTTTGCCGTTTTAGCTGATGCACTGGTGGCTTCCTGACCATAGAGGGAAAAAAGTAGAGAGATTAACAATAAAAAGTACAAGAGTTTCATCTTACAATCCTCCATATCTTGGTAACGGGTAGGAGAATATAAATCTTTTATGTTCCCAAAATCCAAACATTTTTAAAAATATTGTCACGATTCAGCTATATCCCGTTTGTGTCATTCCGCCATTTTTCAGTGTCTTGCCATCATCATCTGAAAAGAACCTCACCCATCCCCACCCCAGCTCCGTTTTTTGGGGCGGGAGGGGGTTGGGTGAGGTGAAAAAACAACCACTTAACGATGAATAAGAACCAATGAAAGAAAAACATCTAATTTGCAGGTAAAACTGAATAATTACAAAATATTGAGAAAGATTCAGGAGGGCGCATGACAAATTGCATGTTAGAAGATTCCTCCAACGGAGCCACTTCATGACGGCATTCCACCCGCCGCGGCGGGATACAGCCGGAATGACATAAAAAGCAGCACCCTGGCTGTCATTCCGGCCCCGACGGGGGGCGTTGCTCCGAATGCCACAAAGTGACCCCGCCACAACGTGGTGACGTCGTCATTGGGGCAGGAATCCCCTAATCTTTTTTGATTTGTGCAATTTGCCATGCGCCCGATTCAGGATTCCCACTGTTTTGTTATCCGTTGCCGGGAAGGGAAGAGGGAACCGCCCTATTTCTCCTAAGCTAACTTTCATCATCTTATTCTGCCGGGAATATCAACTTCCGCAAACAGGAATTCTTTTCGATTGCCCGATACTTGGCACTCCCTTCTCCATAAGAGATTCTTTTCAATCGGAATAATTCGCTTGATGAAGTGCTACTGTGGAAGCTAACATCAAAAAAAACAGTTGAAATCAGTAATTCTATTCCGTAAGTTCACTGGCAATCCGTAGGAATAATCATAGTTTTTTACACACTTTTTTGCATAAACTGCATCTGTGCCATCAAATTAAATTATGCCTCGGTAGAACGGCTTATCAATTGTATGCACCAATTTAGAAAATTTACAACAATTTAGTTCTATGAAAACGATAGTATCGCAATAACATCTTTTCAACCTAACTTCCCTGGTGAAGCTATCCTTTTCCCGAAGGGAGCACTTTGTGCCGGGAGAACCCCCTTCTTTTGGAAAAAGAGAGGAACACAGGGGAGAGTTTTATCATCAAACGATGTGAAAATTATAAGTTTTTCCAGGCACGAAAGGGTTATAAATATGTTTAAGGTCATATTTTCAAAACCCGCTACTTCCGGCTATACGGTCGTATCGGTGTTATTCAACTGAATGGAGGCGTTTTATAACCTATAGGTGAAAAAATGAAAAATTATCTGTGGATAACAGCGGTATCTATTCTGGTGATGAATGGGTTGTTTGCCCAGGAGGGAATCAAATTGCAAGGAGAGCCGCTGGAAGTGTTATCCAGCGAGAACGAGTTGTTGAGTGGTGACCTTGCCGAACCGCACTTTGCTCCTCCGCCATTACAAATGATTTCCTTTATCCGCCGGCATGGGGAGAGTCAGGACCTCTACCTGTATGATATTTCCGAGAAGACTCTGATTCCCGTTCGCCCGGAACTACCGACCCGGGGAGTAAGTCTGCCGGACAGTGCCCGGGAGCAGGTCAATTACTGTGCCGACCTGGATTGGCGTACCCTGCCGGATAAAGAGGGGCGGAATTGGTTTGCTTTTGTTTGTGAAACCGAAGAGGGCTCTCGGGATATTTTTATCGGCTATGAAGGGATTGAGGAGTATCTCCGCTTAACGACGGCGGCTGAAAATGATTACGAACCGCGCTGGTCACCGGACGGCAAATCCATTGCCTTTATCTCGGAACGAAGCGGTAACGGCGATATTTACCTGCTGAAAAATCTGGATCGGGTGATTGCCACATCGAATCTCTCCAAGATGAAACTGGTGCAGCTCAGTCAGACCAGTGGCGATGAAATGGACCTTGCCTGGAACCCGGACCCCAAAGCGCACCTGCTGGCATACTCCCGGCGGGTACATTACCCGGGGCGTGCCCTGGCAACTTATCAGATTGAAGTGATGGATGTGAAACAGGACGGCAAATATGTTTACCCGGTAACCGACGATCCCCTCACCCATTACACCCACCCCTTGTGGGATCCCCAAACCGGGGGGAAGCTGCTCTTCATTGGGCAGTCTATTGTGCGGGAATTGAAGCCGGTCCTCTACCTGAGCGAACTGACCTGGAATAAAGATAATCAATTACAAAATAAGGTTCTGGAAGGGTATAAGACCGTTATCATGAAAAATGTGCGCCTGGATTACACCCCGGCAATCTGGTTGAGCGGGGGAGAAGGGGTGCTGGTGCAGCAGGATGTGAAAGAGCAGAACTATCCGCTGTATGCCATCAACATTCCCCGCTGGTTTAACCAGCAGGAAGGCGCGGTGGAATACCTGGAAGAGTTACACAGCCGTTTTCCCTTTATTATGGATTTTGATGTGCGGAAGAATAATTTTGTCTTTACCACCCGGGAAGGGGAATACACCAAAATTTACATTGCCCAGATTTACGGGGAGGATATTGCAGTGTATGATAAACCTGCCTATGTGTTAAGTCATCCCGGCAGGGGCGGCTTTTTTACCAGCGCTTATTTTCTGAGCGGCACCGCAGCGGCTGCCGCCGGGGCGATCACCTATTTCCTCCTGCAAGGGGGGAATGCACAAACCGCCCGGGTACCGGAACCCATCGGGCTGCCGCCCAGTATGCCCTGAGGCGGATACTAAACTTTCCCGGAAAAAAAACCAAACTCCTGTGGAGCCAATATGAAGCGAAAGATATTCTTTCTAATCGTGTTTACTTTCCTGTTCTCCGGATGGCAATGGCTGTATGGTCAGGGAACCCCTCCGGTGCTCTCCCCAACCCGGGCTCACCCGGGAGATGCCACGGCGAATCCGGTTGTCCAACCGGTCATCGATGCCCAGCCGGATACCCTGGACTACGGAGAAGTGGTGGTACTGGATGATTCCATCCGCCAGGTGATGGTGTTGAACCTCGGCGACCAGAACCTGGTGATTAGCGACCTTGGCGTGGTCGGCAGTAACGATACTCTCTTTACAGTGCTGAATCCTCCGCCCCTGCCGGCAACCATTCTCCCCGGCGATACCCTGTTCCTGAACGTCCGCTTTGCCCCCCTCACTCCCGGGAATAAATCCGCGTTCCTGGTGTTCACCAACAACGATCCCAATCATAATCCCCTGATCGTTATGCTTAAGGGGGTGGGCGTGCTGCCGGATATTTTCATCACCCCGACCAGCCTGGATTTTGACAGCGTGCTGGTGAGCACCAGCGAGACCCTCGCCGTTCAGATCAGCAATATTGGGGTGGGAAATTTAATTGTGAATGATCTGGATATCCTGGGTGCCAATGCAAATCTGTTTGCCATCGCCTCCGCTCCCCAGTTGCCCATTGTAATACCACCCAATACCGCGCCGGTAACAGTGGAAGTGGCGTTCACACCCGATTCGGTAGGCAGCAAACAAGCGTTCCTTTCCTTAACCAGCAATGATCCGGATAACAATCCGGTGTTTATTCCGTTAAGCGGAATTGGCATTGAACCGAAAATCAAGCTTTCTTCCGCACAACTAACTTTCGGGGATGTGCTGGTGGGAGAAGATTCCATAACCACTGTTCGGGTATGGAATGACGGTAACATCGACCTGGTCATCACCACTGTTGCCCTGACCGGCAATAATCCCGATCAATTTACCCTGGTGAATTTACCCCAGCCGCCGGTGGTGCTCCAGCCCGGCGTGGATACCCTGGCACTGGAAATCCGATTTGCCCCGACCACTATCGGGACCAAAACCGCGGCTATTGAATTTATTAGCAATGACCCCGATGACAGCCCGTTGGATGTTCCCCTCGCCGGTATCGGGGTACTGCCCGATATTGCCGTCTCACCGCTTACGGTTACTTTTGACAGCGTATTAGTCGGCGACAGTTCGTTCTCCATCCTCCAGATTTTCAATACCGGCAGTGCTCCCCTTACCATTTCAGATACTTCCCTGAACGGAGCGAACCGCAATCTGTTTACCATTGTCGAAATGCCTCCGCTGCCCATTGTGATTCCCCCGGACAGCAATTTTGTGGTCTGGCTGATTCGTTTTATCCCCGATTCCGTCGGAAACAAATTGGCAAGCCTACAGGTCTTCAGCGACGACCCTGATGAAAATCCCCTCAATATCCCCCTCATCGGTGAAGGGGTTCAGGCAGGGATTAGTGTAGCCCCTAACCCGGTAAATTTTGGTAATGTGCGAGTGCATCGGGATAGCACCATGACCATACAGATTTTGAATCCCGGCACCGCCACATTGAGTGTTACCGATACCACACTTTCCGGAGCCAACCGTTCGGAATTCCGTGTGGAGAGTCTTTCTCACCTCCCATTCGACATCCCCGCCGGCTCCAGCAGCAGTT
Source organism: uncultured Calditrichaceae bacterium (assembly GCA_964471235.1). GTDB lineage: Bacteria > Calditrichota > Calditrichia > RBG-13-44-9 > J075 > CAYYGL01. The sequence continues at coordinate 7,918 of CAYYGL010000153.1, forward strand.
TCGAAATTGTCTTCAATCCGGACTCCCTGGGCAGCCGTACAGCTCTCTTACAGTTCACCAGCACTGATCCCAATAACCCGTTATTCGATGTCGCATTACAGGGCATTGGCGTGGAGCCGGATATCGCATTTGCCAGTGATACCCTGAACTTTGGCGATGTGATCGTGGATTCCATCGCCGTGGCATCAGCGATTGTGATGAACCGGGGGAGCGGTAACCTGCGGCTGGATAGCCTGAACGTAACCGGTGCGGACAGTAAATTTTTTGATGTCGTGGTTGCTCCGAATTTTCCGGTTTCCCTGCCGCCCGGCGATTCCCTGAGCATCGAGGTGAAATTTACCCCGCCAGCGCTGGGAGAAAAAAGCGCCCAACTGCTTATCTTTAGCGATGACCCGGACCAGCCCATCTCAGTGGTTCCCATGATCGGGGTGGGGGTGCTGCCCAAATTGGCACTCTCTGCCGATACCCTTAACTTCGGGGTGGTGCACCTGGGGAGCGATTCATTGATTCCCCTCTCCATCATCAACGAGGGTACTGCCCCCCTGAGTGTTACCGATACCGTCATCACCGGGCTCCACGCCTCCGAATTTTCCGTAACCCAACTGCCCGGTCTGCCGGTAGTCGTCCCGGTAGGTGACACCCTGACGGTGCAGGTTCGCTTCGCCCCCCACACGAAGGGCAGGAAAAATGCTTTGTTAAAATTTACCAGCAATGATCCCAACCCGGCGCCGCAGGTGCTGTTACAAGCCCGGGCAGTGGGTCCCCCAACCGTCCAGCAGATGAACTTTTCCGACATCCGTATCGGTGAAAATGTCTCCATCACCCTGGAAGTGACCGCCGATACCACCATCGAACTGGTGCAGGTGCAGTATGCTCTGGCAAATCAATCGGGTTTTGAAGGAACGGTGGTCTTGCAGCCCCAGGGCGCCAATCAATATAGCGGCACCATACCGGGCAGTATTGTCACCCCCACCGGTTTGAAGCTGGAATTGCAAATTCGAGACGCCTATCGGAAAACGGTAAGCCAGTTGCTTTTCCCCCCGGTGCAGATTCCTGCCGGACAGTTTTCCCATGTTTTTCCCGATAACAGTTTAAACCAGTGGCGGATGTTCTCCCTGCCGTTCGAGCCGCTTGACGTGGCGCGCAAGAGCATCAGCGCGGTGCTCAACGACCTGGGCACCGAAGGCGATTTTACCTGGCGCATTTTCCGCACCGATTCCTCCGGTGTGAACAGCAATTATTTCACCCTCGACCAATTGAACACCCTGGGCGGGTATGGGCGCTTTGAGCCCGGCAATGCCTTCTGGCTCTATTTACGCAATGATGCCGACGGCAAGGTGCCTACCACGGAAATTACGTTTCCGGATATGCAGACCGTGCCGGCGGATTCCTTTCAATATACCCTACAGCCGGGCTGGAATCAGGTCGGGTCGCCCTATTCGTTTGATATTACCTGGAACCAGGTGACCTCCCCGGTGAAGGATACACTGCAGGTGTATCGCTGGAATGGGGTGGCATGGGATCAACAGCTAAACAAGGTAGGATGGACGCCCCTGGTGAATACTAATTTTGTGTTGTCGCCCTGGGAAGGGTATGCGGTACGCAATCCGCTTTCCCAACCGGTTACCATCACCTTTAAACCGCAGCAGCCGGATAGCGGAGTGCTTGCCAAATCCGCCGGGAATGACCCCGGCAACTGGCAGGTGGCGCTAATCGGGGAAGACGCCGCTCATTTTGACGTGGCGGTGCTGGGCATGAGTTCCCGCGCTTTGGATAGCCTGGATGTGCTGGATTATCCCCATCCCGCCTCGGCTGACCGGGAGCCGCTCTCGCTCTATATCGATCACCCGGAATGGCAGGGCAGGACCACTGCATTCAGCAGCGATTTCCGCCGCCGGAATGAACAGGGCGCCGTGTGGTATATACGGATTGCCGCTCCGCAGCGCAGGGTACGGCTGCATCTGCGGGAATTAGACCAATTGCCGGCTAACTTCCGGGTCTGGTTGTATGACACCAAATTTCGCCGAAAATTTGAAATCAGCGATGACCGTGCCGTTACCCTGTCCGATATTTATCCCGGCGAAGAGAACCGGTTAGCGGTGTTGATGGGCACCGAAGCGTTTTTAGGAGAAGCGATAGAGAAAGTGGTGCTGCTTCAGCCCAAAACCTTTGAACTGTTGCAAAATTTCCCCAATCCCTTTAACCCGGCAACCACCATCCGCTACCAGCTTCCGCAGGATGGCAGGGTGGAGTTGAAAATTTACAATATGCTGGGACAGGAAGTGGCGGTGCTGGAAGATGGCGCTCAGCGCGCCGGTTTTTATGAACTGCGCTGGAACGGCAGAAACCGCCTCGGTGAGCAGGTTGCCAGCGGGGTGTATATCTATCGCTTGAAAGTAACCGCCCCGGGAGCCTCGTTTGTAAAAGCCCGCAAGATGGTGCTGCTGCGATGAGGGGAGAAAAACGGCAAGGATGTCATGGAAATCAAACCCATGGCGTATGTTACCCTGACCATTGACCACCGGGCATTGGACGGCTATATAGCAAACAAGTTTTTAACCCGATTTGTGGACGCGCTGTAGGAGTGGTGAACGGGGAATTAAGAATTGTGAATGGCCAATTGTGAATGGCCAATTGTGAATGGTTTATGGTGAGTGGTAGAGTGGTGATGGTGATTGGTGGCACCGACGGAAGCGCTTGCATCCCGATAAGCAACAATCTATGGGAGCCGGCTTCCGCAGGGGCAGGTAGTGATGACATCTTCCCGATCTCAGCGATGGAGTGGTGGAATAATGGCAAGACACTGGTTACAGATTCATTGAACACTGAGCTCTAAAACATAGCCCCCTGTCACTCTTTTTTTTCTTTCATCTTTAATCTTAACTCTTTACTCAAGCGCTTGCCCGACGGGTATGTAAAAAAATATTTTGAATATTTTATTGGAAACACCTATATTCATCTCACCCATCAAAACAATTATACTCTGACGGAAAACTCCTCCGGGTACCATGTTGCAGCGATTCAATCACCGGTTTAAGCCCTGATGAGTGGAATGGTTGAAAAGAGGTGTGTAAAAATCTATCGGTAAAAAAGCAGGTAAGCAGGGAATCTTCCATGAAAAGGTTTCTAAATGTAGAAATCCGCATGTTTCTACATTTTGAAAGTCGGTAAAAATGTTTCTATATGCAGACATAAGTTTCTATATATAGAAATATTAATTTAGGGTAGTCTAATTGCTTAATACTACGTTATGCGCCCCTACAACTTAAAACGTGGTGGTGTTATCCTGGCGAAAAAAATATATGATCAACGTGGGTAAGCCGCTCAAACGCCGGAGTGGTTTCGCCAATACCGAAGGTGGCATCTCAACCCGCGGTGGCAATAATGTCTGCCGCTAATACGCCTGGTGGTTAACCAATACGCCGGGTACATCCCAACGGGATCGCGTTGCGATAACCAGCGCTTCTACCTGACGCCGGGGGCGGCGGCAAGTTGGAAAATAGGTGGTCAGCAATATAAACGTAAGTGGGTTTACCGGGCGTTGGTGCACCCTTTCCCGGCACAGGTAAAGCGGGGTCGTTATTTTGTCCCGGCGAATAAAGGGTTACTGAAAGATCACCAAAGCGAAAAACAGACATAAATAATTGCTTTAAAAATATTGTAACTACTCAGGTTATAAAAGTTCTTAGTTTATTTTCTCAAAATTAGTTATA
>CAYYGL010000154.1:0-11618 GCA_964471235.1 uncultured Calditrichaceae bacterium
TCACGTTTGAAGACAGCGGGGAGTTAATTACTGCCGCTTACCGCCTGGGAGTTCCCCATGAACCCGGTTACCCCCTCTTCACCCTGTTGGGGAGAGTCTTCACCTTCCTGCCTTTGGGAACGGTCGCCTATCGCCTCAACCTGATGTCCGCTTTTTTAACAGCCCTGGGAGCCCTGTGGTTAAGCTGGACTGTTGTTTTGATTATCGAGGACATTTTTCCTCATGACATTACCTTTCCGGGCAGCCTGGTGAAATATGGTGCTGCCGTAGCCGCAGGGCTGTGGATGACCACCGCTTATGAAACCTGGGAACAGTCAATCATCACCGAAGTGTATGGATTGAACGCCATGTTTACCACCCTGCTGCTTTACCTGGCAGTTCGTTGGAAGCAAACCCGTCATCCAGGCGACCGAATGCGCTTTTACCTTCTGATGTGCTATGGAATGGGATTAACGTTTAGCAACCACACCACCTCATTAATGTTTTTGCCGATATTGTTTGGTTTCGCTTTTTTGGTTGACCGGGGCTTCATTCTGAATCTCAGAAATATTCTAAGAGGGCTCCCGATGTTACTGCTCGGGCTAACGCCATATATATACCTTCCCATCGCCTCCACGCGCAATCCCTTCATGGATTGGGGGAACCCGGAGAATTGGACCAATTTCTGGCGCACGGTCATGCGCCACCAATATGGTTTAAACGAGGCGCACTCCTGGGGAAAATTTGGGGATCAATTTGCTGCCTATCTAAATTTTTTACTCACCCAATGGCAGCCGTGGGTGCTTCTCTTCGCCCTCATTGGTTTGACCGCCCTGGGGATTGTTGGCAGCCGCCTCTCCAATGGGAAAAAGCCCGCTCAATCGCGGACAGTCTCATCCAAATCATCAACAAAAAAACCAAATCAACAGACTGTTTCCCGCCCTTATTTTTATCTCTCCCTGTTATTTCTTTTATTCGCCGCGCCCCTCACCACATACCTGACCAATTTTGACGTTTCCTTTCCCAATCCGCGGATTGCTGCGGAAAACAAAGCCCTGGTCTCGGTTTTCTATATTCCATCCTATTGTTACCTGGCACTGCTGATGGGAATCGGCAGCTATCTTCTGGCACGAATGCTGCGATCGAACATTATTGCAACATCCCTTGCCACCCTGCTGCTGCTCGGGATGCCGATTCTCAGCGGTGGATATTCCAACTTTAACAAGTTAAATATGCGCCAATATTATTTCACGGAAGATTATGCCCACAATTTATTTCAGGTGGTCAGTCCAAACGCTTTAATATTTTGTAATTGGGATCCGTTTTATTTCCCCCTTAACTATTACCAGTTTGTGGAAGGCAAGCGCCCCGATGTGATCGTTCTGGACCAGCAATTGCTGCGTCGAAGCTGGTATATTCAATGGCTAAAAGACCATTACCCGGAGTTGATTGGAATGGCGGAGAAAGAAACCGATGCGTTTTTGATAGCGGTGGCGCCTTTTGAAGCCCATCAACCTTATGACGGGGGCATTATCCAGCAAAAATATATAGCGATGATCAATGCATTTATCGACCGGAGCATAGCAGTGGGGCGGGATGTGTATTTCACCTATCTGCCTTCGCCGGATATGGCGAGCAAATATGAGAAAGAATCGGTACTGGCAGCCTTTAAGTTACAGCCGGTCGGAGCTCCCCTCACCCCGGTGGAAATGGACAGCTTGCGGTTCCGTCATTTTTTTGATCAAACGATTCATTTGGACCGCATGGCGAAGGTATTTCGTCTGTATTATGGGCAATTATTCTGGGAGAGAGGCAGGGAATGCGAGAATAGCGGATACACCGACCAGGCGATTTCTTGTTATTCCCGGGCAGCCGCATTTCTGCAAGATCAACCGATAATTGGGAAGAAAATTCAAGCGGCTCTTCAACGATTGCATCCCAAGTAGACAACTGTGTTCCTCAACTTTCTGACAAATTATAATTGTCTTTTGTCACGTTAATCGTTAACTTTTAATGATAATTTTGATTGGAGAATGTGTGGTAGAACAATATATCGCATAACGGATTTGGTCTTTATCATGGATGATTTCGACGGCAGTATCTCAATTACTCCTGATACGGCTCCTTGTTTCTGCACCCACTGTCCCCTTTAAACTTTAACGTCGGGCAATTATGACTGTGCAAGCCAAAACAACCCGGTATAAGATCGACTTTGCGGGGATATCTGAAAAGAGTTACGGTGTCAGCCATCCCTCCCGGGAAAGTTTTGTAGAAATTTTCGGGAGGGCTGCCAAGTTCCCAAAGGAGCACTCTTTCCTCTCTACCAATAAAGGACAGTTGTTCATCGTTGCCGATCTGAAAACTCAGCAGCCCCTCGGTGCGGATGTGGTGGAGATGGTTATCAACATCATTCAGGAGAACTATTTCTCATATCCCAGCGATGATGCGGCATTCAGTCTTCAACGTGCCTTTGATATTGCCAACCGCCAGCTTTACCAGTATGCACAGACTCATAATTTGCACAAAAAATTCGGTATTACCTGCTCCGCCCTGGTACTAAAAGACAAATACGCTTATATCGCTCATGTGGGGGATACCCGGGTTTATCATGTTAGTATCCGCAAAATTGAACAACTCACTCAGGACCATACCCGGGTGATTGAGTTTTTACCCCCCAAAAACGGCGATACTCAAGAGCACAACGGCGCCCACAAACGTTCTGTGGTCACCCGCGCCCTGGGAATTCAATTAGGGGTCAAAATTGACACGGTCAACCGCATTCCCATTCATCGGGATGAATATTTCATCCTGTGTTCACCGGGAATTCGGCACCTGGGGGAAGATAAAATTAAAAATGTGGTATTATCCAGTTCTCCGCAGAACGCCTGTGACCGACTGACCCAATTTGTAGAAGAACGCACCGGCCGGAAAGATACCGTCATTCAAATTGTCAAAATCTACAATTTTTACCAGGATGTTGTTTTAGATGAAAACGGGCAATACCAGGTAGCAGACCAGGAAGCGGAAAGCGAGGAAAGCAGCCATGTCAACAGTTTATCGACCCGCTGGAGCTACTTGCCAATTTACATCATGCTCGTGTTATTAATGGGGATGATAATATTTCTGCTGCATAACACGGAATTTACCGATTTTTCCCATTATGTGAAAAAGAAAATGAGGCAATATGATCTACTGAATTATGTGGAATTGGAAGAAGCGTCCTCTGCGGCGATGGAAGAGATGCAGTTGGCAACAGCCCGGGAATATGTGGCAGCCAATCACCTGAAGGAAGCCGAAGCGATTTATTCAGCCATTTTGAAAGCCTACCGGGGAAAACATCCCCAGGCACGAGCCGGTTTGATTCAAATCGCATCCACCTACCGGGAACGCGGCGACTATTACCGAAAACGTCATCAATGGACCCGAGCCTTACGGTATTACACGGCGGCTTCCCGAATTCTACCGGAAAATCGCACCTTACAAAAACTGATTGCAGATACCCAATCCCACTTACAAACGGACGGTCCGGCAGTACTTTCCCAGAACATCACCCGGCATACCGTTCTTCCCCCTCACCCCCCGGAGATTAAGCCGAAAACATCCCTCATCCTTCCGGTGCTGGCAGATGGATTTTCTCCCAATCAATGGGCTTTGCCCGGATTGGACCGGCAGGTGGATTACGAATTTCGGCATAACAACCTCATTTTTTACGATAATATCCGAATTAAAAAAGCTTTCCAGAATCAAGTGTTTGATAGTATTGAAGTACAGGTGCAAGCCAAAACCCTATTGGGAAATCCTTCCGGTCGTTACGGCATCATCTTCGGACATCAGCTAAATGGGGGCAATCGATTTCGAAAATTTTTTCTCTTTACCATTGATAACCGCGCCCGCTACGCCCTTCAGCAAGTGACGCCTACCCGGGTACGCATCCTGGTTTCCGGGCAAATCGACCCCGGGATTCAGGGAGGTTACGATGTGGTGCAGCTAAAAGTGAAATGTATTGGGAAATTGATTTTTTTATACGTGAACGGTCAAGCGATTACGATCTTTGATGCAAAACAGCCGGTGCAGGGTGGTGTGGGTTTATATGTGGACCCCAAGCTGAGTATCGAATTTTCTCAATTTAAAGTTACGCCTCCGGATTTTCAGTAATCCCGTCAGCGTTTATCGTTCTCCTTTCCCTTCCGGTAGAAAATTTTTCCAATCCTCACTCTTTTCCAGCAGGTGGGGACATTTTTTTCGAATTGATTTGAGAACGGCAGCATCTACCTGGGCACCGTGAAGCGTTTTTACCCGCATTAATTGCTGTGGGGTGAGATGCTTCGCTCCCCTCAGAAACGTTCGCCATAGAATTGCTTCTCCCAGGTATGCCCAGGAAAAATCCGCCTCCCGAAAATCCGCCCAACTCAAATCGGCATTTCGGAAATCCGCCCCGCCCAAAAATGTTTTTCGAAAATCAGCACCAAACAATCTGGCGCCGCCAAATTCCACCCACCCCATTTTGGCTTCCACAAAATTCGACCAGCTCAAATCCACATCTCGAACAACTGCCCGGGTAAAATCCGCCCCACGAAAATCCCCCCCCCGTAAATTAACACCGGTAAAATCGGCATTTCGAAAATCAGGCACCACTCCCGGGTTGGCTTTCCGCCATTCATTCCATCTCTCCACTCCTAACCGGATCAGGTGAATGTGTTCATTATCTGCCATTACCCATTGCCTGAGTTTTCATTGAACATTCATGCCGCTTACACTGCGAACATTACCGATTCCGTCTGCGGTCTTTTTACCTCATCTGCCATGTAAGGACTTTCGAAACCGACACGGTTCCTGTTAAAATAAGCACTTTCCTTTGTCGATGCCAAAAAATAATTGCTGTTGACTGGAATTATCGTCACCGTCGCAAACGATCAAGCTTTTCCAGCGCCGGGTTCCAAAATGTATAAAATTATTGAAACCTGCCGGATTATCATTTATCTTCTTGCCCCTGTGGTGCAATTTGCACGTTTCCTTGCTTATTTACCGGTGATGTCATAGAGTGATTTTTGTGAACTTAAGATGTTCTGATTTTTTTTGAAAAAATTGGGAACCCGGGAGAATTTTGATCATTGATAAAATATTACTATTTTTTTACTGACAAAAATGAAGTGCCTCGGAATGTGATTTGTAATTAATTACGGAATCGATTTTTCATGGGGAAGCGGGGAATGAACATAGAAAAAGGGCAATTCATTTTAACGCAACAACCATTTATCCTCCATAGTTTTATCCAAACCATCCCCCAAACCCGTACCAAAAGTATCTTAACTCTACTACACCAAAATCATTTTAAAACATAAACCGATGAGGAGTTATGATGAGCGGTTCATCTTCTGAAGTGATGATAGAAGCAAAAGGCTTGAGTAAGTATTACGGTCCTTTTGTTGCCATCAAAGATGTAACGTTTTCAATACCCCGCGGTCAAATTGCAGCATTTTTGGGTCCCAACGGAGCCGGGAAGACCACCACGATGCGGATCTTAAGCGGGTTTCTGGCGCCCAGCGAGGGACACGCCGCCATTGCCGGATATGATGTCTTCGGGGAACGGCTGCAAGCCTCCCGGCACCTGGGATATTTACCGGAAAACGGTCCCCTGTATGATGATATGACCCCCCTGGAATTGCTGCAATTTTTTGGAGAAGCCCGGGGAATGGAAGAAGGCTATTTGAAAAAGCGAATCGATGCAGTTACCGAGGAATGTGCTCTTCACCAGGTGCTGGAAAAACCCATCGGCAAACTTTCCCGGGGGTATCGGCAGCGGGTGGGACTGGCACAGGCGCTGCTCCATGATCCGGACGTGTTGATCATGGATGAGCCCACCGCCGGATTGGACCCCAACCAGATTCGCGATTTTCGAACCAATATCAAAAAATTGGGCAAGGAAAAAACCGTTCTGTTGTCCACTCATATTCTACAGGAGGTAAATGCCGTGGCGGACCGGGTTGTTTTCATCCACAACGGTCGCCTGGCATTTGACGGCACGCCCGAACAATTAATGGAAAACGGCTCCCTGGAAGAGCCATTCTACCGACTGACCGATTACGGAAAAACGGGTGGAACCGCCAAAGCACAGGAGGAAGCCCGATGAAAACAAAGATCAATTTCAAAGTTGTCGCTGCAATTTTTAAACGGGATATTCGACTTTATTTCACCAATCCAACCGGATATGTGTTTATTACCCTTTTCATATTCTTAAGTGCCGTTGCCGCCTTCTGGCAGGAGCGCTTCTTTTTGGACAACCTGGCAAATTTAGACCAACTTAATATGGTGTTTCCGTTTTTGCTGCTGTTTTTCATTCCGGCACTTACCATGAATGTCTGGGCGGAGGAACGAAAACAGGGCACCGATGAACTGCTGCTCACCCTGCCGGCTACGGATGTGGAAGTGGTGCTGGGAAAATACCTGGCAGTGTTGGGAATTTACAGCGCCTCGTTAGTGCTGGCATTAACTTACGTTATTATCTTGTTTTGGCTGGGCAGTCCGGACCTGGGGTTAATGTTTGCCAACTACCTGGGGTACTGGCTGTTGGGTGCGGCGTTTATCTCCGTGGGAATGCTGGCATCTTTGTTAACGGCGAATGTCACCATTGCCTTTATCCTGGGCGCCTTGTTCTGCGGTTTTTTTGTCTATATCGATGTGATTGCCGGGTTTTTCGGAAAAGCAGCGGCTAACTGGATGCAATCGCTGGAGGTGTTCAGGTTCTTTGGCGATTTTGCCAGCGGCGTTATCAGTTTCTCCGGCTTGCTGTATTTTCTTTCCCTCACCGGTTTAATGCTTTTCTTCAATGTGCTGCTGCTCAGTCGCCGCCACTGGCCCCAGGAGGCAGACGGCTGGAAGATGTCCTACCATCATCTGATTCGCAGTTTGGCACTGGTGATCGCAGTGATCAGTGTGAACATTATCCTGGGTCGGTTGAACTGGCGGGTGGATGTCACTGCCGAGCAACTGCACTCGTTGTCTAAACAAACCAAAAAGATGCTGGATGAATTATCAGACGATCGCCCGGTGCTGATTCAGGCATACATCAGCAAAGATGTGCCGCAGCAATATGTACAAACCCGGGCAAACTTGTTAAGCTTTTTACGGGAGATCGATGCTACCGCCGGCGATAAAGTGCAGGTGTTAATTCACGATACCGAACCTTACTCACCGGAAGCCCGGGAAGCCCGGGAAAAGTTTTCCATACTCCCGAGAGAAGTACCGGAAACCGGGAGCGCCCGTGCCGGTGTGGCGAAAGTGTTTTTGGGCGTGGCGTTTACCTGTGGCGCCGAAGAACAGGTCATCCCCTTCTTTGACCGGGGGCTACCCACGGAATACGAACTAATCCGCAGCATTCGGATGGTTGCCCGCACCGAGCGGAAAAAAGTTGGCGTGCTGTTAACCCAGGCCAAACTTTTCGGGGGTTTCGATTACCAGAACATGTCCACCCTGCCGGCATGGCAGGTAATAGATGAGTTGAAAAAGCAATATGATGTCGAACGGGTTTCTGCTGCCAGCCCCATCACCGAGAAGTTAGACGGGCTGGTGGTACCCATGCCCTCTACCCTTCCCCAGGAACAAATGGATAATGTTATCAAATATATTGAGACCGGGGTGCCCACGCTGGTGCTGGTGGATCCGCTCCCGGCAATCAATCTGGGCATTTCTCCCTCGGAGAAAGCCGGTGCCGATCGGAATCCCTTTATGCAGCAAGGTGCGCCGCCCAAACCCAAAGGAAACATCCAGGAGTTCATGAAACGTCTCGGGGTAAACTGGAATTACCGCCAGATAGTCTGGGATGCTTACAACCCCCATCCCGATTTTGCCAACGTGCCCCCGGAAATCGTTTTTGTGGGCAGGGGGAATGAAAACCCGGAATCATTTAACAAGGAAAACCCGGCGACTGCGAAGTTACAGGAATTGGTTTTTATTTTTCCGGGCTATCTGAATAAAGCTTCCCAATCCAAGGTGGATTTCACCCCGTTAATCAAATCCAGTCGGGTTTCCGGTGTCCAGCCTTACAGCCGGATGGTTCGGCGCAGCTTCTTCGGAGCACAATTGATAACCCGCGGACTGCCCCATTATCCCAACAGCGCCGATTATACCCTGGCAGCCTCGGTATTTTACCGGGGAGATACTTCTGCGGATACCCTGGGCACCGATGGCAACCCCGCCGTAAAAACCATCAAAGCCATCGTCATTGCCGACCTGGACTTCATCTCCGAGCAATTCTTTGAAATCCGCAAGCAGGGTATCGGCAACCTGGATTTTGATAATGTGCATTTCTTCCTGAACTGTATGGATGAACTGGTGGGCGACGAATCCTTCATTGCTCTCCGAAACCGGCGGGTAAAACATCGCACCTTGACCTCAGTGGAAAAACGTCTCCAGGATTATATCACCCAGCGCGCCAGGGAAGAACAGCAGGCAGAATCGGAAGCAAAATTGGCGCTGTCGGAAGCCCAACGCCGGCTGGATGAAAAGGTTAAAGAAGTGGAGCAGCGCACAGACCTGGATGCCCAGACCAAGCAGATTATGGCAGAGAATATCCGCAAGCTGGAGCAACACCGGTTTGATGCCCTGAAGACCAAAATTGAATCCGACAAAGAAGCCAAGATAGCCGCCAGTAAGGAACGAATGGAAGCGCAAATCCGCGCCATTCAAAACGGTATCAAAACTTTTGCGGTCGTGCTTCCGCCCATTCCGGTGGTGGCAATCGGTATCATTATTTTTATTCGTCGCCGTCGTCGGGAAGCAGAAGGTGCAGCAGCAGCAAGAAGATTAAGGAGCTAAGTCATGAATGAGAAAAAGAAAACATTGATATTTGCCGCCGCAGCCGTACTGCTGGCATTGGTTGCAATGGTGACTGCCCCTCGTCGGGTAACCCCCTCAGCATTCTTTGACCAGGGAGAACCGTTCTTCCCAAACTTTACCGATCCGAACAGCGCGGTTTCCCTGGAAGTAATTGATTTTAACGCGGAAACCGGGGAGCCGCTTCCTTTCAAGGTAGTTTTTGAAAAGGATAAATGGCGAATCCCCTCTCACCACGATTATCCGGCGGATAATAAAGACCAGTTGGCGCAGATTGCCGCCGGTGTAATTACCCTGCGAAAAGATGAGTTCCGGACTGACAACGTTGCTGACCATGCCGCCTGCGGGGTATTGGACCCGCTGGATGAGAGCAACCCCAACCTGGAAGGCAGGGGGCAACGTATCATCATCCGCGGTGAGAATGACCAGGTGCTGGCAGACCTGATCGTCGGGAAAAAGGTGCCCGAAAAAGAAGGGTTTCGGTTCGTGAGATTGCCGGATCAAAAACGGGTTTATGCGGCAAAAATGGATTTGAAAATCTCCACCAAGTTCAGCGACTGGATTGATACCGATTTGCTGAAAGTGAAAAAGAATGATATTACCCAGGTGACCCTGAAAGATTACTCGATCAATGAGATGACCGGAACAGTGCGCCAGCGCGATGTGCTGGTATTAACTAAAGAAGGCAACACCTGGAAAGCCAACCACATGAAATCCAACCAAAAGGTAGACATTAACAAGATGAACCAGTTGCTGAGGGCGGTTGATGAGTTGTCCATCGTCGGGGTACGTCCGAAACCGGCAGGGCTTTCCGCAAGTTTGAAAAAAAGCGAGGGTGGAATTAAAATTACCCGTGCTGCCATGGCGTCTCTGCAAAGCAAAGGATATTACTTTTCCCGGGATGGCAACCTGCTGTCTAATGAGGGAGAAATGCAGGTGCGCACCAAAGACGGGGTTGTTTATACCCTGCGCTTTGGGGAAGTTGCCTATGGACGCGGTCTGGAAGTGACCGCCGGAAATGACTCCGTTGAACAAGCCCACAAAGGTCCGGCGGAGAACCGCTACCTGTTCATCACCACGTATTTCAATGAAAAACAGTTTAAAGAACCGCCCAAACCGGCAAATACCGACTTTCTCAACAAAGCCGACAGCCTCTGGACCGATGCCGACCATCGAAACAAAACGCTCTATGATGCCCATCAGAAATGGGAAGAGAAGGTGGAGAAAGGCCGGAAATTATCGGAAGACCTGAACAATCGCTTTGCTGACTGGTATTACGTCATCTCGGATGCCAGTTTTAAGAAGTTAAAATTAAAACGCAGCGATCTGGTGGTAAAGAAAAAATAGTCTGGTCTTCTTAATGTCTTCACGGGGGAAAACTGTCTCTGTGGGGATAGAAAAGTGCAGAAAAAGCAGCAGCGATTCACCGATATTCCGGCTGATAGCTCACACCCCCAAAAGCTCCCCCTATATCCGAAAGCCCCGAATTTCGTCGGGGCTTTTTGGGTTGTACTCCATCCGCAATATATCCCTTCCAGGGCAACTATCCTTACATACATTCCAGCGATATCATTACATTGGGTAAAATATCGGTTATCCTGGGAAATGGTGTTCGTTCAATGCTTTTGTAGTCCAGAACCGTAAACTCAATTTGCCGGGACGTAATTATGCATACAGAACCTTTCCTTCTTAAGAGGTAGGTTTATGTAATAAAAACGGATTGGGTATGAAACCCGGGCATTCTATGAAGGGCACCACTTGAATTTTCAGTACACCATTCTGATTGTAGAAACGGACCGAACGCTGGGGCTTCTGTATCAAATTGAATTTGAGGAACTGGGCTACCGGGTGGTTGTGGCAAACTCCGGCAACACAGCGGTCGAAAAGGTACACAGTTCCTCACCGGATTTAGTGTTATTAGACCCCGGTACGCCGGGGGAGAACCTTCAAACTTCCATCCTTCATATTAATCCCGTCTTACCGATTATCTTCCATACCACCTTCCCGCCACACGGTGCTTCAGATAACCCAGAGAAAAAATACATCTGCAAATCATCGGACCTGACGGAATTGAAAAAACTTGTTTTTAACACTTTACAGGAACGTTAAATTACAATAGCAGATTTTCAGGAGGGGGTCACCATATCGATGTTACGTATTTTCTCGGATTATATTCAGGCGGCGATGAAAATGGCACAAATTAAACGTCTGGAGGACGGCAGCTTTGTCGGGCGGATTCCGGTCATAAAAGGTGTGATTGCATTTGGAACAACCGAGAAAGAATGCCGGGAAAAGCTCCAGGCGACCCTGGAAAGCTGGATGTTGTTGTCACTCAAACTTGGACATACCCTCCCGGTCATTCGGGGGATCAATTTGAATAATGAACCGAAGTATAAATGAAGCGGCGACACATCCGCGTTCAATCCATTAAAGAACCAATAGAACTGCATATTACAGGAATGGCAAAAAATGACCTTTGAATACTGGTTTATGTTTCCCATTTCCATTGTCATTGCCACCATTGCCATGGCATCGGCGGTGGAAGGCGCCACGTTTTTCACCCCGCTATTTATTTTGGCGCTGGGACTTCCCCCGGAAATTGCTATCGGTACCGGGTTAATTACCGAGGTGTTCGGTTTTGCCAGCGGGTTGTACGCTTATGCCCGCAAACGATTAATCGACTACAAGTTAGGCGGTGTTTTGCTGATGGTTACCATCCCCATGGCTTTGCTGGGTACTTATGCTTCCGGATATATCCCCCGGATATTTTAAAGGTTCTCCTGGGGATGGGATTAATTGTGATTGCC
>CAYYGL010000155.1:0-9754 GCA_964471235.1 uncultured Calditrichaceae bacterium
CGCCGCGGCGGGAGGAATACCGCCACGAAGTGGCTCCGTTGAAGGAATCTTCTAATATGCAATTTGTCATGCGCCCTATCCAGCTACACTGAATAAGGGATGGTAAGTGATATGGGAATTGCGATTCACAAGGGAGATATAAAAACCGTCATCCACCATCATCAGCCCCAAATCGGAAATCCGAATGTGAGATGAGATTGAATCTGTGGTACATTACCCTTATGTGTTACGCTTCAGGAGATGACGTCCGGTAAACCGTTCCGGAAGGCGTGACTGTGCAGCATCATAAAAACAAAAATTCGAACCTGGAGGCAACATGCAGATTCCATTCTTTGTATTAGTCATTATCGCCATTTTTGTGATTATTCTGTTTTTTTATTTAATTCCGGTACAATTATGGATAACCGCCATGGCATCCCGGGTGCACGTCAGCCTGATGAGTCTGGTGGGGATGCGGCTGCGGAAGATACCTCCCTCGCTGATTGTTTACGCCATGATCAATGCCCGGAAAGCAGGGCTGGAAGTGAACACTTCCATGCTGGAGACGCATTTTTTAGCCGGCGGGAATGTCACCCGGGTGGTAAATGCCATGATAGCCGCTGACAAAGCCGGTATCCCGTTAACCTTCCAGCGTGCCACGGCGATTGACCTGGCGGGCAGGAATGTGTTGGATGCCGTGCAGACCAGTGTGAATCCCAAGGTGATTGACTGCCCCAAGCAGGGTACCATCTCCGCAGTGGCAAAGGACGGCATTCAGCTAAGAGCCCGGGCGCGGGTAACGGTGCGCGCCAATATTGAGCGGCTGGTCGGTGGTGCCACCGAAGAGACCATCATCGCCAGGGTAGGGGAGGGGATTGTCTCGGCAATTGGTTCGGCGGATAACTACAAAATCGTGCTGGAGAATCCGGACCAAATTTCCAAAACCGTGTTATCAAGAGGATTGGATTCCGGTACGGCGTTTGAGATTTTATCCATCGATATTGCCGATGTGGATGTTGGAAAAAATATCGGCGCCCAGTTGCAAGCCGATCAGGCGGAAGCGGATTTGAAAGTTGCCCGGGCAAAAGCGGAAACCCGCCGCGCCATGGCAGTGGCGCAGGAGCAGGAAATGAAAGCCCGTACCCAGGAGATGCGCGCCAAAGTGGTGGAAGCCGAAGCGCAAATCCCCATGGCAATTGCCAAAGCATTCGAAGAAGGCAAGTTGGGTGTGTTCGATTATTACAATCTGCGGAATATACAGGCGGATACCTCCATGCGTCAAACCATTGCCGGTACCGGCAAGGAAGAAGAATCCGGAGAGAAATCGTAAAATGGAACAGTTCATCATTTTGTTAATCATCTGGCTGCTGGTGTCGGTGTTTAATTCCCTGGCGAAGAAAAGCAAGCAGCAAAAGAGTCGTTCCAGACCAGGGACAGCGCCACAGCCGCGGCAATCGAGGCGTTCGGCATCTTCCCCCGGGTCGACGCAGGAAGAAAGCGAACCGGCGGAACTTGATATTCCGCCGTTCCTGAGGGAAATGCTGGGAATGGAAACGCCACAGCCGACACGGGCGCCATCGCCATCGGTGCCGGAACCGGAGGTGAGGGAAGAATATGAACCAACGGAAGCGGAATTGCCGCCGGTTGACATACCGGAAGAAACCATCCCGGTAGTTGAAGCGGAAAGGATGGAAGCCGGTGAAGCAGTTGAATCCGCGGGGATGATTCCCTATCACCAAAAACAGGCACGGCGCTCGGAATTGGTTCCGGGAGAACTGTTCCAACCAGATGCCTTAAAGCGCGCCATTTTGCTAAAGGAAATCCTGGGTGAGCCGGTAAGCCGCCGGATGATGCCGGGGATTAAACTTCATGATGGTTAAAGACCTATCCAAAAATGATGTGATTATGCATGGAAAATTTCCGGAAAAACACAGTCACTATGCAGGGCTTCTGCTTGTTGCCAGCTTGTTGTTGAGTTTCTGTTCGCGGACCCCCACTCGAAACACCACCAATAGCAATACCGAACCGCCGGTTGCCAACAAATGGGAATTGCGCGGTTCTCTCCCCGGGCAAACGGTTTCTGCCCTGGCAATGGATTCCCTGGGCGTATTATACGCCGGTTCGGAAACCGCTGGTGTTTTTATGAGTACCGATACCGGAAAAACCTGGACTGCGATGAACCGGGGATTCACCGGTACTGATATATCTCAACTCGCCTTTGATCGCGACGGTCATCTTTTTGCCGCGGAGGCAAATCATGGCATTTTCCGCTGGGATGCTGCCGACAGCCTCTGGAGCAGCGTCTCACCGGTCGATACCCCTGCCTGGTCCTTGTTACCCCTGACAAACGGTGAATTTTTTGCTGGGATGAGTGATGGGATTTATGCCACTTCCGATGGCGGCGCTCATTGGAATAAACTATCCGATACCACCATCACTTCACCGGTTTTGTCATTAACAATGGGAGAAAATGACCTCCTGCTTGCCGGTACTTTTGGGGATGGATTATACTATTCCATTGATATGGGAAGTCACTGGCGGCTCAGTGGGTTAAACATGGGGGTGATTAACACCGTTTTCATTGATAGTCAGGACAGAATCTTTGTAGGGTTATTTGGAGGAGGTCTCCTGCGTTCAATGGGCAATCTGATGGTCTGGGAAACATTGAGTGATCGTCTGAATTCCAGCATTCTGGAAAAATTGGTAGAAACCTCCGCAGGCGTTCTGTTTGCTGCCACTCATGGCAGTGGGGTCTTTTCCTCGGTGGATGGCGGAAATACCTGGGAGGCGTTCAACACCGATTTAAGTGATGGTATTGTGCCGGCAATGATGATTGATAACGATGGCTTCTTGCTTGTGGGTACCGATAGCGGATCTGTTTTTCGTACCCTGCTGCCCATCTCGGAGCCGCGCAAACCCCCGGATTTTGGAGATGAATGAGGCAGGTTCTCCCCCCATTGGCAGTCATGCCAGGCGGGAGAAGGTTCCTCCCCGGGGCTGTTCAGCAGTTCTTACTGCCCTTTATTTTTCCGTTTTTCTTTTTTCCCGGACAACTTTGCCAGAACCCTGGAAAGCCACCCTTCGGAAATCTTTTCTCCCAATGTCTTCCGATGGCGAAGATAGGGGCGATAGTTATCCAGGCGCGACGATGAACCCCCCGCTGCTTCGATATCCGCTGTAGCGACTTCATGTTCCGCTTCGCGAAGTACCTCATGGGAATTTTCGTACTTTATTCCGTTCCCGTTCCGGGGGACATCATCAATTTTCACCGGAGGTGTATTTTCGGAACTTGTCTCTTCCGGTTGCACTGCCACTGTGTTCTCCTCACGGCTCTCCGGTTTCATATACCCCTCGCCATTTTTAGAAGAAAATCCGTTGCGGGTAACGGTTTCCAATTCTGTCGATGAAAGCTCTTTAAATGAAGATAAAGGATGGTATGAATACACCAGCCATTCTTCACTTTCATCCACAAAGTAAATGGAATACCCCACTTCCTTCCCCACATGAACGGTAAATTCCGTATCTGCATCAATCTTTAACGGCGGGGTTTCTTTTGATTGGTTTGAACTAAATCTTAAATATCCGTTTACCTTCTGTTTCCCCACAATGGAAGCAGAAACACTATCTGCCGAAGAATCAATCATCACGGTGGGATTCTCATTGAAAAAGTAGGTCGGGTCAACAACAATATTTTGAACTGCCGGGTGTTCTTTTCCGATAAGGTCAATAAGCGCCAATTTATCCTGTTCATTCCGGCAGATGATTTCCACGGTCAGATCGTCTAAATACAACTTTCCTTCAACCAGAAATTCCTGTTGGGATGCTCGTAAATAGGTATGAAAGTCAACTTCTCCATAGTTTTTGTAAACATTCTGGAAATCAAACTTTTTAAGAAAGTCGTATGTACCGCCGGCAAGTGCCCACACTGTTGCCAGGCTGCCGTTGCTAAGGTAGCAGCTTGGCTCATATCGGGTTAACACATCTTCAAGCCCAATTTTAAAGAAGACCGGAACGGGGCACTTCGGCGCGCCCGGCAATATACCTCTGCCCAGGGCTTCCACATGCCACTGTGACGGTGTTAAGGGACGGAAGTAAAATCGGGCGCACCCCATCACATTTGGATGGGTCTCATGCAACAATGCCGCTCCCGCGGAATCTTTGAAATGCTTCTCCGGATCATTTTCCAGATCATTTCTATTGAGAAGTAACCGGTCCTGTAAAATTTGTGCGGCATTCTCAAGATGGGTATAATGGTAAATGTAGCCTTTCCATCTCGAATTCTGACTGTTAAGCAATTGAAGCAACTTGGAACGAAAATCTTCCCGTTCCCTCTTCCCAAAAAAGGTTGAATTCTGTGCTTCAACCTGTTTAAGTTCGTCAGCGGAGGGTGCCTTATGTAAATCGGCATACATCCGCTCCAATTCTTTTGCTTCGGATCGGTATTTTTCTTCTAATAAATTCAATACCTCGCGGGTAAATCCTGCCCGATTGATGATGCGGTCGAGTTGCTGCATCATACCTTTTGAAGAGGCATTCGTGATGCAGATGATTCCGGTCTCCTCATCAATATCCGGCTGATTCCGATGAATAACTGCGCAAGGATAGCCGTTGATCAATAAATGATAAGGAACTGCATCTGCGTAAGTGAAAATCTGGAAACGATTGTTAAGTGCTTCTTTCCATGATCGGTAAAACAATCTCCGTAGTTCTGTGCCTTCTTTTTGAATCTGCTCGATATGAAGCCTCTGGGTGATAACGACGGGCGTAGCTGCTATTTCCTGCCAGTTCTGAGGGTAAAAGTCCAAACAGATCAGCCTGCCACCATGCTCCCGAACGGTATTGAAGACCTGCTCCAGGGAAACCATCGGCTGGTATTGATGTAATTGAGTACTCAACTCTTTGAGACGGAACGAAAACAGCTTGTGATCGGTCCATTCCACCCGGCAAAAGATTTGGTTGCCTTTTATTGAATGAACAGTGAGGTATGGAATATTGGGCGCATCTTCCGGGTTAATTAACCGATAAATCTCTTTTACCAATTCCAATTCCGCCGGAGTACTCAGCACAATGTTCTCATTGTTTGCCAGCCATTTCAGGGTGTTGAGAAGCAGATGGGTTTGACCGGAAAATTTTTTCGCCATCTCTTCCACCGGAAAATCATTAATTTTCTTAAAGGAACCCCGCAGTTTAATGACCATGGAATCATAAATGTTTACTCCCAGGGCTCTTAAAAATTGCAGCTTTTCATCGATATCCTTTTGTCGTATCCAGTTGAGTATCCAACCGGGCAATTCTTCCGATTCCCGTGGGGCATCACTTTGAAAAGCAAATTCACCCGGATAAACTTTTTGAGTAGGGTTAAATCCGAACAGGGTTTCAAAGGAAACTACTACTTTACCCTGGCGATCGAAAAGTCGCTGGTAATCGGTTGTTACAAATTTAACGGAAGACGGTTTTCGATTCTGCCATTTTTCATAAATGTCGCTAAACAAAGCCAATTTTGAAGAGGTGTCGTTCTGGTTTGTCTCCGCTACCGGTGGGCAAATATACCTATTTTTATCAAAATAAGAATAAAGGGCGATTAAGGGAATGCCATTGAGAGAAATCGCCGGGGTTTCGGAATTCAGATGCAGCAAATCTTCAATGCCATCGTAGCCGGATAGTATATGTGAGGGAGAACCAAACGATAGTTCCCGGATATAAAAACATCCCTGGGCAAGGTTTGTGTTTCCGGAAAGTGTTTTCACTTGAAAATGTTTAAAGACACTTAATGCCTTCGCCAGTTCTTTCTGCTGGTAGGCATACATCACAACAAATGCCAGTTGATGTGCATTTTCAAGCACCTTGTAGTTCTGTTGCAGTTCTTTTAAAATTGCAGATTTTCGTTTTGCAGCCCCCACCTTAAAGATGGTTTTTTTCAATTTTTCTTTATCGTTAAAATCCACAAATTGATTCATTATCGCATCCATCAACCCGCTGGTTTCCCGGAACCGGGGCAGGATAGTCGATAAATCCAACGAGAGGGTTTTGCCGCTTTGTTCGTTGGTGAAACTGATTGTGTTGTTTTCCGCTATTTCGCCAATCCGTCGAACATTCCCCTGTTTATCCTGGATATAGACTTTCTCATGAAAATTTTGTTGGAACTCTTCGGCACCTTTTTCACCCAGGTAACGGCTTGCCAAGGTGAACAATTTATGAAGATAAGTCTCCCGGGTATAAGTCTTCCCTTCTTTGATGATAATGTTGGAAAGCATGGAGAGATATCTCAGGGATGCAGACCGATGATTGGATTCGGCAAACACATCTACCAGCTCTGAACTGGATTCCAGGGAAAGAGATTTTATGATTTCCGGATTGAGCAGCAATTTGTAAATAGCCGACTCTTTCAATATCCCTTCGTTTGGGGCATTGGGGGCAAAAAATTGTTCGGGAAGAATCTTTAAATAATTTTTTAGCTTCTCCTGACTCTCGATAAAATTCCGTAACCGTGGCTTTTCCGGTTCTATGTAGCACTGGTATTTTTCTTCCCGGGGAGATACCAAAAACTGGTCCGGATGCTCAGTTTTTTCGATATAGAAGAGCATGAAAAACGGTTCATGCTTCATCCGGGTGAACTTTAACAAGGATACGACTTCGGAACCGGAGAGTACAGCCCCCTTTTTGATATCGGTATTTTTAAAATAATCGGGTGAGGTTTGGAATGGCGGCTGTCTCAAGTAAGCAACGATGTCTTTATTGGGGAGTTGTTTTCCGGTTAATTTTCGGATGGCATTTTGTAAGTCGGGGTCATCCCGGAACACCTCTTCGGTTAACAACTCATGGTAAAAAACTTCCTGCTTTGGTACAAAACCGACTTCATTGTTAATAAAGATATAAGGCTTCCCCGATAAATAAGGATTTTCTTTAGACTTAAAATTAAAAAAATCAATAACCTCACCGTAAAACGACGGAATGTCTTTGCGGACTTCCGGGGATAAAATCAAATTCTCCCAGTTCTCAAAGATAATGTCTTTGAAGATATTTTCCGTTTGAACAAAATAGTCTTCCTGTAAATCCGGGCAATATTCTTCCTCGTTGATCATAAACGAGTGTAACCATTTCGGATATTCGAATGTGACATGGGGAAGCAGTCGATTAAGGGGTTTTAGTTCCCCGGTGATGTTGTGAAAAAGAATTAACCCGGGGAGCTTCTCCCGCAGTTTGCGATCAAAATTCTGGATGAAGATTGCCAGCAGGTTCTTTTTCTGTTGGATGGCAAGTGAACTCTCCTTCTCCAGGATCGCTTGTTGAATCATTTCCAGTAAAATTTCATCTTTGTGGAGATAGGGCAGTCGTTTACCAACGATAAAGCGAACCCGTCGGAACATATCATCAGAAAAATTCACTTCGGAAAGAGTGAATCCCAGGAGTTCCAATTCCGTTTTGATTTCTTCAATATGCTCCATCAGAAAAATTTTGTTTCGATGCTCTTTCCCGGCTAATTCATTGACAGAATAGAACCGTTCGGCAAATTTGAACAGTTTTAAACTTAAAAACTTGTTGGTAAAGCTCTCCGGAGGGTTATATCCGATGTTGTCGTTAATTTCAATCAGAAGGGTGTAAAATTCATCCGGATTGGTCTTTTCAATTTTGCGGATCCATTGGTTGAATCGCTCAAGCTGGTCATCACTCTCCAATGCCGAGATGATATCCCGGATTGTCCAATCTCGCAGTGATAATTTAGAATCAATCTTTTCATTTCCATTCTCATTGAACAGGCTTGCTTGCGAGATCAGTTGCTCATCTGTCCAGTAAAACCATTCCACTTCCGAGATACCAAAATCCGGGGGTTGCAGCGCCAGGTCGGTGCGTTTAATGCGCACGTATTGCTCCGGCAAGCACCATTGGTTATTCCCGGATTGAGTGGGGATGTTATCCTGGATATATGCCAGCAGCGGCTCGTACAGCGGTTTATCCACCCACCGTTTATGCCGTTCGGTTGCCTTACCACTTAACAGCAATGCCGCATAAATCGCAAGATATTTCTCCCGATCTAATTGTTTGTAGGTATCCAGTTTTTCAATCAGCTTATCGGCAAATGTTTCCAATAGTCGCTCGTTAATGCCGAACTGAGATTTATCGTTTCCCTCTCCGCCCACATGTAAGTTATTGCGATGACTTCCATTGTAGAATGCGTTGGAATGTACTATAAAATGCAGGTTATGAACTTCATCGGCAAGGGGGAAAAAGAGGTAAAAATTCGGGAATCCTTTGATGAGCTGTATAGACTGCCGGTAATCCCGGCAATACCCGAACAAAATTTCGATATTGGTTTTCTCTTCCCCCTCTAAGCGCATCGGGGCAATATATTCATATTCCCGGGAATCCGGGGTGAAGGTAAATTTTTCAAACTCAAGGTCTGCCGGTTCAATGGGGGTGTCGGAATTCAGGTAAACATATCGAAGCCCTCTCTTTCCGGAGACTTCAGCAGTCTTGTTCAATACACTCAGGGATATTCTTAATCCCTGGTCCAAATTTTCATCTTCCAGGTAACTGCGTTTTCCCTTCCCCAATTTCAGAAAGAATAAAGAGCCACAGGAAAATTCACTTAAGTCGATTTTATCTTTATACAGATTTAGCCATTCGACTAATTTCAAAACTTCCGTTTCGTTGAACAGGTCTTTGGTGAGATTGTAATCGATGTCATAAACTTCTTCGTCGGGCTGGCAGGGGAAATTGGTTACCAGAATTTTAAAAAACCAGGGCTCCTTATCAAGGCATTCGTGTTGTTCGATTTCCTTTTCCTTATCGAGCACTGACTGGTATTTCTGGGATTTGGGTTGGATTTCTTTGAGGCTCTTCAGGTTCAGTAATTCTTCGAACTGGGATTTCTCCGCCCAGCTAAATAAAATCGGCCCGGAATATTCCGTGGTCAACTCGTTAATTCCGGAACTCTCACCAATCAGACGATGCACCAGCTTAAATCCGATGCCGAATTTCCCGATGTCGCTGTGTTCATCTTTGGTGGATGAGCCTACATTAAGGATGGAGCGAATTCCTTCAAAATTGAACTGCTCTCCATTGTTCAGGACCAGAACATATTCATCGTCATAGAACAGGTAAAAATGAGTGCTGTCTGCATCCACTGCATTCTGGATCAGCTCGTATACCACCTGGGTATCTTTTGCCATATCCAGAAAACTGTTCAGGAAGTTCCCTTTCCGGATATCGGCTTTGTCTCCGTGATAAATATGGAAGAAACCGTAGATCTTTTTCTGATCCGGAAGCGTTTTCTTCTGCCCGACAAAATGTTCGTTGCGATTTTCGTCCTTGAGGTCGTTTACCTCTTCCTTATAATACGTTCGAAATTCCCGAATATCTTTAATAAACATGATGCCTCCCACAGCGTTAACTTCGAAAATCCTTTTTTATAACTGAACCATCCCTGGAATAAAACAACAGAACTGATGCGGTGATCCGATTGTGTCGCTTCCATTAATTGGTATGGACACAGGTGCTTAATTGACCGTCTACTTTTTTGATATGTTTCACCAGCCATTCGGTTAATTCCTGGTACATGCGCAGGGCGATATCCTCGGAACCGCCGCTGACTTTATATTCTTCCTGAAATTGCTCGAAGGTGCGGATAAAATATCCATGGGCTTTTTTGTTTATTTCCGCCGCCGGGCACCGAAGGCGGTCCATGCATTGTTCCTCCCGATCAAAATGCCATACGGTGTAATATTTCAGGAGATTTAATATCTTTCCGATTGACTTGTCAGTCACGCCCTGTTCA
>CAYYGL010000155.1:9764-11612 GCA_964471235.1 uncultured Calditrichaceae bacterium
GCATCCGCCAGCTCGTTGATGATATCTACCAGGTAGCGGTGTTGCACATCTACCGCACGATTTCCGGTGTTTAGTGAATCATCCCAATCCAGCCTGAGGGAACCCTGCATGGTCATTTCCTCCTTCCTCTCAATCAATTAAAGTTCTTTCACAAAAATAAATTTACATTTTTCTTCCTTGATATTTCGGTCAACCCATTTGATAGATTTGACATCCTCTTCCAGCACACGGATAAAGCCTTCAATAAAACCCCACCCCGCCCAGCAAACACAGTGTTCAATCGGTTTGAGACCCTGTTTATTCAAAATTTCATAAAACACGCAGTTGCAGATATAGGCGTCCTGGCGGGTTCGTTCTATCTTATAAGCAAATCCAAATGTGTTTAAACCGCTTTCCAGGAGTCCTTCCCATTGATCCTTCTCGTGGTTCTTAATTAATTCCTTCGCCACTTCGCGACCCAACTGCCGGATGGTGGCGTAAGAACCTTTGTCTCCAAAAAGGCTTTGAATTTTATCGGCAAAGGCAAAAACGATGTCTTTACCGCTCAACTCTTCGCCGCTTTCCTTCATGGTTCTGAGAACGGAATCCACCGCTTTATCACCAATAATTCCTCTGGATAATTGAATTAATGTGTTGATAACTTCTTCATTAATCTGTCCTTTAACTTGATTGCTCATGGTTCTTCCTTTCTATTTTTGACGATTTGTTCATTCACCCCAAATGGCGCTGTTGAACAAATCTGTTGGTGAGTGGATAACGAAAAGAATTCGTTTCTGTACTTACAGGATTTTTTGCAGGTCCTCGACCGTTCGCCGCAATTCCAGAAAAAGCAACCCCAGTTTTACCTTCTCGCTGGTAATTGCAATCAACACCGCATCGGCACCCACATTCATTAACACCACGTATCCGTTGGCGCCTTTTACAAACACCTGGCGAATATCGCCGCGGTCCAATTCATCCGCGCTTCTTTCGCCCAGGGAAAGCAGTGCCGCACACATAGCACCAACACGGTCTTCTTCAGCTTCCGAGGGCAAAATAGAAGCCATGATCAATCCATCAGTACTGGCAACGGCAATACCCTCAACATCGGGGGTGTTGGTTTGAAAACTTTTTAACGCATTCTGGAGTCTTTGAGAAGTGGATTGTGCCATTCATCTCTCCTTTTTGTAATGGAATGAACGTTATGATTTTAGACGGATTTTGCCTGTTACTTACCTCTATACCAATTAAGGCATAAAAATCCCGTTCGCTCTTGGTCTTTTGAAAAGACAATCAAAAGAACCGAATAAAAAAATTTATGGAAATTTAAACTAAGAAGGGATATGACACTCCCTTCTCCCAACTCGCCATTACTCCAACATCCTTTTTGAGGGCTTCTGAGCAGTGTTCCCTTGTATTGATTTAAACGATTCTTTTCTCAATTTAAATCCGAAACAATTCACACACGAATGCCCGCAGCCTGCTAATTGTCATCCTGACATTTTCTCCCAAGCAGTGATACTAAATACCAAGTGCAAAATGTTACTTGTTTCGATAAATTTTTTTATGAAATAAATCACAGATTAAAAGGTTGCAAAATTAAATAATCTGTAATAACTTGTTTTTATTACAGTAACAGTTGCGGTCTTGGCGCTGTAACCGGAATGCATATTCTGTTCAACGGTTCGGGCAGATGCCGGGAAAAACGGTTCAGAAAGATAATACAACACCACTCCTTTCCCTGTATGCCGGGGATTTGGCTCCGGCTTAGCCTCCGGCAGATTTTCCTACACTTACCCTAGGACCCACGGTTGGGTCATTTTCTTTCGAGTTCAACATTTTCTGTTGCTCGCTTCCCGGCGTTTGGCA
>CAYYGL010000156.1:0-11553 GCA_964471235.1 uncultured Calditrichaceae bacterium
ATGTTTATTTTAAGGAAATTTGGAAGAATCCCTATGATTAGAATCACATATTTATGTCTGATAACAATTAGTGGAATATCAGGCATTACTTCTCTCAAGAAATGATCTTTGAAACCTTGTTCAATAACCGGCTGGATGTTAAATTGAATTTGAGGGAAAGATACCAGGACAGGCAACTTTACTGAATGCCTCCCCAATCTTCGACCGGTTGAAAAATGATTCCAAACATACACCGAAAAAAAGCTTATGGAAACACTTATTTTAGGAATTGGCAATTTGTTGATGGGAGATGAAGGAGTAGGCGTGCAGGTGGTAAACCATCTCCGGGCTCATCATGAGCTGCCGGGGGTGGAAATCCTGGATGGGGGCACGGGCGGATTTCACCTGCTGGAATATTTTCAGCAATATCCCCGGGTGATCTTAATTGACGCCACCCTGGATGGCAACCCCCCGGGCACCATAACCCTTCTGAAACCTAAATTCTCTTCCGATTATCCCCCCACCTTGAGCGCCCATGATATCGGGTTGAAGGATTTGTTGGATGCTCTGTATTTGTTGGAACAGCAACCGGAGATCGTGTTGTTTACCATTTCGATAGCGGATATCTCCCGGGTCTCGGTGGATTTATCCCCGGAAATTGAAGCCGCCATTCCGGAGGTGGTGGATGCCATTCGTGACTACCTCAATAAAAACCCATAACATCC
This sequence comes from uncultured Calditrichaceae bacterium, assembly GCA_964471235.1. Taxonomy (GTDB): domain Bacteria; phylum Calditrichota; class Calditrichia; order RBG-13-44-9; family J075; genus CAYYGL01. The sequence continues at coordinate 705 of CAYYGL010000156.1, forward strand.
TGGAGAGATCGAAACTCCGGTTTCAATCTCTCCTTTGTTGCTAATCTCTGGTTGGCAATGGGAGAAGGAAAACAGCGTTCTGGCAGGAGAGCAATTCGTAAGACGGAATACCAGTGGAATGAGAGAGTTCTCAATCCCATACATTCATTTTGGAAATCAACCAATGTTATAAAAACGCCCCGTTGCAATTTTTATCCAACGGGGCGTACCGGTTCGGAAAAAGCCTATTCCATTTCTTTCGGTTCAATTTTCTCTTTCTCTATCTGTTTCCGGCGTACGAATTTCCAACCGCCGACCATAGAAGAGATGGTGCCGGTGGCTTCCACATAATCATGATAAGCCGTTAAATAAAAATGAATGAGGAAGAAGCACACAAAGAACCACAACATCAAGTGATGCCAGAGCCGGACAACGTGATCACCGCCCATCAGGGGTGCAACCCAGGCAAACAGGTTGGCAAACCAATTCGTACTGGTGGCAGCATATAAGCCGAAGCCGGTAAACATCTGAAAGAGAAAGGCTAAAAATCCTACCAGGTATGCCACTCCAGCCAGGGCATTGTGCCCGATGGAAAAGGTCGCACCTTTCCAGATTTGCAGTACATCCATCCGCAGCACCCGGAAAATTTCATCCCATTGTTCTTTCCGATACGGGAGGTAATTTTTGAATCGAATATACTTGTTACCGACAAATCCCCAGTAGAGCCGCCCCAGGGAATTAAAGACCCACACATAGGCAGTAAGGAAGTGGATAAAGCGAACGGTGCCGAACCAGTATTGTTGTGAGGCTTCCGAAGCGCTGTGGATTGCCAGCGGATTTCCGATTAAATACCCGGTTATCCCCAGGATAAAGATGCAGAACGCATTTATCCAATGGAAGAGGCGTACCGGAAATTCCCAGACATACACATAGTAACGGAGGTGCGGAGTTTTGGTGTTTGGTGTCGCCATGGTTTCCCCTCCTATAATACGCTGACTTGGTTAAGATGCTCACCTTCCGGATCGTATAAATGCACCGCACAGGCGATGCAGGGGTCGAAGGAGTGGATGGTGCGCAGGATTTCAAGGGGTTTATCGGGGTCTGCCATGGGCGTTTCCAGCAGGGATGCTTCGTAGGAAGAGCGGTTGCCATTGGCATCCCGGGGAGAGGCATTCCAGGTGCTGGGTACTACCAGTTGGTAATTGGCGATTTTCTTGTCTTTAATGACAATCCAGTGTGCCAGGGCGCCCCGGGGCGCTTCGCTGAGACCGACGCCTTTGGCTTCTGCCGGCCAGGTTTCCGGTTCCCACTTCTCCGCAGTAAACATCCGGGTGTCGCCATTCCGAATATTGGTGAGCAGCATGTCATAAAATTCTTTCATCCAGTGAACCACCAGCCGGGTTTCTAAGCCTCTGGCAGCGGTTCTGCCCAGGGTGGAAAAAAGTGCCCCCACCGGTGCTTTCAATTTCCCTAACGCTTCGCCTATCACTTCCTTGATGTCGTCGCTGCCAGCCGCATACCCCACCACCAATCTCGCCAGAGGACCCACTTCCATGGGATTTCCTTTCCAGCGCGGCGTTTTCAGCCAACTATATTTGCCATCCACATTCAGGTGCTCATAAGGCGGCTGGGGTCCGGTAAAATTGAATTCCGTTTCACCTTCCCAGGGATGGAGGGATTTCTCATTTCCCACGGAATATTTGTACCAGGAATGGGAAATATATTCGCGAATCTGATCCGGATCGTCCCCTTTTACTTCCATCACTTCATTCAAATTCCGGTTTAACACCGCGCCGCGGGGAAATTTAAAATGGGATGGATCGTTATAACCATTCACCGGCAGGTCGCCATAAGCCAGGTAATTTTTTAATCCGCCGCCAATGGAAAACCATTCCTTGTAAAAAGAGGCAACCGCCAGTAAATCGGGCAGGTAAACCTGTTCCACAAAATCCATTGCCTGATTGATTAAAGTCCCCACATACGCCAGGCGTTCGGCATTCAGGGCATTGGCGTCATCCGGGTTTAACGAGCAGGGAGCGCCGCCCACCAGGTAATTGGGATGGGGGTTCTTCCCACCGAAAATGGTGTGGATTTTCACCACTTCTTTCTGCCACTCCAAAGCATCCAGGTAATGGGCAACGCCAATCAAGTTGACTTCGGGCGGGAGTTTATACGCCGGGTGTCCCCAATATCCGTTGGCAAAAATGCCCAACTGCCCGCTTTCCACAAACGTTTTGATCCGTTTCTGGACCGACTTCAGATAAGTCTCGGAGTTCTTCGGCCAGTTGGAGAGGGAACGGGCAATGCGGGCGGCTTCTTTCGGATCAGCTTTCAGGGCGCTGACCACATCCACCCAATCCAGGGCATGGAGGTGGTAAAAGTGCACCACGTGATCGTGCACATATTGGGTGCAGAACATGAGATTACGAATCAGTTCCGCATTAGGCGGCACGGTAATATCGAGAGCATTCTCCACTGTTCTGACCGAGGCCAAGGCGTGAACAGTGGTGCAGACGCCACAGGCGCGTTCGGTGAACGCCCAGGCATCCCGCGGGTCCCTGCCCCGCAAAATGATCTCCAGTCCCCGCACCATGGTGCCGGATGAATAGGCGTTGGTAATCTTTCCGCCGTTCACTTCCGCTTCAATGCGGAGATGACCCTCAATACGGGTGATGGGGTCAACGACAATTCGTTTTGTCATCATTCACCTCCTTTCTCTTCCGAGGCGCTGGTTTCGATTTCCTGTTCGATCAATTTTCGTTTCCGAACATTGGTGGCAATGGAGTGGGCCGCGATACCCGCCACTGTCACCGCACCCACGGTCATACCGATTTTATCGGCGTTGCTTTCGATGCCAAATCCCGGGAAACTTGCCAGGTGGTTATAGAACGGCCCGTTATCCCAGAAACCCTCTTCACTACAGCCAATGCAGGGATGGCCGGATTGGATGGGATAGCTGGTGCCATTGTTCCAGCGAATAATACCGCAGGAGTTGTAGGTGACCGGTCCCCGACAACCCATTTTGTAAAGGCAGTATCCCTTTTTGGCGTTTTCATCGTCGAAGGATTCCACGAACAAACCGGCATCGTAGTACGGTCGACGATAACAGGAATCGTGCACTCGTTTGGAGTAAAAGGCTTTGGGTCGATTGAGTCGATCTAATTGGGGCAGCCGGTCAAATGCCAGCACATGCACGATAACACCAGCCATCACCTCAGCGATAGGCGGGCATCCCGGAACCCGAATGACCGGCTTGCCGGTTAAAATTTTGTGAATGGGGGTGGCGCCGGTGGGATTGGGATTTGCCGCTTGAACACAACCGTTAGAAGCACAACTCCCCCAGGCAATGATCGCTTTCGCTCCCTCGGCAGCTTCCCGAACGATATCCAGTGCTGTTCTGCCGCCGATGGTACAGTATATTCCACCGTCTTTCGTGGGCACGGAACCTTCCACCGTCATGATATACTGCCCGTGGTAATCTTTCATGGTTTTGTGCAACGCTTCTTCCGCCTGAAATCCGGCTGCCGCCTGGAGCGTTTCCGTATAATCCAGCGATATTTTATCCAGCACAATCTCAGCAACCATCGGATGAGAAGAACGGATAAAAGATTCGCTGCAGCAGGTGCATTCCTGGAAATGGAACCAGATCACCGGCTGACGGGGTTTGGTCTCCAGTGCTTTAACAACTGAGGCAACACCTGTGGAGTGTAAACCGATAGCTGCGGAAATAAATGTGCAGAATTTCAGAAAATCCCGCCGGGTGTACCCCCGCTCCTGAAACTTTTCCCAGTAAGTGGGCTGTGGGTGCTTTTGCATCATATACCTCCTCTGTTTTAAAAGATCGAAGCAAGCTGTATAAGTTGGTATGCCTTCCAGTGAAAGCACATCTTAAGCGTTCAATATCAAAAGGTATATGCCGCAACAGCTTACAATATGCAAAAGCCCGGCGTTCATTGAAGAATGACAGTAAGAACCATCGAATCACAGAGTGTTTCAAGCCACCGTTGCGGTCGATGTTAAAAAGGCTTGTAAAAAAATTTCAATCAATAACAGGTTAAGAGAAAGGAAAGGATATAAACAATGACAAAAATCAGGTTTGAATATGATCTTTTGCAATTATTGCGCCGCGCGCAAACAGGGGTTAATAAGGGATGGTGCGGGCGGGAATCCAGAGGGAAAGGCGAGTTCCGGTATCCAGTAGCATTTTTTGAAGCCGGATGGCGGTCAGGTCAGCAGAACCGGCAACCAATACCGGAACAGATTGTCGGAAAAGGGAGATGTATCCTCCGGAGACAGTGCCACGGGGACGAATCCGACGATGACCCTTCTCCCGGTAGAAGATAATCCCCAGACCGCCCTGTGTAAATGCCCGAGGATTGGTTTGGTAATACTTGCCAAATGCCACATTCAAGTAAGTGTGGGAGTTGTAGGGAACCTTTTTTTTTCGATAAAACAATTGCCTTCCACCGATGGCAATATCAATAAATGAAGCGGAGGGGCTTAAAATTTGGAATGAAATTTGAGCGGAGATGGTTACACCGGAACCGACCTGCCACCCTAACCGAATGCCGGGTTGTACCGCTAAATAATAGTCCCTGGCAAAAGATGCGGTGGTAATACACCAGAACAGGAATAATCCCCGGGCAATTTTTTCCATTTTAAAATTCCATTTCTAAAAAATTGATGCCCGCTACAGACATAAACGGTTTTTTGATTTGATTGCAATCAGCTAACTGTTTGATGACGGTATCTGGAAAAATGAAAGAATATTGGAACGATTCGGCTTTACCTGCAAAATGGGATATTCTGGATAATATACCGGCGGCGAACGAAAGTTGACAGTCGGAAGTCGGAATGAGAATGAAATGTGGTATTCTTAATAACTTATTTTTCATCGTTACTTTTCTGCAAACTTTTTAGGGTAAAGGATTTTTTATCATGGAATTAGTGGATATTCGGATTGGCGGTATAACATTTAAATCATCATTGGAATGGATTTTTCATCCCACCGAGAATTTTATTTTAGCCAGGCATGATTCTCAAAAAGGCATCCTCAAAATCGCCATTGCAGAAACGGCGATTGGTTCGAATGGGGATGCGGTTTCTTTGCGCAGGGAAGCGGAATCATTGATTTCCAGCGATCAACCTCTGGAAGCGTTCGACCTCTCCGAAAAGCGGCAGGGTGATACCTTGTTCGGCACCGCCAGTTATCATGTCTATAAAGATGACCATCAATATCTAACCCGCGTATGGTATATCGTTCAGAACAATAACATGGTGATTGCCACTTATGGCTGCCCATGGGACCAACAGAACACCCCGGAGGTGGAAAACGAAATCCAGCAGTGCCACCAGATGATGCACACCGTAGAATTTACCCCATCAATCGATGAAGTGGAGGAGGGGTAAAGCGAAGGAAATCTTGTGAGAGATCTTCATCGGGCGTGCAGATTATTTGGATAAGAGAAGGACTCTGCCGTAAGGTTGAATCATTTCAATAGATTTCCTGAGCTTCCGGCGGATCACTCCAACTCCCTGTCCGGTGCGTTTTTAATTTTGGTGCCGCGAATCAATACCGACGGGTCTTCCTGCAAAATCCGGGAAAACTCCTCGATATACCCAGTGGCAATTTTTAGTTTTCGCATACTTTCCACCCAATCCGCTCCGCCTCGTTCAATCCCATGGTCCATCAGGATTAACAGACGATTGGTTCGTTCTGCTACTTCCCGCATCTCACCAATTAACGCCACCAGGTCCGCTTCTTTTAATTTTAACGATACCGCCCGGGTATTGGCAAGAATTTGCCCCAGGGTATCGCTTCCCACAATGCGATGGATATCACCGGCAGTCTCCTGCAAAAGTTCCATGGTGGTATCCAGACGGGCGGTTAGCCGCCGGGTTTGAACCAGGGTTAGTCGTAATTGGTCACGATTCTCGGTCACCAGTTGGTCGATTTGTTCAAACGTATGGCTGGATTTCTCCGCGAACTGGGTGATTTTGTTCAGATTCTCCGGGCGGGTAAAAACCTGTAAATTGTTAATCACCTGCTCCAGCTTTTCGGAAATCACCTCCGCCCTGCCGGTAATCTCCTCGGTAATGGAGGTCCCGGCGGGGATGTATTCACCGGGTTTCAACAGAGGTGCCTCGTTGGTGCCGCCCCGAATTTCAATCGTTTTCAACCCGGTAATACCAATGGCAGCAATCAGCGCCTCCGCATCCGCTTTAATGGGTGTGCCTTCTTTTAAGGCAACTTTTACAATCACCCGATTCACATTCTCCGGGTCAATCGAGATGTCATCCACCACCCCCACCTTGATGCCCAGGTATTTCACCGGGCTCCCGATTTCCAGTCCCCCGACGGAGACATTCTCATAAGCAATGTAATAATAATCCTGTTTCTGCAGGAATTTTTGCCGGGTGATGAGCGCCAACAAAATGAGTAAAGCTGACAGGGTGAGGACGATAAAAATTCCCAAACGAACTTTTTGACCTTTGGTAGGCATGGTACTTCCCGGTTATGGGTTGGATAATTGAAAACAGTTTCACTACAAATTGTGAGGGCGGAATGGGTGATAAGCCCTCTATGGCAATGTTATTCGGAACGGGTTTGTCACAAAACGCACCACAGGTGGACCTTCTCAAATAATCAGCCAGCGGATAATTTGAAACGCTTCGGCGTAATGTACCCCGCTTTGCACCCCTCGGGTACGTGCCAGGCTGCGTACAAATTCTTCGTTGGCATAGCGTCGTCCGGCATTTACCTGCGATTCGTAACAGCCGATAGCCGCTATCTTTTTCTCGATATGACGCTCTTCCAGCAATACAAATGCGTTAGTGGTAATCGTCAGGTTGTTCCAGGGCATCTCGTATCCCAGGATACGGGTAAACTTAAACGCCCGTAATCCCTCATGGTATATCGTCTGGTGATCCTGGTGTAAATCATCGTTAGAGGGGAGAAAAACCAGGTCGGGATGCAGCTTCTTGCGTAATTTTACCAGGTCTTCCAGGATATCCTGTCGGTACCGAGGGAAATGGCGCACCCGGTAACGGAAGTTGATCAACTTTTCCGCTTTAATGCCCAGCGTCTGACTGGCTTTTTTGACCTCAGTGAGTAAAATATCCTTGGGCATCCCTTCGGGGACCGATTCCTCGGCAATGGAAAAGGTGGCGTAATAGACCTGTTTGCCTTCTTCCACAAACTTTGCCATTGTTCCCCCGCAGCCGAATTCCCCATCATCCGTATGGGGACCTAATACCAGAATCGTTTGAATATCTTTCATCTTTCCTCATCGTTGGTTTCCCCGGGAAAAGGCAGCCCGGTCATCATGTTAGAAATAGTGTTCGATTTCCACGTCACGTTCCCGGAAGGCATCACTGTCCAGGAACATTTGTTTCCAGATATAGAAGCCGGTTAACAGCCAGATAAAATTGTAATGCCAGCGCATTGATGGCCGCGGCGGGGCATCCAGAATCCTGCGGATGTAATCGTAATTAAAGACCCCGTGGGCTTCGATGCGCTTCTTCGTTAAAATTTTCTTTGCAGTCGTTTTCAAATCCTTTTGAAATTGCAAGTAAGGATTAAAGGTAAAGCCCCATTTCTTTTTTCGCAATATTTTTTCCGGCAGATAGGGCTGCATGGCTTTCCTTAATAAATATTTGGTCTGCATCCCTTTCATCTTCATCTTGGCGGGAATGGAAAAGCCCAGTTGCACCAGATCCAAATCCAGAAACGGCACCCGTTCCTCTACCGAATGGGACATGGACATCCGGTCTTCGGTAAGCAGGTAGTCATTGACCATCTTACTGTGAAATTCCGCCCAATAGACCTGATCTAAGGGCGTCAGGGTTCCATTGTGCCGAAAAAAACGGGTAAATTCGGTGATGACCGGTTTGATTTCTCGCTGTAAAAATTGAGGTGAATAGATACGCTGCCAGTGAGCGCGGTCAAAATCCCATACATTGCGAAGAATCAAATAAAATTTGGCGATATTGCCGGTTGCCAGCGCCATCTGCAAGCCGCGCCGGTATTCGTCGCTGGCATAGCTACCCCATCGCGTTTGCAGGGCATAGCTCAATGAACTCAATTTTGCCAGCACCGCTGCTTCTACCTTCTCCGGCACTATTCGATGTAACCGGTTGAAAGGATAGATGAATTTGTGAATATCATAGCCGGAAAATAACTCGTCGCCACCCAATCCCCCTAACACCACCTTGACATGCTGCGATACGAATTGCGACATCATAAACCCCTGCAAGAGATTGATTTTGGGCTCCTCGGCATGCCAGATCACATGGGGGAGATAGCGCATGGGGTTCATCTCCATCCGGAGAGTGTGATGATCGGTTTGATAGTAATCGGCAACGATTTGAGCGTCATCTAACTCATCGGTGGGTTCGTTAAATCCCAAGGTAAAGGTATTGATTTTCTCCACCCCAATCTCCCGCATCATGGCAACAATAGAACTGGAATCCATTCCCCCGGAAAGATACACCCCGATGGGCACGTCACTCACCAGTTGACGCTGCACGGCTTGTTTCAAATATTGAGGAATCAGTTCCAGCCATTCCGCTTCGTTTTTGCGGTAATCGATCTCGTATTGGAGATTGTAATAGGGGGCAATCTTTCGGATTTCTCCATCTTCGACGATCATATAATGCGCCGGGGGAAGCCGAAAGATACCTTTGAAAAGCGTTTCATCCGATTGGGTATAGCGCAAATTGATATGATAATGCAATGCCTGTTCATTTAATTCCCGGGATACCTGTGGGTGCAGCAAAATGGCTTTTTGCTCTGATGCAAAGAGAAAGCGTCCTCCGGCAGCGTGATAATGCAGTGGCTTGATACCAAAGTGATCCCGCGCCAGCACCAGTTTTTGAGTGCCTTCCCGCTTATCTAAAATGGCGAAAGCAAAAATGCCGTTTAGTCGAGGGAAGGATTCCACTCCCTGATCTTCGTATAACTTCAAAATCACCTCGGTATCGGAATTGGTGGAAAACCGATACCCCTTTTCTCGCAGTTCTTCCCGCAACTCCCGATAGTTATATATCTCGCCGTTGTAAACAATTACCAGGGATTTATCATCGTTCAACATGGGCTGGTCGCCGGTGGAGAGGTCAATGATGCTCAACCGGCGGTGACCCAGCCAGACATCCCCGGAATGATAGTTGGTAGACGCATCCGGTCCCCGATGTGCCAGTATTTTGCACATCTCCTCAATTAACCGTTGGTGATTTCTGCCTTTTTCATAGATTCCGCATATTCCGCACATAAAAAACCTTTCCGATATTGAGAGGTTGGGATATTGGAAGACCGGGATATCAGTTATTGGGTATCGGGTATTCAGTAAGCGTGAGGTGTGAGTTACCTGATCACTGAAAACGATCAACTCCGTTACCCATCTACCCATTTACCGCTATATGCTTTTACCAATTTGTATCCCCTGTTTTTCCTTACTTTCCGCATTGGTAATAATGCAAGAAAAGCAAATACATTCAAGTATTTTTTTATTCCACATCGAAGCAAAAAATTTTTCTCTTGAAAAAAATATAAAAACACCCTATTTTTACAAAGACATCAAAATTGATGTCACACACAAATCGAAAATCAAAACATCATTAATCGCAATAGAACTTTTTTATTAGTCATAACTACTTGTCAGGGGACAACACAAGTAGCTTAAAAGCTGGAATCTCGGTAAATTGAGATTGAAAAACTCTCCCCAGCTTTTTGGGTTTTTATTTCCTGTCATATTGTTTTCCCCAGGATTTTAAGTTGTGAAAAATATGAATCTTCTACAGGGACCTTGGGAGGGGTCCCTTTGTATTAATTCATTTCCTCCCTGTGATATACCCGGAGGAACTGGTCATACATTAAACCATCCGGAGGTACGTTATGTTTTTCAAAAGATTTTCCAGGAAAGATGAAGTTTGGAGAGGCAATCAGAGGGACTTACTTCGGTTCTCAAAGTATGTTGTGTTTCTTTTGTGTATTTTAGCCGGGGTTGCTTTCGGTCAAACTTTTACCAAAGTGACAACCGGACCGGTTGTGAATGATGGGGGGAATTCCCATGGTGGGAGTTGGGGAGATTTTAATGGTGATGGTTTTTTGGATTTGTTTGTTCCAAACCATCAGCAAAACAACTTCTTATATCAAAATAATGGTGATGGAACTTTTACTAAAATAACGTCAGGCGATATTGTGAATGATGGAGGAAGTTCCTATGCCGGAACCTGGGGAGATTACGATAATGACGGTGATTTAGACTTATTTGTAGCAAACTTAGAAGGTCAAAATAATTTTCTTTATCAAAACAATGGTGATGGAACTTTCACCAAAATCACTCATGGTGATATTGTTAACGATGGTGGTGACTCCAGAGATGCCAGTTGGGCAGATTATGACAATGATGGGTATTTAGACTTGGTGGTTGTAAATGGATTTGATGCAAATAATTTTTTATACCACAACAATGGTGATGGTACTTTCACAAAAATAACAGATAGCCCAATTGTAATGGACGGAGGAAACTCTACTGGCTGCAATTGGGGAGATTATGATAATGATGGATATATAGATTTATTCGTAGCAAATTTTACTCCTAATCAGAACAACTTCCTTTATCATAATAATGGAGATGGAACATTTACTAAAATTACAACAGGAACTATTGTTAATGACGGTGGAGAATCCCAAGGTGCCACTTGGGGAGATTATAACAATGATGGATATCTGGATTTATTTGTACCGAATAAAGATCAGAATAATTTTTTATATCAAAATAATGGTGATGGCACTTTTACAAAAATTACCAATAGTGTAATAACCACTGATGGTGGTAATTCTGCTTGCAGTACTTGGGGGGACTTTGAC
>CAYYGL010000157.1:0-11531 GCA_964471235.1 uncultured Calditrichaceae bacterium
CGCTCAGTCCCAGCACCGAGGGAGAAGCCACTTCCATCTACCTGGCAAAACTGATAAAACCCCAGGGAATCAAAATCACCCGCCTGGCAAGGGGAATTCCCCTGGGCAGCGCCCTGGAGTTTGTGGATGAACTGACCCTCGGGAAAGCACTGCAAGCCCGGGATGAGTTATAACATGTTCTGTTGGAGTGTTCTCCATTGGTGGTATTCCGTAAATCAGTGATTCAGGATGCAGTCATTCCCAGGATGCAGTCATTCCATAGTCGGTTGTAACGTGGTAATGTGATGATGGTCAGTAAATTACTCATCGACCGGGCAATGAATTGGCTTCCCTTTGCTCTCTTCATCTTTTCCTCTAACCTTCCGGGAAAAATGATTCTTTCTTGACCTTTCCGGCACTCTTTCGTAAATTTTATCATAATCCTGAAATAACGATAGACTTCACCGGCGTGACTGTCTCATTGGGGTAAAATTCATGCTCCGAATCCGAATTTATAAAGCTAAAAGTGTTCCACGCTGTTAGTCTAAAAAGGTGAATGCCTTTACAAATTACCGGGAGGATATGATGAAACGATTTATCCTTTTCGCCATTGCATTAGGTATTTTATTCTTTTTATTTACCACCTGTAAAAAAGAAAGCACGGCGGTTGACACGAATCCGAAGCCAGCGGAGTTTAAGCTCTCCGACTTTCCCAATACACCCGGGTGGCGCTATACCTACCTGGTAAAAGATTCCACGAGTCAACCCAGAACCGATACGGTGGTGGTTGATATCGTCGGGGATACCCTGTTTCCGGGTGATCAGCCCGCCACCATCTGGCGGTTCCATTTCCCGGGATATGACCAGACCCGTTTCGCTTTGTACAGTGGGGATACATTGTTTTCCCCTTTTCAACTTGTTCTGGTATTTCCCTTCAAACTCGGCAGCCAATGGGTGAGGGGCTCCGATGATTCGGTGAAAGTGGTTGCACAGGCACCTGTACAGGTAATTGCCGGTAATTTTCAGGAGGGATACCGTTTGAGACATACCTGGTTTCTGGTTAATGATAGTGGATTGGATTTTTACTGGCTGGTGCCCGGTGTGGGGATTGTAAAAATTGACCTGACCAGCTACCAATATTTTATACGCCAACATTGGGAACTGATAAGCTATTCGTTCCCGGAGGAATAACTCCACCCCCGGTATATTTACAGCAAGGATTTGAAACCAACGACCTTAGGGATTTACCATTCATCAGTGAATACAATATCACAGTGCTTGCATCATATGAAGCGCATGTAACAACGTCAGGCCAATATTATGCTTGTTCAATCTTCTGGCGGAGAAAGTTAAACTGATGTTTAATATAATAGTCTCGAATATCTCTTTCCAAAACCGAACCAAGTGTGACTTTGAAATCTCGTGGTTTGAATTTGTTCAGTTGCTTTTTTAATTGTTCTTTCTGCGACACGGACAGATTGGGCATTGGAAGTCCTTGACGCAATATGAATTCAATATCAAATGCATCACGAATTTCACCTCTATTCAATAAAGCAGCAATTTTATTATCCAGTGCCTGCTTCAGTGTATGGCCTTTTAGACTTACCTGTTTTGTACTAAATTTCGAATAGGCAATCTTTTCTTCAAAATCCCAATCTTGAAACTCCCGTCTAATTTCAATTTTTAATCTTCTGGGAAAATGGGTAGACCGAATCTCGATTAAAATTGTAAAATGTTTAAGTTGGACGTCCGTAATATCATAACTTTGCTTTAAAACATCCTGAATACGGAGTAAGAGTTTTTCTTCTGGCAGGTCCTTTATTCGCCAGAAATCAAGGTTTGCAGAGAAACGCTTCATTTCATGACATAGTCGAAGCATTGTGCCACCTCCAAAAACAAGAGCGTCAAGTATCCTGGCATTCTTCAACTTTTCCAGAATTTCGATCTCAAATACTTCATGTTTTTCATGAACAATCATAGCTAAGCAATAGTTTTTGTGTGCCGGAAGGAAATAATTTGGCAAATTGGTCAATTTTTCCTTTATCCAATTTGTCAAAATCAATCGAAGCAATATCCAATCTGTAACGTCCCAGGGACATTAAATAGAGTGCGTCTAATAACGCTTTCTCAGGTTCAGCAATGAAAAAACCCCGCATCCGGACAAAGCCAGAATATAGATTGGGCTTGATTTTTATATAATTAAAGAACGTATTGGCTATCTCCACCTCTTTGGTTCTTTTCAAGGCGATGGATTCAACAAAGTTTTGCTGCATCTGGGTTGTGATTTCATAAAAATCCAGAGCCGACATTAACGATATATAAGAGGGAACCTGTATCAAATTAGCAATGGTATATTTTTGTTCAATGGATAAACTTGCCCACCTTTCCTGTAATACATATATATTACGCTTAATCCGTATTAACACCCCGGCCTTGACATAGCGATAGGCGGTCACCTTTGCCGAGCTCAGTGAGATGTTGAGTGCACGGGCAATATCTTCATGCCCAAAATAGAGCTTATCAATTTTTCGTAACTGAAGCGCCTTCATCAAGAACACTTAATTAACATTTTTGTTAATTAAACATACTTTGTTTTTCAGAAATATACAAGTCGTTTTACAATTTCTTAATTCATCAATAAAATCTCACCTGCAAGATCGTAGCGCGAAAGAACTCCCGATAAGTATCCGTGCCAAATCCCCATCCGGCGCGAATTTTCACCGGTATCGTGTATCCGTCGAACGTCGCTTCTTTTTCCATGATCACACCGAATGGCACAAACGCCCGTTTTTCATCGTTCCAGCGGGGAAACACCACTTCCGTTACCCTGCCAACCTCATCAATGGTTAACGTAACCGTGGTGCTCATCCCGTCGATGGACACGGTAACCCGGGCGTGGGTACGGTCGATGCCTTCCCATACCGCGCCGTTGATTGGCAGTAGTGCGACGGGCAGCCAGACCGTTTCGCCTGCCAGCCGCCCGGCAGCGGATTTAGATACATCGGGATTGGAAACGCTCACCATGGGAATCAGACCGAACAGCGCCACCCGCATTTTCCCCACTCCCGCGGCATAACTGTCGGTTACCTGCATGGAGAGAACTCCCTGTCGGGCAGTCGCCTGCCAGACAAAGCCGCTGCCGGGGGTAATGATTTGCTGGGCTGTAAAGGGCATCCAGGCGCCGCCCGGTTTGGGCTGGATTTCACCGGTCATGGTAATCTCCACCCGGCGCGATAGCGGCGTCCCCGGGGCGATGGCATGATGAACGTAACGCTGCGCTGTTTCCGGAAGCCCTTCGATCATCTCCGGGGAAAACACCTTTTTCGATGCCTGAGCAACCTGAAGGGTTTTCCGGAGACGATTCACTCGGGCATTTTCCAGCATCCGTAGCACCAGAAGCGATGTGTAGGTTACCACCAATAAAACGATGATTACAAGTGCAATGGTTTTCATGAGCATGTTCTCCTAAATTTTTCTTTCTCAAAAATCCACGGGTCTGATACGGCTATGATACGGAAAAGATACCGATTTCTCATTTAAGTTTATAAGGCAGGCCGTTCAGTTGGAGAAGGTAAGAGGGAGGCTGGAATGAGCCTGGCACTGAGTCGCGGAAATATGCAGGAATGGGGTTCATCCCTCTTTGCATGTTTCAATATTATAGAGAAGTATAGCAACTCTTTATACATTATCCGAAATTGTCAAATCGTAGCAGCCAAAAAGCATCATTTTGTCAATTGGGAATGGATAAAATGCCACGCGAATGGGATTTTGTAGTCAGCACGAATAATCCCGAAGCCATTCAGGTCTGCTGGGAGTTGAATGACGCCAATCGGGACCGGGAAATAGGCGGGTTGATGGAAGCGATGCATCATTTTAACCTGACCACCGGTCTCATCCTTACCAACGCCCGGGAAGAAGATATTGACATTGATGGGAAATGTATAAAGGTTCGCCCGGTATGGAAATGGGCGCTCACATTGGAACCGTGAACAAATTTCAGTTGAATCCAGCCCCAAAGAATGAAATTAGAGTTGTTGATATTCATGGCGTATCCGTGAATTCGGAAAAAATTTTTCGCGCTTCGTTCGACCCCAACGGGATGCCAACCCAACGGAGCGCTGTTAGCGCGGCATCACATTGTATTCGCCAAGCGTCGAACACTGGCAACGCTCCGAAGGTCCGAAGGAATGCCGTTGGCATTGGACCATCCCGTTAGGAGAGCCGGCCCCGTAGCGATGGGTTGTTTGTCGCACCTGAGAAGATTGAGCATGTTTCCCAAATTATAAACCGTGTGCACCCAAATTCTTCTCCTTACCCAAATTAAAGCGTGGTATACAGCGGCATAAATTTTAACCGGTAATCATTTTCCAGGTGAATGTTCCCTGCATTGAGTACAATTCCCCGAGGTGAGTGGGGATGTTCTTCTAAAAAAAGCTTCAGACTCTTAAATCGTCCCGGACGCCCGCTTTTTACTTCCACGGGATAAATCTCGCCCTCTCGAGCAATGACAAAATCCACTTCTGCACTGCTGCTTTTTTTCATGCGAGTCCAGTAATAGAGTTTATCATTCTCGGAACCACCGTGGAGCAGTAATTCCTGCCCGACAAACTGCTCTGCCAGTGCTCCGCGATAAACATCCAGTAAATTTGCCTGTTCCAGCACCAAGGAAGGTGGGATGCCGCAAATATGCTGCATCAATCCAATATCCACAAAAATTGTCTTGAATATTTTATCCGAGGCGCTGGCGCCCAATGGAATCCCCTGGGCAGAAGTGGATCGAACCCTCTGTATTAAAAGTGCATGTTCTAAGAGATTCAGGCTTTCTTTAATTTTTTCTACCCGTTTCTCCGGATACAGGGAGGTATATTTAATTCGCGTGCCGATTTTGGCTGGTATCTCCTGAAAAATATGGTCTAACAATTGCACGTCAGCCTGTTTGCGATATTTCACAAAATCCTGAACATAAGATTGATAAAGAGATTGATGAACGTCTTTAACTTCGGACAAAGAGCCTGTGTTCACAAAAACAGATATAGCTTCCGGCATCCCTCCCACAATAAAATAATAGGATAGCTGCTGCAGGAATTTCTCATGAATAACCTCATCCAGGGGGATTTCCTGATTCAGTGAAGGTAAATGTTCCGCTAAAGATTCCAGCCCCATTGCCCAGAGGAATTCTCGAAATCCCATGGGGCGAAGCCATTGAAAATGCACCCTCCCCACCGGAAAGGATATCTCATCAAACGTAAATTCCAGTAAAGACACGGCAGCAATCACGTGAAGTTGGGGCATTTGTTCATAAAAATAGCGCAAAGCCATCAATGCCCGGGGGCATTCTTGAATTTCATCAAAAAAAAGCAGGGATTTTCCAGGAATAATTCGCACTCCATACGTCGCTTCAAATCGCAGTAATAAAGTTTGCGGATTCAAATCCCCCTCGAAGGATTTGTGAATGCTTCGTTCCAACTCAAAATCAATTTTCAGGAAGCTCTCAAAATGTTGCCTGCCAAACTGCTCCACCGAATAGGTTTTTCCCACCTGACGGGCACCGCGAATTACCAACGGTTTTCTATTAGGTTGATCCTTCCAACGAACGAAAGTGGTATCGATGAGCCGCTTCATGTAATTTTACAAGGTTATTTTTACATTTTTCTTGTAAAAATAAAGAGTTATTTTGAATATTACAAGTCTTTTTGTTGAACGAACACAACCTGACAAAGAACCCGGGAATGAAGCACCCCCTATAAGACCGGCATCCCGAAAGGAGGGATGCCCGTGCTACGCATACTCCCCAAACACCTCCCGCAGGGCATCGGAGATCTCGCCCACGGTGGCGTAAGTTTCCACGGCGTGTAAAATATGGGGCATCAGGTTGTCTTTGCCCGCGGCGGCTTGCTTTAGTTTTTCCAGGGCGGCTGTCACGGCTTCATTATCGCGCTGCTGTTTGAGACTCTTCAGGCGTTCGATTTGTCTGGCAGCTAT
The DNA here is from genome assembly GCA_964471235.1 of uncultured Calditrichaceae bacterium. Lineage (GTDB taxonomy): Bacteria > Calditrichota > Calditrichia > RBG-13-44-9 > J075 > CAYYGL01. The sequence goes on from CAYYGL010000157.1 coordinate 5,962, forward strand.
CACCGGATCGATGCGCAAAATCTTCGGCGGCTCTTTCTCTTCTTTGATAAACTGATTCACCCCGACAACAATCTTTTCCTTCTTCTCAATGGCGGTCTGGTATTCATAGGCGCTGCGGGCAATTTCATCTTGAAAATAATGCTTCTTCACCGCCGCCACTGCGCCGCCCATTTCATCAATACGCCGGATATATTCAAACGCCAGCGCTTCGATTTCATCGGTCCACTTCTCAATCACATAACTGCCTGCCAGCGGGTCAATGGTATCGGTGACGCCGCTTTCGTGAGCGAGAATTTGCTGGGTGCGCAGGGCAATGGTGGCGGATTCCTCGGTGGGGAGACCCAGCGCTTCATCGTAAGAGTTGGTGTGCAAGGATTGGGTGCCGCCCAGCACCGCCGCCAGCGCCTGAATGGTGGTGCGCACGATGTTGTTGAGCGGCTGCTGCGCAGTCAGGGAACTGCCCGCCGTCTGGGTATGGAAGCGCAGCATCATGGCAGCCGGATTTTGCGCTCCGAACCGTTCCTTCATAATTTTCGCCCACATCCGGCGAGCGGCGCGAAATTTGGCAATTTCTTCCAACAGGTTGTTGTGGGAGTTAAAGAAAAACGACAGCCGTCTGGCAAAACGGTCCTCATCCAGACCGCTGTCAATGGCTGCCTGCACATAAGCAATGCCGTTGGCAAAGGTAAAAGCAACCTCCTGCACGGCAGTGGCGCCGGCTTCCCGGATATGATACCCGCTGATGGAGATGGTATTCCAGTGCGGCAGGTTTTCCTGGCAATAGCGAAAGATATCGGTGATGATGCGCATGGAGGGCTCCGGCGGAAAAATATAGGTCCCCCGGGCAATGTATTCTTTTAAAATGTCATTTTGAATGGTACCGGAGAGTTTGGAGATGTCCGCCCCTTGTTTTTTTGCCACGGCAATATACATGGCTAACAGGATGGCAGCGGTGGCATTGATGGTCATGGAGGTGGATACTTTTTCCAGGGGGATTTGATCGAAAAGCACTTCCATATCCGTCAGGGAATCGATCGCCACGCCTACTTTTCCCACTTCTCCTTCCGCCAGGGGATGATCGGAATCATAGCCCATCTGGGTGGGCAGATCAAATGCGACGGAAAGCCCGGTGGTGCCGCTCTCCAGCAGATAGCGGTAGCGGCGGTTGGACTCCTCCGCGGTGGCATAACCGGCATACTGACGCATCGTCCAGAACCTGCCCCGGTACATGGTAGGATATACCCCCCGGGTAAAGGGATATTGACCGGGGAATCCCAATTGTTTGTCATAGTCGAAAGTTTCATCAGGGAGGTATAAGCGGTCAATGGGGATGCCGGAATCGGTCTGGAATTTTTTCCGGCGTTCCGGAAAACGGGATATCACTTTCTCCACTACGGTTGATTCCCATTCCTTGCGTTTTTCATTCAATTTGCTCATTAGGATCTCCTTTCCAGGGGTCGAAACCGGTGTCGGCGTTAATCTTTACTGTTGTGGGATGTGGCAATGAGAGATGAGGGATACACGGTTATACAATCAAACTCCAGTAGTTTGTGACTGTTCTGCGAGCTATAGCTCCCGTTACGGCTTGCTGATGAAACATGAATTTTAGTTCGTAACTTGTCCTAAAAACTAATCTTCGCAACAAAAAGATTCCTTTCAACGTTGTTCTCGAATTCAATTTTAGGATACAGCTTTAGCGCTCGTTTAATACCGGTGCCAATTCCCCGATAAGGCAACCCCAAAGGGGGTTTCTGTTTGGTGGCAAATGAGGCAATAATCGGATTGCGCTGGTTGGAAACCCCGTGCTTGATATTCTCCACAGTCAAGTTGTTAGGGAGTATTCCGGGAGAGATTATCTCTATACGGTCGTCGAATATAAACAAACGAATGGGAGCATTGATAAAATAGTCCCGGTGAATCAGGGCATTTACCAGCAGTTCTTCAAATACGCCTTTGTCGATTCTGGTTTCCCCCAGGGAATTGCGGTGTTGTCCTTTCTGCTCTTTTTTCAGATTCCGCAGAATGAAAACCATCCCGTTTCTATACTGTTCAGCGAGTTTTCCGTTAATGTCTTCACTATCGATGTATTCATCGGAAGTGTCCTCTGTCCCTACAAAATGAACTGCTTTGATGTTGAACTGCGGCTTATATTTCTGAGGATATTTCCCAAATAGTAAAAGTCCTGCTATATTTAAACGGTCATCTTTGGCCAGATTAAGATTCGAAAGCAGGATTTTGAGATCGACCGATTCTTCCCTGAAACTATGATCAAATTCCTTCTGGTAAAACTGATCAAAATAATCTTCATCCAGATCATCCAGAGTGCTTTCTTCCACCGGCACCTGATCGCCATGCAAAATATCCGATTCCTGAAACAAGCGTCGCAATTCTTCCTTCGAAGTGACTTTCCGTTTGTCGGCGCCAGACTTTACATATATCGCGCCATCGCTGGCAAAATAGGGTTTATCCCTCCCCTCAGGAACGTGAACAACTAAAACCAACTTATCTTCGATCTTGATGTTCTCCGTTTCCGGATTAATCGGGTTGCGGATTTCCGAAGCGGCATTGGAAATGAGCTGGTTTAACCGTCGGATATCTTGAGCGGTCAAACCAATAATTTCTCCCGAATCGTCCACACCAATAATGAGCATGCCGCCCTTAGAATTCGCAAAGGCACAAATCTCCTGCGAAAGGGAAGTGACGTTGGTGACGTTCCGCTTAAATTGATGGCGACTATCTTCACCGCGTTCGATAATTTCCAGAAGTTCTATTGCTTCCATTGGCTATACTTTCGTTTACGTTGTTCAAATGCCTCTCGACCGCCTTCCATGATCTCGATGATGGCCTTCTGAATTCCCGGTCGGTCGATACTCCCCACCTCGAGATTTATCCGATCATGCGCAAAACGGCAACAAAAGATCTGCTCACACTCCCCCAAGACAGGGATATTGGGGTTATGGGTGGCAAAAATAAACTGTGTTTGATCTTTCAGTTCGTTCAATTCTCGAATCACATCTTCGTAAATGGATTGATTGTCAATATCATCTTCCGGCTGGTCAATGATAATCAAATCGTTCTCTCGCCGGGCCAGCAAAAAAACCACCAACGCCGATGCCCGCTGACCTAAAGAATGCTCGGCAATATCTTTGCCTTTATATTTCAAGATATAGCGATTGGGCACTTGATAGGTTAGCAGGTCTCGTAAATTCTGCATAAATGCTTCCCGGAATTTTAAGAATTGACTGTGACTTAAAATGTCATCCAATTTTGACTGCTTTTTTTGTAAATCCTCATAGATTTCGATACAATCGTTATATTTTCTTACAATTGCTTCTAAATTTCTGGAAGTAACATGTGAGCCTTTAATCACAGAACTTAAATAATTCAGAAAACTTTTTTTGTCACCTTTGTATTGTAATTCAACGGTAATTGATAGTCCTTTTGCATTGAGTTCGTCAATTCCCTTTTGTAACCTTTGAAATTCGTTATGCCATAATTTGTTCAAGTCCTGCAACTGATTATTGAGAGCGATGTTCAGTTCTTGACGTTTCTTTTCCAATTTCTCCACTTCTTGAAGTTTGGCTTCAACGATGGTTAGCTGTTTGTTAAATTTAATAAAATCATCTGGATTGATTTCTGGAATATTTATTTCTCGCTTAATCTTGGCAAATTCATCCTGTAACTTTTGTAGTCGTTCTTGAAGTGTTTTTAGTATCTGTCGTAAAGCTTCCAAATCATTGCCCAATTCCTCACCGATTGTGCCCACTTGCTGTAGCTTAGCGGTCACCTTTTTCCAAATCTCCTGGGCTTTTTCAATCAAGTCCTTGTTTTCGCTGCTTTCATAGGTGGCATATTCGGCAAATACATCCTGGCTGTTGTCTACTAATCGATCTAATTCCGCTTTAAATTCCTGAGCGGCTTCAATCATTTGCTCAATTTGCACCCGATCTTTGTTGAACTGCACTTGTCGATTCAATTTTTCATCGACTTTCTTTTCTTTAAAAATTCGCAATTTTTCCTGCAAAGCCGCTTTTTCTTCGTTGAATTCTTTTTTGCGTTCCGTTACGTCTTCCAGTTGTTTTAGCTGGTGAAGGATTTGGAGAATCTTTTTTCTTTTTTGTTGGATTTTTTCTCGAATGCCTTCCACATGGACGCCGAAAAACTTTTCCATCAGAGATTGACTGAAGCCGACCGTTCCCACTTCTGATAAATCTTTCTGCCCGAAATAAAGCACACTGATCAAGTTTTCATCGATAGAAAATTGAGGAAGTCGGGTTCCATGTCGATAAATAACCGGCCTTTCACCGAATACTCGCTCGATTCGATAGGGTGTGCCATGTTTATCGCGCAGAGTTAAAATTACTTTTCCTCCGCTTCGTAAAGCCCTTTCAACCAATTTTTCCTTATAGTCTGTATCCTTAGCACAAGGGTCAAATTTGATATCCAGGGCATAACGAATCACCTCAAGGATGGTCGATTTTCCGCTGCCGCGAATGCCGATGAGATTGTTCATATTGTGATTCAAATAAAGGGTAATTCCCGCCAGCGGCGCCTCGGCGGATGTCTCAAAAGAAACCGACTCAATGTATGCATTCTGAGGTGATGGTGGGCTTCCTGCTACCATATTTCGCCGGGGATCCATCAGGGCGTATTTCACCGCGTAAAAATTAAAATCGCCAATCTTAATAAAGCTTTTTTGTGGCTTTCCATTGCTCTGGCGGGTTCTTCCAATGGTTTCCAGAGATTTGCAGTCGCAACCTTCCACAAATGCCGGAACCGCCGGTGCATACCATTTCTTTAAATTTTCTCCATTGCGGCGTGTGGTGCACTTCTGAAATCCTAATACGAACTCCTTGAATAAAGGGTGCTGAATTAGCTCTTCTTGTCGGCCCTCATTAAGTTCATGGCAAAATCCGTTATCCTGATCCACATGCGCCATGATGACAAAACTGTCTTGCCCATGTTCGCGATGCTCTTTCAATTTCTCCAGCGTCTGAATCAGATTCCATTGGGTTCGGGCATTGCGGTTTTCCCGATCCTGTCGTGGCATGTGCGGAAAAGCATCATCCAGAAACCGGTTGACGAAATCATCGTGTCCGGAGACCCAGCTTCCCGGTTCAAAAACGATCAGGATATGAATGCCGTTTCCTTCACCTACGGATAACTCCACACCGGGCAAAAGAAAAATTTCATGTTTATTCGCTTCTTTTTTTAATGCTTTAAATTCTTCACGGCCAAATTTGTTATGATTGGTAATTACCCCCACACGTATATCTTCTTCCTGTAATTTTTGTACAAAGCTTTTTTTAAAGGACCGGTTCTCATCCCATCCTCGAAATGCTTCTTTATCCGCGCGGGTATGAAAATGAAAATCCGCCCGCAACCAACGACTACCGTGTTTGAAGAGCACCATTTCCTTCTCTGTCGCCAATTGTGTTTCGATTTGTTTTTCCATAACATAAAACTTACAAAAAATTTGTCGTAAATGCGAAATATGAATTATACGTAACACAAACTTATGAAGTTTGATTAAATAACCGTGCCACCGACAAAATAAATTTTGTCGCTCC
>CAYYGL010000158.1:0-11464 GCA_964471235.1 uncultured Calditrichaceae bacterium
GAAGGAGTGCCCATAAACCCGCCCACATCGGTGCCTACGAATGGCACGCCGGAAAGCCCAAGACCGAGCATCATCCGAATGCCCAACGCCAGGTGCTCTTCGGAAGACACGTTATCGCCCGTCCACACCGCAGTAAAGCGCTGTTCCCCGGCAAAACCGGCGCGGGTTAAAATAAACGGGCGTTTTTCCGGCTGATACTTCCGGGCGCTCTCATACGCGGTTTGCGCCATTAAAAATCCGTAAAGGTTGTGCATTTTCTTCATGCTGGAATTGAGACCCTCATCATCCATCAACACCTCGCTGGGGAAGGCATTGCCCCACACCGCCGGTTCGTTCATATCGTTCCACAGCCCATCCACTCCCTGGTTCAGCAGTCGTCCGAGATGACGCCCCCACCAGCGTCGGGTTGCCGGGTGACTGAAATCCGGGAAAAATGCCGGCCCGGGCCAGACTTCTCCCACGTACACTGCGCCATCCGGGTAACGTAAAAAATGTTTCCCGGCAATGCCCTCCTTAGCCATTGTGTAATTGGAATCCACCTTCACCCCGGGATCGATGATGGTGACCACCCGGAACCCCATCTCCTCTAATTCCCGCAACATCTTCTCCGGTTCCGGGAAGCGGGTTTTATCCCATGTGAACACCCGGTAGCCGTCCATATAGTGAATATCCAGGTAAATCACATCGGCAGGAATTTTCTTCTCGCGAAATGTGCGGGCAAGATTGATCACTTCCTTGTCCGGGTAGTAACTCCAGCGGCACTGCTGGTACCCCAACGCCCACATCGGCGGCAGGGGCATTTTGCCGGTCAGTTCTCCGTATAAAGACACCACCCGGGAAATTTTCGGACCATAGATAAAAAAGTAGTCCAGATTTCCCTGGTCGGCGGCAAAAGAATAATACCGGCGATTCCCGGCACCCATATTAAATGTGGTGCGGTAGCTGTTATTAAAATAGATTCCATAAGCATTGTTTTTGTGGATTCCGATAAAGAAAGGAATACTCTGGTAGAGCGGGTCCATCTTGTTGGAATAACCGGGATGATCACTATTCCACATCACATACTCCCTGCCCCGCTTGTTCACATCCCCGGTTTTTTCCCCCAAGCCAAAAAAACGCTCGTCCCGGGCAATGGATTTCCAGCAGCGTACCTCTTTGCCATCCCAGCCAATGCCCATTCCCGGGTCATCTTTATTGATCACGTTGCCCTGTTTATCCAGCACTGTTAAGCGGCATGGGGTTTTGTGAATCAACAGATCGATTTCCCGGGATGCCACCTTCACGTATTCATTCTCTTCAGTGATTTCCAAAGCGACCGGGCGCCATTGGGTGTTTGCCAGCGGGTAGGTTAACAGCGGCTCCTGGTAATCCGGTCGGATCAGCACCACCCGAAAGATGCCATCATGTAAAAACTGAATACTCAGTTCCATATTATTTTCACAATACAGGATCACGCCGGATTCCTGGCGTTCATACCGTTCCATGTTGCCCAGGAAGGAATATTGTGCTTGTGTCGTTTGTGATAAGGCGATCGTCATCGTCAATCCAACCCATGCTAATCGTGTAAATTTCATTTAATTGATTCTCCCTGTGTGTGATGCCGAAAAAGGTAAGAATATAAGTTCAGGGGTTAAAAGTTCAAAGCTGATGTTTTATCAACTGCGTCCCCCGGGGTGGGAGTGCACCTGGATGAAGCGCCTGTCGGTTCGTTGCACCGGGGGCATTCTTGCGCATTTGGAAAATGTGATTTCGATTTTTTTATCCGTGATACCAGCGTACCCCGCGGCTTCCGTGTGCTATGTTTGGTAGTTTTGTCTCCCGGGTGCTGCTTTCCGTCAAAATTTCTCAGTACATTAAAAACGATTGGCGGATATGAGAAAACTCCTCACTCTCCTGCTGCCAGCGCGCTTCCATCTCCGATAAATCCGCTCCCGACTCAATCATCTCCCGCAGCCAGCCGTTGCCCACCAGAATGTCAAACGGCATTTTTTGGTATTCATATTCATAAGGTGGCTGCTTCCAGGCGAACTGTTCCGGATAAGCTAAAAACGCCTCCCGGATGATGGCGATCCCGGTGAGAAACGGTTTGAATTTCCGCCGGTCGGTGACATGGATAAAACATCCCTGGCAGACCTGACCGGCATGTTTTTGAAACGTCGGTTGGAATTCTATCGGGCGAAACACAACACCGGGTAATGAATGCCGTTTGAGAGATTCGGCAAACTGCCAACCGTTCAAATAGGGCGCACCAAAGATTTCAAACGGTCGGGTGGTGCCGCGGCCTTCGGAAAGATTGGTGGCTTCCAACAAACACATTCCCGGGTACACCAGCGCTGTTTGCGGCAGGGGCATATTGGGCGAGGGCATTGCCCAGGGCAAACCGGTATCTTCGAAATACATCTCCCGTTGCCAACCATTCATCTTTACCACCTTTAACCGACTATCCGGCAGGTAACGCTCTGCCAAATAGCGGGCAATTTCCCCGATGGTCATGCCGTGCCGAATTGCCAGCGGATACAAGCCGACGAAACTCCGGTAGTTTTCATTCAGGAAAGTGCCCTCCACCTGGGTGCCGCCAAGGGGATTGGGACGGTCCGGCACCACCACTTCGATTCCATGCTCAGCAGCCGCTTCCAGGCAGTGAGCTAAGGTCCAGATAAACGTATAGTATTTGCTACCCACATCCTGCAAATCCACCACCAGGCAGTCGATGCCCTCCAGCATTTTCGGGGTGGGTTTTCGATGCTCTCCGTAAAGTGAAAATACCGGTAGCCCGGTACGCGGATCCGGATAGCTCTGCCACTCGATCATGTTATCCTGGGTATGGCCGAACAGCCCATGCTGTGGACCCCACAATGCCTTCAGTTGAAAAATCCCCCTTTGATGTGCCTTATAAAACAAATCGATGGCATGTTCCAGGTTTTTTGATACGGACGCCTGGTTACACAGCAGGGCAACTTTTTTTCCCGAGAGAGGTTGAAACTCTGACATTTCCAGAACATCCAACCCGCTTAGCATCTTCATAAAAGTCCTCTTAGCAAATCGCTTAACAAAGTGAATTGAAAATAAATTTTAATCCTTTATATTACAACCATATTTTTGAACGAAATTGGGGAGTTGTAAATACCGGTTGAAAAAACAACCATGAAATTGGTTGGGAATGTCCCCTGGTGGTATCTTATGGTGAACCACCTTGCATTCCCAACAGCAAGCGGTTCGTCGGGCACTCCTCACATCATTTCCGGGCACACAGAAAGGAGGCATCAATGAATTTATCATTTACCGGGAAAGTGGCATTAATAACCGGGGCAACCAGCGGCATTGGGGAAGCCACGGCACAGGAATTGGCAAAACAGAACTGCAACCTGATGCTCACCGGGCGCAATGAGCAAAAACTGACTGCTTTGCAAAATCATTTCTCTTCTACCGGAATAAACTGCACCGTACTGGCAGGGGACATCCGCGACGCAAAATTCCGCCAGCAGTTGATAGAAGAGACCATCAACCGGCTGGGCAGGCTGGATGTGCTGGTAAATTCCGCGGGTATTATTGAGATGGGAACCATCGAAACTACCAGCATGGACGGATATGACCGCACCATGGATGTTAACCTGCGGTCCGTGTTTCACCTGATTCAATTGGCACTCCCCCATTTAGAAAAAACGAAGGGAAATATTGTGAATGTTTCTTCCGTAGCCGGGCTGCGTTCGTTTCCGGGGATTGTGGTCTACTGCATTAGCAAAGCCGGGTTAGACCAGTTGACCCGCTGTGTGGCGTTGGAGGTGGCACCCAAAGGCATCCGGGTCAATGCCGTTAACCCCGGGGTGGTGATTACTGCCCTGCACACCAATAGTGGTATGAGTAAGGAACAGTACCAGGCATTTTTGGAGCGCGGCAAACAATCCCATCCCCTGGGCAGGGTGGGAAAGCCGGAAGAAGTGGCAGACCTGATCGTATTTTTAGCCTCGGATTCCGCGGGATGGATTACCGGCGGCACCTACAGCATAGACGGCGGCAGAGCCCAGACCTGTGCCCGGTAGGAAGAAGAGAGAGTGATGAAAGATTCGGGATACGGGAATTTGAGGATAGGAGCGTATGGAAGATGAGAAATCCGAAAGAGGAGGAAGCATGAAAGGAACTCATCCGGGTATCCGTTACATCATTTTTGATCTGGGTAACGTGTTAATCGAAATTCACCCGCAACGGGCAATGGCTGCTTTTTCCCAACGATGTGGAATTCCGGTAGCAGAATTTCAAAAGCTCTTCCTCTCCCCACTTCATCTTCAATTTATGAAAGGAGAGCTAACGCCCCGGGAGTTTTTTGAACAGGTGCTGAAAAGATATCCCTGTCAACTATCGTACACAGAGTTTTATGAAATATGGTTACTAATTCTTGGGAGGCTAAAGTTAGGAATGGCTGCGTTGTTAAAGGAATTCGCTACGACTCACCACCTGGCATTGTGTTCCAACACCGACCCGATTCACTGGCAGGCAGCTTTAACCGCCAATCCGGAGATGCAATTCTTCCGCCATCGTTACTTATCATTTGAACTGAAATTGTTGAAACCTGATCCGGCAATTTTTGAATATATTTTGAGGGATTTACAATGTTCTCCAGCAGAATGTGTGTTTATCGACGACACCAGGGCAAACATTTTCGCTGCGGAGCAAATTGGATTCCGAACCATCCATGCCGAAACAAGTAAGGAAATCCATCGGATGATCCGGAATATCCAGCAAGTGAGCAACTAGATGATGAGTCCTGTCCGGAAACACTCCGGATATAAAGAACAGCTTTAAAATAATTTAGTATTGTTTTAGTCACTCAAAATGTGTATACTATTCCAGATGTTCAGTAGACGTTCGCACCACCATCAATTAGCCGTAGTGATTCAACACTCGCCACGGAGAATTTTTTCGAACTCTTATTCGGATGCTTTAATTTATTGTTCACACTGATCTCGATTGGAATTTCTTGCGAGTTTAAAGATGACATTGGCAGACTATTAACCTCCTCCGTGCCCGGTATACACAAACCTATTCGGCGCCATATTTATTTAGCCATATATTCTAATTTGCTCGTGGCGTTTAATTTTTGCCAGACACCCTACAATCGAATCAAAACTGTTCTATTATTACAAAGGCTGAAACACATAGATGATGCGTTTCCGTCTAACCTTAATGTTTTCAAACGAGAAGGCGATAATACCCATATTGCCTATAAGTTATCTATTCCGGGCTAAACTTTTTCAAAGATTGGGCAGTTGTAAAGTCTTTCGTGAAACTTTTAGTAATTAAAATGGTTATCATCACCTTAATTAAAATTTTTAAATTTCTCAATTAGTTCTAAAATGAGTTACCTTTATCAATTTGTATGTCCAGGATGTTTAACCACATACGAGTTATTTTATCCGGCATTGGTTTGTAAAGAATGTGGTACAATTTTATTTTTTGATTATGATCTTTATAAAGCCAGGAGAGAACTTCATCCAAATGACTGGTCGATGTTGAAAGGCGTCTGGACCTTCAAACAATTGTTGCCGGTATCATCCACTCAGACGTTCTTAACACTTCAGGAGGGCAATACTCCTATCCTGGCACTCCAGAAAAGTTCGGAACGTCTTTCAGTAAAACAAATATACCTGAAAAACGAAGCTCAGAATCCAGGTGGCTCCTCCCGGGATCGGGAAATGGCTGTTTTGTTTACCTACTTACAGAAAACGGAATATAAAACATTTATGTTAGAAAGTACCGGAACATCGGGTATTTCTGCAAGTATGTACAGCAGGTTGCTGAATGGAACCTGTGAAGTGATTATGCCGGATAATTATCCGGTCCAATTGAGGGGTGAATGTCAACTTTTTGGTTCAAATGTAACTTTAACCTCCTGGAATGAATCTAACCGCTTAAAGGTAAAGAAAAATATTCAAACCCAAAAAAAAGTGTTTGATATTTCCCATGAAGGGATGGCACTTCGGATTGAGGGAGCCAAGACGATTTTTTTTGAGTTATTCGTTCAGTTTAGAAAATCTTTCCCTCAAGTATTATTGATACCGTGTGGAGAAGGTGTCACGCTCCTGGGTATCTGGAAAGCGATTGTCGAACTCCAGAAATTAGATTGGTTGCACAAAACACAAATACCTAAAATTTGGATTGTTCAAAGCCAACATTGTCCTTCCTTGTTGAAAGAGGATGAGGAAACCAATAGTGCTTGTGAGGATACGATCGCATTCGACTTATACCACAAGGAATCTCCATTGCATGCTCTGATACGCCGGTTAATGCAGGATCACGGATGGTCTATTGTAACGATAGATGACGAAGACATACTGAATACCTGGAAGCAAACGGCGGAAGACGAAGGAATACTCTTATCACCGGAAGGGAGCATCTGCCTGGCAGCGCTTACAGAACTGATAAGGAGCGGACGAGAGGAACGGAACCAGAGTTTTTTAATCTTAAACCCATCGAACGGAACTCGATTTATTCATACGCTTGGGTTTATCAAACGGAACTAAGTTAATTATTAGGAGAATGGCAATGTCTAAAATCCAAATCAATTTAATAGCAGTTGAAGTACGCAAATGGGATCTGGAAACACAAAAAATATCCATGCGCAGTTATTATATACTAAATGAAGAAGAAAAGAATATTACGTTTGATGTGACAATTTTACAGCCACCGGAAATGGTGGAAGAATTTCTGGGCAAATTGAGATTTGAGAGTGAACAGACCCTTAGCGCAGAATTAGATGAAGAAATACAGGTTGATTTTGACAACGAGACGTTCCTGCGACAGAAGTTGTATAACTACTTTAAACGGATCACCATGGAGTTAAACAATCCGAAACGACGTAAAGGTCAACCGAAAATGATTTTTACGACTCACATGGATATTTATAACGAGAATCAGGATGTCTCATTTTTGCCGCGGAAGATGCAATTCTATGTGGTGTTGAACTGGGCTCGGAAGTATTACGAAAGAGAAGATTATAAACGGGCTGTAGAGCCGCTTCGGAAATTGATTACAGTGGCACCGGAATATGGCTTGGGATACAAATGGTTAGCCCGGTCCCTCAAGAAAATCCGGAAATATGAAGAAGCCATGCATTATTATGAAAAATACGCCCTGGTAGATGGTTCGGTAGATGCCTGGCTTGATCTGGCAAAATCTTATCGGAAAGGGAAAATTTTTGATAAATCGGAAGAAATCTATCATCAAATTCTAAAAGACGACCCGAAGAATAAAGAGGCCCGAATTGGCCTGGCGCAAATCAAGTATGCTACCAAAGATGAAGGCTATCTAAATATATTGGATGAGCTCCACGAGGAGGACCCGGAATGGCTAAAGGAATGGCTGGTCGATGAATTTAACTTTCGGATCTATGTACCGGAAAAGACGTTGCTGTCACCCAATCAAACCGCAAAATTTCTGGGGTTTTCACAAATTTTTGAGCTCACACAGCGAGCTTTTAAAAACGAAATTCCCTCACACTTTAATCCATCCAAAGCCAAACTGAGCTTTTACAAAGAAGAGATCGAGAACTGGGCGATGGTGATGAATCGCTATCACTGTTTACCGGAGGAGATTAAATTATATCCGGACAAAATTAACGTTGAGATGTTGGAAGGGGATCGGGAAGAAGCGGCAATCGAGGAAGAAAAGGATAAAAAAACGGCAACCGCTACCAACAATAAACCCGGAACTTCTGTGGAAGAGATTTTGATGCAGATTCGCGCCCGGAAAGCTCAACGGAATAATTCCAACCAAAACAAAACGGATAAGGGGGAGACATCCTCCAAAACCGGTAAACGCGGTCGCCCTAAGAAGAAGAAAGCTACCGAATCTTCTTCTGAAGAAATAACTGCCAATTCCCAATCGCAGGTAGAAGACACAACCAAAAAAGCGACATCTACCAAAGCCAGTGGACAAAAAACGGAGGAAGCTGCCCGGAAGGCAAGTGAAGAACCGTCCAATTCAAAAGAGAGCAAACCTAAACGCCAATCTACCAAAAAGCCTGCGGCAATGGAGTGAGGTCCCAAAGGATTTCGTTTGTTTCCAGCCTGCAGGAATTCATGGATTATCAAACTATCGGTTTATGGGGAGCATACCATCTCGACCTCCAGATGCATCCGGGATGACCATTACACTTCTACATCATTGACAATCATTTCCGGTGTCTGAGTGCCCATGCCATTCGTAGCCGGGTACCCCCGATACGATTTGCTATATTGATGATGTCTCCCCCAATCTCCTGCTTCTCTGTCATAATCCATTGAATTTGAACATACCCGGCGTTCGTTACCACATTCTACAGCATGCCACCCCGACCCGGGCTTTTGTTAAGCCTCCATTACATGAAATCGAGAATTTGAGGAAAAACATTTGAATCCGAAATGGCTATTTTATCTCTTCGGAGTGTATCTGTTCATTGCCTGCTCCGGCCCTACTCCGGTTGATGAGATTTTCTATAATGGGAAGATATTTACCTCCCGGGGGGAAAACGATTTTGTGAGTGCGATTGCAATTAAGGATGGAAAAATTATTGCTGTTGGGAACCGCCAGGAATTATTTCATCGCTATATCCCTACTAACGCCGAAGGGATAAACCTGGGGGGTCGCCTGGTGGTTCCGGGTTTTCATGATTCTCATGTGCATTTCTGGAATGGCGCCAAACTTCATCACCAACTGGACCTGCGAGGAATCACCTCATTAGATTCCGTTTTACGAAAAGTGAAAGAAGCCGTTGCCCGAACCAAACCGGGAGAATGGATTATCGGTCGGGGTTGGGACCACGAATTGTGGAAGAAAAAGGTGCTCCCAACCAAACGGGAGTTAGATAAAATTTCCCGTAAACATTATATTTATTTAAAACGGGTAGATGGTCATGCTGCCTGGGTAAATTCAGCGGTTTTATGGATGCTCCACTATACGGCTCAAACCCCGGACCCGCCCGGCGGTAAGATCATGCGTTTCCCGCTAAGCAAGGTACCCAATGGAATTCTTTTTGATACAGCCTTTGAAATTCTGGATAAAATTATCCCGGAACTAACCTTTAATCAAAAATATCATCTGTTGGAAAAAAATCTTGCCTATGCCAATCGACTGGGCCTTACCAGTATTACCGATCTTTCTCCAAATGATCTCTACCCGGTGTATGCCCAACTTTACAAAGATAACAAGCTTACCCTGCGGGTAAATTTTTTTATCACCTTTGACCAGAATATGGACTCCCTGCGTCATTACTTTTCACAATTCGTCATCGACAAACAGTTTTTGCAGGCACACCTGGTCAAACTGTATGCCGACGGCTCCCTGGGTTCCCGAACTGCTTACTTAAAAGCGCCCTATCGGGATGACCCTCAGAATATTGGTCTTGCCAAATACACATTTCCCCAACTGCTGGAAAAGGTCCGCCGGATTGATGAAGCCGGTTTCCAGGTGGGCATTCATGGCATCGGGGATGCCGCAATCCATGAGATCTTGGCGGTGTATGATTCCCTCCGGGTAGAACGCCCTCAACCCCACCGGCGTTGGCGAATTGAACACGCACAGGTGATGGATTCCGCCGATTTCTCCCTTTTTGCCCTGTTAGGAGTAATTGCTGCCATGCAGCCCTCCCACTGCATTACCGACTTGCACTGGGCCGGGGACCGTATCGGTAAGCGCACTCGCTTTTCCTATGCCTGGAAAACGTTTTTAAAACACCGGATAGTGCTGGCATTTGGCACCGACTGGCCGGTGGAGCCGCTGAATCCCATGATTGGATTGTATGCGGCGGTGACACGCCAGGACACTCTTGGCTATTCCCCGGGAGGCTGGCATCCGGAAGAACGCATCTCAATGGGGCAAGCGATGATGGCATATACTCTTGGCTCTTCTTATGCTTATGGAAATGAATTGTGGTGTGGAAGCCTGCAACCGGGAAGAGTTGCGGATTTTGTGGTATTGGATAGGGACCTGTTTACAATTGAACCAGAGGAGATTTTAAAGGCCAAAGTGCTGGCGACCTATGTTGGCGGCAAGCAGGTCTTTTCCAGCCCTCTTTTCCCTTAACCTTCCTCATCGGTTACCAGAATGATTAACCGGTGGGGTCCGTGTACCCCCAATACCAGCGTTTTCTCAATGTCGGCAGTCAGACTCGGTCCGGTGAAATATGTTAATGCCGGGGCCGTTTCCCCGGTATCCTGTTCAACCCTGTCAGACAATTCCCATAAATCCCTTACCAGGTGTTCCAGGCGGGCAATTAAAACTACTGTCGGGGGTAACAGGGTTAGCAGGCGGCTGGGTTGCCGATTATTAATAAAAACAGCCGTGCCCGTTTGGACAACCAGATAATCCACCGTGGAAATTGCGACGTCTGTTTCTGCCAATTGTTTTCTCAGAACAGGGGTATCAAAACCAGCCGGTGTTTGACCGGGAAGAATGACGACATCCTTTCCGCTTGTTTCCCCTACGGATTTGACAACATCCTGCATTGAGGGCATATTTGGGGTGTAAACGGCAATTCGCTGCCAGTGCTGTTTAGCCAGCAACTCTTTTACCCCAGCCGATATGTTCCCGGGAGGAGTCAGGATTGCTTCCCCCTGCAAACCGGCAAGCACCTTTTGAAATTTTTCAAACATTTTTAAATTTTTCGACGCCATCATCCCCCTTTCCCCTGCGCTTCTCTCTTGTGTTGCCACCATTGCCGGAACATCCTGGAGGCAAGGCGCGGTGTCTCCCGAGCCTTTGACCACCCCGGTATTCGTCCGCTGCCAGGCAACAACTTCTGGAGGCTTCCCCCCAACTTCCCGAGCAGCAGATACAGCTGCGGTGAACGCATCATCCGGGTAAAGCCGCCTATAGCAGCTCTCTCAACCGGGCTGCTTATCCCGGCTTCTATAATTCGCTTTCGCTGGTACAGCAACAGATGATGCAGAGGGATTTTTACCGGGCAGATGTCGCTGCAACTGCCACAGAGGGACGAGGCAAACGGCAATGCAGCCGCCTCTTTTAATCCCAATAATTGGGGGGTGATCACCGCCCCGATTGGTCCCTGGTAGACCCACCCATAAGCATGCCCACCAATATTCTGGTATACCGGGCAGGTATTGTAACAGGCGCCGCAGCGGATGCAATACAGCGCTTCCTTGAGAATCTCATCCGCCAGCAATGAAGACCGCCCGTTATCCACGATGATATAATACACGTATTCGGGACCGTCGTACGCATCGTTTAAACGAGGTCCGGTGACGGTTGAAACAAAACTGGTTAACCGCTGCCCGGTGGCGCTGCGGCACAACAGAGACAAAAATGTGGGAAGTTCCCGCAAACTGTGAATCAATCGCTCCATTCCGACAAAAGCAACATGCAACCGCGGCAGGGTCAAACACATCCGGGCATTGCCTTCATTTTCCACCACCACGATGTTTCCGTTTTCAATAATCCCGAAATTGGCTCCGGTTACCCCCATGTCGGCGGA
>CAYYGL010000159.1:0-11275 GCA_964471235.1 uncultured Calditrichaceae bacterium
GAACGAATGACATATAAAACATCAAATTTGCAGGTAAAGCTGAATAGTTACAAAAAATCTGCGAAAATCCGGGTCATCCGCGTTCTATTTTTCTTATGTCGAACGGACGTTAATATTAGGGGAAGTGACATTTCTTGCCCCCTGTTTTATCAAGTAGATAGAAGAAACACACACCCCGAATTTAAGCAACCCACTGTCGTTTTTTTCCACTGGTTTACAGAATATTGCTTTCCCGTTTTCCTCCCGGTTTTCCAACATTTGTTGTATTTGAATTTTTCCCACCCCGGTCGTATATTAATCGACATGAGAATCGTTACGAGGAACATGAAATGAGCCCGAAACTGTTGACGCAAATGTTTACCTACAATCATTATTGTTTGAAACGCAATGTGGAAGGCATCACCGCGGCGGAAAGTTTATTTCAACCCCGGCCCGGGGGAAATTGCCTCAACTGGATTGTCGGGCACATCCTTGCCACCCGAAATTATGTTTTCTTTTGTTTAAAATTAGACCCGGTTTTGAGTGAGACGGAAGCGCTTCCCTATAAGCGGGGGTCAGAACCGTTGAATCCGGATAATGCCAAACCATGGGCAGAATTGCTGGAAAAAATGGACCGTTCTCAGGAACAACTGATTTCCGCCTTAACAAAGCTGCCTCCGGAAGCCTTGCAAACCACCGACCCCGGGGATACGGAAACCCTGGGGGAAAAATTGGTGGGGTTACATTTTCATGAAGCCTATCATATCGGTCAGACCGGGATTCTGCGCCGCCTGTTGGGTAAACCGGGAGCGATACAGTGATTGGGGTATCGGGGAGAGAAGTTTGAAGATAAAAGGTAAAGGGTAAAAGGTAAAGGGTGGATAAGTAGAAGGGTTATGAGTGGCAGGCACAACGTGCAGGCAGAAAACAGCCGCAATGCGGTCACGTTGTGGTGATCAGTTTTCAGTGGGTCAGTAATCAGTTTTCAGTAAAAAAGAACAAGACAGATTTACTCGTTATTTGTTACTCGTTACTTGCCCTGTTCTTCGTTCGGTACCGCGCAATTACATTTCAAAAGGGCACTTAATAGGGCATTTAATGGAGTAGATGGGAAGGTGGGCTGTGAAAATTCGCCATTCGAAATCCGACCTGCCCCTTTTGGGTCTTCATTACTCATCACTCGTCACGCTTTACGTTTCACGGCACCCGAAAACCTCCTAACAGCCTAAAACGCCTACAGTCTAACAGCCTAATCAACCTGAAGGGAAGTAAGGATGAAAATCGGTACTGTTTTGGAAACCTGCCTTTACGGAAGAGATCTCAACGAAATGGAACGGTTTTACCGGGATGTGCTGGGATTGGAAGTATATTCAAAGGTGGAGGGGCGTCATGTTTTTTTTCGCTGCGGCAGGAGCATGCTGTTGATTTTTAATCCGGAGAAAACCAATCAGCCGGGACAGGGGGTGCCGCCGCACGGTGCCGTCGGTGCGGGACACATTGCCTTCGGGGTGCCGGAAGCAGAGTTACCCCAATGGCAGGAACAACTGGAAGGCAATGGAGTTGAGATTGAAGTGGTTGTGGAATGGCCAGCCGGCGGGTATTCCCTTTATTTCCGGGATCCAACGGGCAACAGCGTGGAGATTACTACCCCGAAGATCTGGCGGATTCCGGAACCGGAGGTGGGTTAACGATGAAAGAAAAAAGATGAAAGATGAAAGGTGCAAAACTTCGCCAAACGGAAATCGAAAATCATGTTACTGTGAAAGATTGGTAATGTATGATATACGATGAGCGATTTACGAGGCAACTTGACACAAAACGGATGGTGATATCCAAAAACAGTGAGGTCAATATGAGACGAACAGGCTTTGTATTCCCATTGCATTATATTATTTCCGCTCTATTGATGTTATGGTTCAGTAATTCAATTTTTGCCCAGCGGCAGGGCTTAACACCGGAACAACTGGTATCATTAAAATCAGTGATTCAAAGTGCTGTTAGTCCCGATGGCAAACGGATTGCGTATGTAGTGCGCATTCCCCGGAAATTGGATGAGAAACCGGGTTCATCATATTACGAAATCTGGCTGACGGATTTAAAAGGAACGTTTCACCGTCAGTATACCGCCAAACCGGTCAGTGCTTATGCGGTGCAATGGTCCCCGGATGGTAAGTATCTGAGCTTCCTGTCCCGCCAAACCGAATTTGACTCCCATACCCAGGTGTATATTGTACCGGTTGACGGCGGCGTCGCCCGTCCGCTCACCCGGCATGAAACTTCGGTACGCTTCTATCGCTGGTCACCGGATGGCAAATGGATTGCCTTTGTCGCCACGGATCCCGTTCCCAAAGTGCAAAAACAAGCGGAGAAGACCGGGAAGGATTGGATCATTTACGATGAGAACTACCGTACCCACCGCCTGTGGCTGTTTGACGTGGAGCACCAGGAGACCCACATGCTGCTGCGGGATGATCTTTCTGTGTGGGATTTGACCTGGTCGCCGGATAGCAAAACTATCGTTTTCCAGGGCAGCGAAACGCCATTGACGGATGATTCCTATATGTTCAAGAAAATATATCGGATATCCATTGAAGAGGGGATAGCGGATATACTCTGCCAGACGGAGGGCAAGTTGGGGCACATGGCGTTTTCACCGGATGGCACTCAACTGGCATTCCTGGGAGCAACCAGTTTGAATGATCCCCTGGCGCAGAGTTTGTTTGTGGTGCCGGCAAGCGGCGGTTCTCCCCGAAATCTCACTGAAAATTTCCAGGGTTCGGCACACAGCCTGGTGTGGCTGGATAACCGTTCTATCCTGCTGCTTTCCACCGAAGGCGTGCAGAATACGCTCCGCAAAATAGATACCCGGGATGGCGATTCCAGGCTGATTTATCGCAACGGTCCGGTGATCACCTCGATTTCCCTGCATCGCAAAAGCGGTAATTTTGCGGCGGTTGCCAGTGCACCGGAACATCCTTCAGAACTGTTTTCCGGAAGGGTGAAGAAAAGGAATTTGCAACGGTTGACCGATTCCAATCCGGAACTGAAGACGGTTCAGCTCGCCCGGCAGGAGGTGATTGAGTGGGAGGGGGCAGCCGGATGGAAGATACAGGGCATTCTCACTTATCCGCTGCATTACCGGACCGGCCGGCGTTATCCGTTAGCGCTGCAAATACATGGCGGACCGGAAGGGGTAAGTTTAAACAACTGGCGCAGTCGGGCAACCTACCCGGTGCAGGTGCTGGCAGCCAATGATTATTTTGTGCTGGAACCCAACTACCGGGGCAGCGGCGGTCGTGGGGTGGCATTTAGCAAAGCCGACCACGACGATCTGGGGGGTAAGGAGTTTCAGGATGTTTTAGCCGGAGTAGATTACCTGATCCGGCAGGGGATGGTGAACAAGGAACAGGTGGTTACCGGGGGATGGTCTTATGGCGGTTACTTTTCTGCCTGGGCTGCCACCCGTTACAGCGAGCGTTTCAAAGCGGCGGTTGTATGTGCCGGTCTCACCAACTGGATCTCTTTTGCCGGCACCACCGATATCCCCCATGAGATGTCCCTGGTGCACTGGAATTCCTATTGGTATCAGCAGCGGGACCTGCATTGGGAACGTTCGCCATTGTATTACATCACCAATGCTCATACCCCCACGTTAATTGTACATGGGTTAAACGATCATCGGGTTCATCCCGAGCAGAGTCTGGAATTATACCAGGCGTTAAAATTGAATAAAGTGCCCGCTAAGCTGGTGATGTATCCCCGGGAGCCTCACGGGCTGCGGGAAACACCCCATAGTCTCCATTATATTCGTACGGTATTGGAATGGTTCGAGAAATATGTAAAGAAGACCGCCCAACCGGCAGCGAACAAATATGGGTACTGATGGCGATGTTAAAGAGTTCAAGGGAGCCGGAATTGGTTGGACATGAGAAGTTCTGGATGCCTGCCGGGGGATTGCCGGGCTTATTTTCGATTATACATATCTATCGATTTTTTCAGGTAACCTTTGCTGATTCCCCGGAAGATCGTCGTTGTTACGATGAAGCCCAAGCCCACAAATACGGCATTGTTGAAATCCACAAAAATTGTTTGGATTTGTGACTGTTTGGAGAAGGGTTCAAATCCTCTTTTAAAATCGGATCTTAGTAAGCCGTAGATGAGGGTTGCCCCGCCTGCCACCAGGGTGATGTTGCTCCATCGTCTGAATTTCCTGTATTTTTTCAAAATTGCGGCACTCTCCGGATTTTGTAGCAAAATTCCGGAAAGATTCGGGTAACTGACTTTGCCAATTGAAGAGTCCTGCAACATAAAATAATCGTACGTTTTTTTTGATAACAACTCGGATTGGTCGCTGATCCGTGCGTAAATTGGGATCGGTCCCCCGTTTAACTTTTTTAGAAAGTTGTATTTAAACGTGATCCTCCCCCGGCGATGGATGACTTCCTGGTGGAGAATAAATTGCTGATATCGAATCATCAGAGAATCGAAATAGTGAAAAGTCAATTTGATGCTGTCGTTTACCATTATCGTGGTTCCGAACCCCAATGGGCTGTCGAGTATCTTCACCGAACCGTATATCCGTTCCCCGTTTTTTTTGACCACATAACTTCGATAGCCAACAGTGGTTTGCTGGGCAAGAGTGGGAAAGGAGGCAAGTAGAAAAGATACCATCACCGTAAAAATTGCGTACAAAAGTCTGTTCTTCAAAGGAAGACTCCTTTTGATGAATTTAAACAATTGTTAGCGCAGATAGGGATGATCTTGCTGGGCGTTTGGATTTGCTCCCGGGAATGTGAGGCGCTCAGCAGCGAGATTCATCCTTGAGAATGAGGTAACGTGCGGGATGTTTCAAATCGGTAAATCCGAATTTCCGGTACAAACCATGGGCATCGTGAGTAACCAGTAACCAGAGTTTTACCTGTAATTCCGGATGTTCAACGATATGTTTCACCAACATTTTTCCCAACCCTTTTCCCCGGTGTTCTTCCATGATAAACACATCCATCAAATATGCGAAAACGACATTATCCGTAACAACGCGGGCAAACCCCAGCATTTGTTCGTTCTTGTCATACAAGCCAAAGCACATTGAGTTGTCAATGGATTTGTTCACATCATCGTAGCTGCGCCCTTTTGCCCAGTAAGATCGGTTACACAGAAAATCGTGTATAACCCTCAGGTTCAACTTTGACTTCTCGGTGGAGATAAAATATTCCATATCTATTGAATTAAAATAATCCGGATTACAATTTTTATCGGTTTCGATTGATGTTCGGATTTCCCTCCTGAGAAAGGATAAGAAGATTTAGACTCGGAAACAACCGCTTTTACCGAATGCAGTGATTTTTTCCGGTAACAGGATGGGGGGCATAATGAGAAGTATTTCTACTTTTCGAAGGGCATCTATTTGTATCGGTTTTTGACGATCCCTCTTCTTTCATTCATGCCACGTTCCGGTTCACTGCAAAACAACCTTCCCCAGACACGTCGCCAGAAACTCATCAAGGCATCCAGCGACCGGCGGGCGAGTAATGGACAGGCTGTTGTGTCCAGCGCCGGGAACTTCACACCAAAATTTCTCCTTAGCCGGAGAATGGTCATACATCTTCCGTGCCCGATCTACCGGAAAAAGTACGTCTGTTTCGCCATGAATCATCAACAGGGGGGCTGATATTTTACGGATAGTCTCAACCGGCGGTTCGTATTTCTGTAAATCCTCACCGATGCGAAGACGCACCAGCCAACGTACATACCAGGGCAGCAGATGTTTGATGCCGGGAAGGGCATCCGTTAAATTGGTTACCGTGCCTTCCAGGACGATGCCATCTATGGGGCGTTGTTCCGCCAGGTGCAATGCGACAATAGAGCCGAGGGACCTTCCGTAAACGATGAGATGTTGTGCGCGAGGGAGCGAATCCAGCCTCAGATAATCCTCAATAATAAGGGCGTCGTCTAAAAGGTGTTGGATGGATGGGGAGCCGTCGCTGGCTCCATAGCCCCGGTAATCGATGGAAAGTACCCTGAGTTGGTATCTTTGCGCCAGCCAGAAAAGCCTCAATTGAGAAGTGCGCACCGTTTCCGCATTACCATAAAAATAGAGAAGCGAGCCCCGGGGAGTGGCCGGTTGGAGCAGCCAGCCCCGGAGAACGATTGAATCCGGGGTAACAATCTCAACGTTTCGACGAACCACGCCTTCCGGCACAATTCCCGATTTGCGAGGGAAGAAAAAGTCTCCCTCATGCAATGTTTTCGTACAACCGGATAGCAACACTCCCGTCACAAGACACATCGTCGTGATGCTCGTTGTTAACCAACGTCTGTGACATTCCGAAACTGGATGCATGGGCAATTTCTCCGTAAAATGACACCTTATTTCAGCAGGAAAAAAAAGCAAAAAACCGAGACGACTTTATTCTACCCGCTTGGAAATTCATCATCTGCTCTTTCTTCTCTGTCCAACAAAATAAATTTTGTCGCTCCGAATCCCCCGATCACCATCACTTGCACGGCAGAAACCGCACGGTGGTCTCCATCTCTTCCAGCATTTCTTTCAGGGCGTTCAGGGTAGCATCGATGTCCGCTTCGGTGGTTTGCTCGGAGAGGGAGAAGCGCACCGCGCAGTGGGCATCTTCTTCGCCTTTGCCCATGGCGAGCAGTACGTGGGTCGGTTTGGGAGAGCCGGATTTACATGCCGAGCCGGAAGACAGGAAGATGCCATGCTGATCCAGTGCCACCACCACCGACTCGCCGCGCAATTCCGGCAGGGTGAGATTCAGGGTGTTGGGGAGACGAAAATCCGGGTGCCCGTTTAGCCGGGCGCCGGGAATTAACTCCCGAATCCCTGCTTCTAACTTATCCCGCAGTTGGGCAATCGCCGCTGCTTTGGGCAGGTTTTGCAACGCCAGTTCAGCGGCTCTGCCGATGCCTACAATGTGGGGCACATTCTCCGTGCCGGCGCGCAAGCCGCCTTCCTGTTTGCCGCCGTGGATCAACGGTTCCAGCGCCACCCCTTTTTTCACATACAGCGCGCCAATGCCCTTAGGCGCATGAAATTTATGCCCGGAGAGACTCAGCAAATCCACATTTAGCTCCTGCACATCCACCTTTATCTTGCCAATCGCCTGCACCGCATCGGTGTGGAACAGCACCCCTCGCTCATGCGCTACGGCACACAATTCTTTGATCGGCAGGAGGGTGCCCACCTCGTTGTTTGCCATCATGATGCTCACCAGGATGGTATCCTCGGTGATGGCGCGGCGAAGTTGTTCCGGTGAAACACTGCCGTATTCATCCACCGGCAGGTAAGTGACCCGGTAGCCGATTTTTTCCAGAAACTTGCAGGTGTTCAGCACTGCAGGATGTTCAATGGTGGTGGTGATGATGTGATTGCCCTTATCCCGGTGGGCAAATGCCACCCCTTTGATGGCTAAATTATCCGCTTCCGAGCCGCCGCCGGTAAAAACGATGCTGCGCGGTCGAGCGTGAATCAGCCGCGCCACCTGACGCCGGGCGTTTTCCACCGCTTCCCGGGCATCCCTGCCCACACCGTGGATGCTGGATGGATTGCCGTAGGTGGTTTCCAGATAGGGCAGCATGGCATCCCGCACTGCTTTTGCTACCGGGGAGGTGGCATTGTTATCCAGGTAAATGCGCCGGTCAATTTTTTTCTTTGCCGATACGGTTGGCATCAATGGCGTGCCGCATACATTGTCGTCCGGCTGAACCTGTCGCCGGGTCTTGCGGCTGCCCGCTTCAATTTTCACCACATCGCACAACAGCGCTTTATACACCGGAAAGCCGGAGATTTCGTCATAATTGTTCAGGTCGGTCAGTTCATTCACATTCCACTCCCGCCAGGCTTTGGGTCCCACCGGGGTGCCGCCGCCCATGTTGCATTCGATGGCGCCTTTCACAATGTCGGTGGTTACCCGGGCACGAAAGGGAACCGCACCCCGGGCGGTGCGCACTTCCACCAAATCCCCGCTTTCAATCCCCCGTTCCCGGGCATCTTCCACATTCATCTCCACCGTCGGTTCGGGGTTATCTTTTAGCAACCCCTTGATGCCGTGATGCTGGGAGCGAAAATCGGTGTGCGGGCGGGCGCCGGAATTGAACACCAGCGGAAATTCCTGCGTTACTGCCGGATTTGCCATGGGACCTTCTTTGGGTTCCACATACTTGGGTAGCGGTTCGTAGCCGTAATCTTCCAGCACGGTCGACCAGATCTCGAACTTGCCGGTTGGGGTCTCGAATCCCGGTTTGCCATCCCGGCGGAGTTCACCCTTCTGCCACTTCTTGTATTCCATCATGGGGGTGTGCAGCTTCACCCAGCCACCGGCCGCTTTGATGTCCTCTAAGGTATATCCGGAGCCTTCCAGGGCAAAGCGAATCAGCTTCTCTTCCGTTTGCGGGTAAAGGTGCCCGTATTCCAGGCGATTGGCTAATTCCGCCATGATCAGGTAGTCGTTGCGTGCTTCGCAGACCGGCTCAATCACCTTTTCCCGCAGGCGGAAGATTGGTCCGTAAACCATGTAGGATTCGATCTCGAACATGGTGGTGGCGGGCAGCACGATGTCCGCATAAGCGGCGTCGGCGGTAAGCTGGCGGTCGATGGTGGCGATAAAATCCAGTTTGGAGAGAGTCTCCCGCCATAGTGAAGTTTGTGGCCAGGAGGTCAGCAGAGAGGCGCCGTGGATGATCAATCCGCGAATGCGGTAGGGGTCGCCGCGCAGCACCGAATCCACCAGCCCGCTGGCATGGGATTCTCCCCGGTAGTGGCTGTAGATGGGGAATTTATCGCGCGCCACTGCTCTGTCAAGGTTGGGATTCTCCTGGTTGCAGGAGCGATTGATGGGAAAGTGGGAATTGAGCATGGCTAAACCGATGCCGCCGGGAACATCCAGATGACCGGCTAAAGCAAACAGGGATAGCACTGCCCGAATCGCCTGAATCCCGCTGTTGGAGTATTCCAGACCGGTGTACATCACCGGGCAGGCGCCGGTGGCATTGCAGATGCGCCGCGCCAGGTTGCGGATGGTCTCCGCCGGCACTCCGGTGATTTGCTCCGCTACCTCCGGGCGAAAATGCTGCACGTAGGTGCGCAGTTCCTCAAACCCGTGGGTCCAGTTTTCCGCAAAATCTTCATCATACAAATCCTCATCGATCATCACCTCGATCATGCTCAGCGCCAGGGCACCGTCGGTTCCCGGTCGAATAGGCACCCACTGTGCGCCGGTGCGCTGCGCGGTTTCGGTATGCCGGGGATCGATGACCACAATATCCGCCCCGCGGCGGGCGGCTGCTTCCAGGCGATACATATCCAGGGGCGGGGAATCGGTTGCCGGATTGGCACCCCACACCACTAACATCTCCGCATTTTCCATATCGGTATACATGTTGATTAGCATTCTCCCCATGGTCACATGCGGGGCGATCATGGCGAAGGAGACGTAACAGAGTGCGCCCACGCCCATGGTGTTGGGCGAGCCAAAGGGAAACAGAATATTGGAAGCCGAGGAGACCGCCACGTTTTTGGGTTGAAACATATCGCACAGGGAGAGCTCAAACGCCCCTCTGCCGGTGTAGATTGCCACCGCTTCCGGACCGGATTCCGCTTTGATGGATTGCAAATTCTCCACAATGATGTCGTAGGCTTCATCCCAGGAGATGCGCTCAAATTCCAGGCTGCCCTTGGGTCCCACCCGCTTCATGGGGTGTTTCAAGCGGTGCTCGGAATAGACGATTTCCGGTGCATGCTGCCCGCGTCGGCAAATCATCCCCAACGGATGCCCGGTATCCTGGCGGATGTCCACCAGTTTGCCATTCTGCAACCCTACTTCCACCCAGCATCCTGCCGGGCAGATCCCGCAAATTGCTTTTTTCCAATTTACATCCTGTGGATGCCCGTTGCCTTTTATGGATTGACTCATTGGAACTCCTTTTTATATGGGGTGTGTAACAGTTGCTTAAATTTTCCGACGTATGTCGGTCACGTTTTTTTAACCGCAACGCACGCAAAGGATTCGCAACGAGCGCAACATTTTCATTTGATTCATTTCGTCGCGCCTTCTTGGCGCCCGTAGCGGTTAATCTTTAGCCTTCACTTTTCAGAAAATGGATTCTTTGATTTTCCGCTTGCTCATGCCCAACCTCAAACAACTTACACATTCAACTACTTTTTTTCAACTCACTTTTTACAAGTTCGATGATGTTTGAAAGGTAAGACATTACAACAAAAAAGGCTGGTCCGTTTCTGAACCAGCCTTTTGCATTTGAGAACACAATGTAAACGGCAATTGGTTTATATCAATTGCCGGAGTTTTCGGAAAAACTTCCGCATCATAAAGTAGGGGGTAAAAAACGGGGAGGTCAGGAAGCCGGATGTAAGCGTGCCGCCGAAATAGTACATCTCTATCCGGGGGAGATTGTAGGGATCATCCCGGCGGGTGAATATATCCATCCGCACCGAACACGCCCCACGGAAATGCTCTTTTACCAGTTCGGAAAGTGCTTCGCTATCATCGCCGTAGGGATAGCAAAAAAAGTCAACCGGTTTTCCCAGGCGGTCTTCAATGTCTTTTTTACTGCCCAGAATTTCCTCCTGCGCTGCTTTTATAGGCAGCCGGGAAAGGTAGGGATGGGTTCTGGTGTGGGACTGGATGGAGAACACCGATTGACTCATCTCCACGACCTGCTCCCAGGTCAGAATCGGTAGAACCGGCAGCCCGGGAGGCTGGGTTTCCCAGTTGTTTTGTTTCCCGCAGTAACCGGTGGTTAAAAACAACGTGGCGTGAAATCCGGCTTCCTCCAATACCGGGTAAGCATGGGTGTAGAGGCTTCGGAAGCCGTCGTCAAACGTGATCACAACCCCCCGGGAGTTTAATTCCTTTTCTCCCCGGAGCCATTCCACCGCATCTTTTAACGAATAACTCTGGTATCCCTTTTCTTTCAGATCGTTAATCACCCGGGCAAATTGCTGCGGGGGAAAGGAGATTGCCGAGCCGCTGTCATCCAGGGAATGGAAAGTTAAGATGGATAATTTATCTACTGCCATTTCAAAAATATTTTTTGCATTTTTTACACATTTTGTAACTATTCGGCTTTACCTGTGAATTTAATGTTTTATATGTCATTCGTTATTATTTATGGTTATGTGGTTGTTTTTTCACCTCACCCAACCCCTCCCGCCCCAAAAAACGGGGCACCCTCCCCTTCCCTCTCCTGCCAGGAGAGGGAAGGGGAGGGTTGGGGTGGGGATGGGTGAGGTTCGTTTCAGATGATTACGGCAATACGTTGA
>CAYYGL010000160.1:0-11275 GCA_964471235.1 uncultured Calditrichaceae bacterium
CCGGAATGCTGCTGGCAAGATAGATGCCGCCCGGTCGACCGTAGCTGCCTACCAAGGCAGTTAGAATTGCCATGGCGCGGGCACGCTGGGAATCATTTCCATACCAGGTAAAATGCCGCCCGGGATGAATGCCAACTGCCGGTTTATATCTTCCCATGGCACGGGCAGTTTCCCGAATGATGTCTGCCGGAATTTCGGTAATCTCCGAAGCCCATTCCGGGGTAAAATCCCTCACATGGCGCTTAAGCTGTGGGAATCCGGTGGTCAGTTTGCTCACATATTCCCGATCGTAAAGATTTTCGTAGATCACCACATGAATCCAGGCTAACAGTAAAGCGGTATCAGTACCCGGTTTGACGGGTAGCCACCAATCCGCTTTTGAGGCTGCCATGGAAAAGCGCGGGTCCACCACCAACAATTTAGCGCCTCGTTCCAGGGCATTGGCAAACTCCAGGATCTGACCGGTAAACACATTCTCACCAATATGGGTACCAATCAGCACCATCATTTTGGTTTCTTTAAAATCGAGCGGCTCCGGGGAACCTACCGAGTTGCCAAAGGTAAGCCGATAGCCCACATCCCGGGGACCCCGGCACTGGGCAAATGCCGGTTCGGCAGCATTGGGAGTGCCGTAGGCTTTCATTAGATGGCTAAAGAAACGGGCATGGATGCCATGGGGAAAATAGCCCACCGCTTCCGCTCCATGTCGGTATTTGATATCCGATAATTTCTCTGCCATGTAATCCAACGCTTCTTCCCAACTGACCCGTTTAAATTTGCCCTCACCTCGTTTACCGGCGCGCATTAAGGGATATTTTAAACGGTCCGGATCGTAAAGCAGTTTATGCCCGGAATTTCCCCGGGCGCACAAGCGCCCCTGGCTAAGGGGATGCGCCGGATTGCCGTCGATTTTGAGTAAGCGCCCATGATGGTCCACATTCCCCAGAATACCACAACGCCAGAAGCAGATTTCGCAAATGGAAGGGACCTCTTGCACGCGTTGTCTTCCTTTCCATCCCGGGGGGCGTTCTTCCAATCCATGCAAGTCAACACTGGATAGCATCGTCAGTGCCCCGGCTGCCAGCGTGCTTCGCTTTAAAAATTCCCGTCGTGTCATGCTCATTATTATACTCCTGCAGATTGATAATCTTTATGAATTCCCCGGTTTCATGCGTCTGAATGGATTGCCGTAAAGTAATCCATTCCCGGAATTGTTAAGTGCCCGGGAATCTTGTTTAAGAAAAACCAACAAACCGTCGGTAATCAGTGGATAAAACGGTAGTTTTGCCGAATCGTGCACCCTCTCGGAAAGGAGCTCAATCCAGCTTAATAGATGTTTTCGCAAGAATAATTCTTGAACCGCCTCATCCCGCTCCCCCTCGATTAACCGATACATAAATTCCAGGGCAATTGCCAGATGATCCGGTGGTTCTCTTAACTGCCGGGAAAGCGTGAAACCATTTTTGTGGTAAATATCCTGGATTTCACCGGTTACTGTACCATACAATTCTTGTTCAAGATAAAATGATTGATATAATGGAGCAGGCAAATGAGGAAAGTGATTAATGAACAACCGGGTATATTCCACCCGGAGGGCTTCCAGCATATCAGCCTGGTTGTTTTCTCGTGCAATCCATTCCTGGAACTCCCGTCGGGACCGATTATTTACCCGGGTGAGTTCGAAAATCTCTAAAAGTGCACCATGGCCAATCAACTCCACCAATTGCTCATCGGGATAATTGAAGCATTTGGAAAAAAACTTATAGAATATCCCTCTTTCAGAAGGATTCTTTTGAACCGATTTTCGGAACATAATCTTTCTCTACCTGGCTTAATTCGGTAATCCGTTGGAGTCTTCGGATAAAATCTGCTCGCTCTCTGGTTACACGCCCCAGAATATTAGCGAGCTTCTGCAACCATTCGGTAATTCGCTCCTGCCATCGTTGGTCGATAACCGTGATCTGTTCTGCCGCCCGGGTTAATTGCTGCGCATCCAAGCGGTGTTTTTTAGCCAGTTGTGCGATGCGTTTCTGTATTTCATCAGATTGGGGGAGTTCAGTATAGAATTGACCGGCTATCAACATTGCCACCGGGGTACCGTTTTGACGAATCCGCGCCCGGGCGTATTGAAGGCCGGCATGGCAGGTAACAAACCGGGGGGCCTCTTCTTCCTGTGACGCCAATTTTCTCCAGGCTGCCAAACAGGATTCACGACCCGATTCAGTAGATAGAATAAGCTGGCAGAATTCACTGCAATGACTGATTTCGGTAATGGGGGTGCCGTCTGCTGTAGTGGTTACCACACCTACTTGTGCAATATCCGCCAGGACTTCTTGCAAGGGTTGCACACAAAAGATTGGAAGCATTTCTAACAGATCACCTTCCGCTTTAGGCAGTGGATTTTCTCCCGCAAGCAATGCTTCAACCCGTTTAGGGTGAAAGCGCCACTGGCTGCCGATTTTTACACCGGTTAATCGGCCATCTTTCAGCATACGATACAGAGTGGTACGATCAATTTTCAGGAGGTCAATTACTTCTCGGGTTGTTAACAAATCGTGCATAACAACACCCTTTGCAATACGTTGCAATAGTATGCTATAACTACAACAAGTTTACAAATCGTAAAAATTTTTGTCAAGAATAATTTTATTTCATCGGTATCATTCGTGGGAAATGAGCTATTGTTCAATAGAAAGGAAGGGATATTGGAAAAATAGCGGGAGTTTTTTTCTTGAAATAGGAAACAAAAAGAAAAGAGCGGCAGGTGTCTTCACTTACCGCTCCTTCTGAGAATTGTATGGTTTCGGAATGATTGACACTACTCGTGAATGGTACGAAGATAGGCAATGATGTCCATAATATTCTGGTCAGACAATGCCGGGTTGCCGCCTTTGGGGGGCATGGGGATACCGGTAGTGTTTAAAGGGTCATCTACCGTTCTCCCTTTTTTAACATATTCCAATAATTCCTGGTCGGTTTTCTGTTTTACAAATTCGCTGCTTACCAGGTCTTTGCCCAATCCTTTCAGCCCCCGGGCATCCTGCCCATGACAGGCAGAGCAGCTCTGCACAAACAGGGTTTTTCCTTTGGCGGGATCCCCTTTTAAAGCGGCTGGTTTTGTCGCTGCCGGTGCCTGGGGCTGCGGTGCAGATTTCGGTTGCTGCTGCTCTCCGCCACCACATGCCGAAAATAACCATACCAGGGCAAAGATCATACTGATGATACTAACCTTATTGAACATAAATAGATACCTCCTGTTTTTTCAAAGCTCAGATTTATAAATTAAACTTTCATAACAATTCAATTGAGGCAACGAAAAAAAACGGTGAACTACCCGGGATGGGGGAGTGTTCTGAACTTCCCTGGATCAACCTCCCCTGGCATTATCCCATTAAGTTGAACCGAATTCGATGGCAACCTCGTTGGATTTTCATTTCAATTACCCCGGAACCGGAGACTGTTCAACCGGGCACCCGGGATGTTTCAAAAACTTGTTTCCTTAATTCCGAGAATTTCAGTTGTTCACCCCGATGCAGACGAATAAAATTTTCCGCCGTTGTGGTATCGGAAAATGCGACGATCCCATATCCCATTGGGGTGGGAAAATCCTTGTTCTTTACAAACACGGCCTTCGTTGCATTTAACCAGTTTTCGCTATTAAAATCAACCACCCAATAACGCGCTACCGGCTCCGAATGCTTTTTCAAATAATTGACCATACACCCGATATCATCAAACAAATGAACCTGCTCGTCTGTGGTCACAATTGCCGCCGCATAGCGGGCTTCGTTGATAATCATCCGGCATTCATCACAAGGATCGGCTCCAAAACGAATATTCGGGGGCTGGTCGTTTCGACTGCCCGTAGAACATGAAAAAGCTAATATAAACAAGAAAAAGATAGTTGCCAACTTAAAGAAATTTCTCATAAGCCGCCCTTTCGTCGAAAAATCCAATATGTCGCCCAGAAAGAAATGATTGTCCACAATAGTAAAATTCCGATGAACAGGGGCATTAGCTGCTCTCCGTAGGTTCTAACGGCGTAGGTACCTACCGGTCCCAATATTTCCAGATTTCCCTGAAGGAGCAGGATTGCTGCCAGTTTAAACACCTGTAAGGGATTCAACAGGGCAAAGGTGAAGAGATGTTGTATGTCGAAATTGAGTACCAGGGAAGTACTCAGCACCCCCAGGTCGCCCAGGAAGACCATTGCCAGCCACACGAAAAGGGAAAGTCCCACAGCCGTATCGGCCCTGGTTAGGGATGCGGAGATGAACATACCCAACCCCAGACTCAACAGTGCTAATAAAAAGGTAAGACCAACCAGGGCAATATAATTGCCCACCTGGGTATAACCGCCATGCCAGGCGATAATTATACCGCTTAACCCAAACCCGAGCGTTAATGCACCAAGTAAGGAAAGACCGACTCCCAGGTACTTCCCTAACAGCACCTCTAATTGGTTTACCGGCTGTGCCATAATGTAAAGCAATGTTCCCCGTTCTCTTTCTCCCGCCAGGCTGATGGCGCCCAGGGTTAAGCCCATCAGGGGCACAATTAACAACACCAGATTGATCATGCTGGCGGTGGTCCTGCCGAAACCGGATAGACCGTAATTCCCCAGACCGGAGAGCCCCAACCAGGAGAGCCCCAGGGACAGGCCGGCAAAAATAAAGGTGTATAAAATGAACCATCGGTTTCGTCGGGCATCCTGCATCTCTTTATGGGTCAACAACGTGACGTTCTGCAATTCGATATCCATCGCTTGATATCCCCGGTTTTTTTATTCTTTGGCTATCTCATAATCAAAGTTTTGTACTTCCACCCCTTCGTTTGCCAGGATGATAATGGGTTCGCCTTTGGAATGAGCATCCACCTGCACCTTAATACCCACACCGTTCCGGGTTGCCTGGAATCCATGCTTTTGTAAGGCACGAATTGCCGAAGCAATCAGCTTCTCCGGCACATAAATCCGCAGCATGGAGCGCCGTCCCAATTGCTGATACACTTCCGATGGTGGTGAATCGGCGATCATCTGCCCCTGGTCCAGTACTAAAATTCGATCGGCAAACCCGAACACTTCTTCCAGCCGGTGGGAGGAATAGACGATGGTTTTGCCGTCCTGTTTCAATTCGCCCAGCAATTCCAGGAAATCGTCCCGGGAGTGCATGTCCAGGTTGGCGGTCGGTTCGTCCAGAAAAAGGATCGGCGGATTGGCTAACAGGGCAATTGCCAGCGCTAATCGCTGTTTCATTCCCCCGGATAGCTCTTTGACGGTTTTGGAAATATGGGCTGTTAATCCCAGGCGGTCGATCCACTCCTGAAGCGAATCCAGGCTGGTCTTCTTTAAGCGGGCATAAAATTCAATGGTCTCCTGAAGCGTCAGATTGTCATGGAAACTGATTTCCTGGGGGACAAACCCAATCAGTCGCCGGGCTTGTTTGCTCTGTTTCCGAACCTCGAACCCATTAATGAATACATCTCCCTCAAAGGGGATAATTCCAAGGAGACAGCGTAAAACGGTTGTTTTCCCGGCGCCATTTGACCCCCACAGTGCCACAGTTTCCCCGGGAGCGATGGCGAAGGAAAGATTGTTTACAGCTACTATTTTACCAAATTTTTTGTTCAAAGATGTCACGGTAATCATATTGTCAGCTCCCTGATTTAAAGCCGGATTGCCGGTGATTTCTGCGCCGGAGCGTTTAGCC
The DNA here is from genome assembly GCA_964471235.1 of uncultured Calditrichaceae bacterium. Lineage (GTDB taxonomy): Bacteria > Calditrichota > Calditrichia > RBG-13-44-9 > J075 > CAYYGL01. Next base: position 5,709 of record CAYYGL010000160.1, read on the forward strand.
TGTAACGGGGTATCGGTACCGGCTCCGGTGAAGCGTCGTTTGAATCGGTTCAAGCCAAAGTAAATGAATAGACTGAGGAAGACGAGTCCCAATGCGCCGGCAAGGAGAGTTTGTCGGGTTGGCAGGGTAATCCCGGGCACATTCGTGGGGTAAAGGGGGCGAATGCGCGGGTGTTGATCGATTAATTTTGGATAAGGCTTTACCATCGGGAAAGCGCGGGCGGCAAAATCCACTGCCTGGATTGCCGGGCTGTAGATAAACAGGCGCAGGCGAGGTTTCCGGTTCATCAGGTTTTCAAAAAACTTTTCCGATTTATAAGGAATATCGCCAAAACCGTCGTGGTCGTTATCATATCCGGCGTAGTCACTCCAATAATTTTTATCCCAATGGTTTTCGGTTAAATGACCGGCACCGGTGATGCCAACTTGCTCGTAATTCTCGATAAAGCTGTTATCCGTCAAATAACTGCGTTTCACAAAAGAAAGCAGACTGAACCCCACATCGTTGTAGGCAAACACATTCCCATGGTAGGTCATTTTGCTGTCGATGGAGCGGGGAGAGTTATCCACAAAAACGCCTACCCGGTTATCAACAACTAAATTTTCTTCCAGCACCCCGTCATCAAAATCTTTTAAACCGATCCCAAAACCGCTGGGACCCCGGTTATAAGCAATCGTGTTGTGTCGGAGGGTGAGGCGCCGGCTGTACATCATATACACCCCAACCGAGTTCCCGGTTAATACATTTTCTTCGATCAGGCAGTCATCGCTATACATAAAATGCACCCCGTAGCGGGCATTGGTAACGGTATTGCCGCGCACTACCGAGTTTTTGGAAAACCAGATAATCATGTCCCGACCATGGATTAAGCGATTGTGTTCGATACGCACTTCATTGCTGTACCAGGCGCGAATCAAATCACCCCGGCGGGGAATCGCCAGGTCCGCTTTTCCATTGATAAGATTGTTTGCTATCACGCTTCGGTGGGCTTTCCGAAGATATATGCCAAATAACACATTCTCGATGTGGTTGTTTTCGATATGGGCATCAGGGGCATTCACGGAAATACCGGCATCTTCATTGGATAAGGAGATGCCGCTGTTTTGGATTCGAAAGCCCCGGAGGTGAACGTGAGGCGCATTCACTTCAATTACAGTTCCATGTTCCTGCCCGTCAATAATGGGTAGATCATATCCAAGCAGAGTAATTGATGTTGAGATACGGATAGGACCGTTAAAGCTGCCGCCATACACCGCCAGAGTATCCCCATCGGTTGCAACTGCCAGTGCTTCCGGAAGGGCGGCGTAATCTCCGGTATCGGCAACCGTCAGAACTCTGCCATACAGGAGACCATTCCACCCTCCCGATATCAGGAGAAAAAGGATAAACAGCGGCTGCGCTTTAATCAATCTCATCAATTATTTATCCTCTTTTGCCTTATTCAATCGTTCTTCCAACAGCGGTTTATAAGCTTTCCGGTGATAATATAATCCCACAATAATCAATATTGAGGATAGAATTGCCATCCACAACCCGATATCCCATGATGCCACCGTTTTAAATTGCCCCACGTAACCGGTGCCCAATAAGGGGGGCACAAAGGGTTTCACAGAATTACTAAGCGGCGCATGAGGGTCCAGGTTGGTTCCGAAATTCCACAGCCAAAAATATAAATCTGCCAGAAAAATCAGGGGGAAGAATAATGCCGGGAAACTGAAAAAAGCGGCGATGGGGCTGTGGATATAAATTGCGGCAATCGCCAGTAATGCAATCACCGCAACGATCAGAATGCTAAGCGTGCGTTCCAATTGTGCGGCATCTGCCATGGAGCGCATCCCGATATAATGGTTCAATTCATCTATTTCATGCACATCTCCCTCTACCCGATTCACATAAGTTTTAATATGTAACCCACCCGGGTATTGGGGAGCATGCAACGTTAAGGTCCAATAGGGCAAAAAAATGGAGATTAATAACAAAAAAGCGGCGCCCCCCATCAGGAGCGTTGGCAAAAGGAAACGTTTGCGTTCTTTTTGCAGCAGTTCCGAAGGGACCCGCGGTCCCACAATTAACTCCAAATCCTTCATCGTTCTTCTCCATCCGATTATCGTTTGATTCGGTTACCAGCCGGGTTCCCAGGAGGGCAACCCGGCATAGTAACCGGATACTGTTTCAGTTCAAACTTCAGGGTTTAACCAAAAAATACCCACTCATTTCCAGGTGCAAGGCAGAACAAAACTCGGTACAATAAAAGGGGAACACCCCGGCTTTGTCGGCAACAAATTCAACCGTCTGGGTTTCACCTGGCTCAATGCTAAGGTTTATATTGTAATAAGGCAAGCCAAATCCGTGAGTCGCATCTTTGGCGCGCTCCACATTGGTTATGTGCCAGATAACTTTATCCCCTTTCTTCACCTGGACATGTTCGGGATTGTAGTGACTTCGTACCGCGCTCATCCAGATTTCCACCGTATTGCCCCGGCGTTTAATCCGTTCTTCTCCGGGCTTAATGCCATTGGGGTCTTTGGATTGGGTTCCCGGGTTCCAACCAATTTCCGGGTAGACTTCCCAGGGTTTCAATTTATCCGCTTTGATAATCTGGGCGTAATGGGGTTCCCCGATGCCGATGGGCATGTCGTATAGTAACTGCATGCTTTCGTTCGGCTGAGAAATATCAACCAGTTGGAAGTTCTGGGGCAGAAGTGGTCCCACGTTGGTGAACCGATCCACCGACCACTTGTTCAGGGATACCAGGTATTTCCCATCCGGATGGACATTATCGCCTTCCGCCACAGCCAGGTGACCGATATTGTAATGAATGGAAATCTTATCCACCAGGGTCCACGGTTTTTTACCATGTTTTTTGGTCCAGGGACCTCCCAGAGTCCAACGCGCAACGGCACTTTCCAGGAACAAACTGGTGTATGCATAACCGTTCGGGTCAAATTGAGTATGCAATGGACCCAATCCCAATTCCACTTGGGCTTCCATCACTGCATCATAATCCAGAATCGGCACACCGTAATCATCTTTTCCGGAAAATTTCTTCTGAGCGATGGCATCTTTAATTTTAGTGAAATTGTAAATTGTGGCATGGGGGTCTAATTTCCCGGAGATTACCAGGTAATTTCCGTCGGGCGTTACATCTACCCCATGTGGGCTTTTCGGTTCGGGCACAAAATAGAGCACCCCTTCTTTCACGGACGTTTCCAGGGGAAGCACATTAAAACCGTTAATCTTTTTGGTTTTACCGGCTTTAAATAAAGCGGCGGCTTTTTTCAGATTGATCACATGAAGATAGTCCATATCCCGCTGGGAGGCGCCGGCTTCAAAGGGCGGGTTACCTTCTTCCACCCCGCCGGTGCTCATTTCGGTGTTAAATGAGTTTTCAAATACCCAGCCTTCACTCACCAGTTTCCCGGCATCCGAGAGGTCTTGCCAGTAAGGCGGTAATTCCATGGCAAAGGATTGCCCGGGAATAATCCGACCTTTTTTCCGATCAAATTTCCAGAACGTGATCATCCCCCGGTATTTTTCTTTATATTGGTCCAGGGAAGCATATTCACCGAACCAGGGCATGGCATACTGACCCCCCTCGATAACCCATTCGGTATTGGGGGTAACAAATGTGCCGCCATGATCACTCATTGTTAGCGGATTGTTGACAATCTGTTTGGTTTCAAAATCACGTAAATCAATCACCGCTAACCGAGCGTTGGCTTTGTCATTAATAAATAAAAATTGCCCGTCATAATCCCCGCCGGTTTCCGAAAGTGCCGGGTGGTGGGTATCTCCCCAGGATAATTTTTTGCCCGGGGGATTCCCGGCATCCAGAATGGCTTTGGTCTCTTTGGAAAAACCCCATCCCTGCCAGGGTTCCGGGGTAAATACCCCAATAACTTTTAACAGGCGCATGGAGGGCACACCAATTACCAGTACCTGCCCGGAATGCCCGCCGGATGCAAACATGATATAATCATCATACTTACCGGTAGGCATGTACGTTTTGGCAGCTGCAATCAGGTCTGCCGGTGTTAATCCTCGTGCTTTGGCTATCGCTTGTAAATCTCCTCCCCCGGCTACATTAGCGGGTTGGTTATTTTTTCCGCACATCACCAGAAAAAATAACCCGGCGACAACCAATAGCAGAGTTGCCCATTTTAATGAAAAGAACTTTTGCATAAATACCTCCTTCATCTGGTTTGGTGGACTTAATGGTTTTAACAGTCTCCCATCCCGTAACTCACTTAACTTTTAGAAATTCGTAAATCTTCATCCTTGATCCGCTTTGCCACACTCTCCAAATCCGTTTCTGTAAACAATTGGGAAAGTTCCCCCCGGATGGTTGCCCAATTTTCATGAAGTGGACAGGGCTTTAATGTACCACAACCCGGAAGTCCTAAAATGCACCCATCAAATACCTGATCACATTCGATTGCCTCTACAATTTCATACAACGTAATTTCCGCAGCCGGTTTGGAAAGCGCAATACCGCCATTCGGTCCCCGGTACGAAGTCATTAAGTTCTTCTGGGTCAACTTCTGAAGAACTTTGGTTAAAAAATGGAACGAGATTCCCAGGTTTTGGGAAATTTCTCCAATTGACACATATTTACGATTTTTCTGAGACGCCACATACAATGCCGCCCGAATCCCATACAAACACGCTCTTGAAAAAATCATCTCTCAACTTTCCATTATTTAAGACTCTTTTATCTTAAATTCTTCGAAAATCATTGGTTTGTCAAGAGAAAAAAAAAATTGTAGAAAATATCCGGAATCTTATGAAAATGCCCGAAGAAAGGTGCGACGCGTTTGAAATAACTTCGGGCAAGAGGTTGGGTTCGCTATGCTTCAGAGATATGAGTGATGTTGCTTTCCTGTTGATTTATTAATTGGGAAATTCGGTTCAGCAATTCTTCATCCTCGATGGGTTTATCAAGATAGTCATTACAGCCCAGCCGCATTAATTCGACCAATGCTTCTTTACTGCCATGCCCGGTAATTACCAATACCGGAATATCAATCCTTGCGGCTCGGAGCTCGGCTATCAATTCGGTTCCGGACATCCCCGGCATCAGCAAATCGGTGATGAGCAAATCCACCGGCTGGCGATTTTTTCGAGCTTCCCGGATAATCGATAACGCTTCCCTGCCATCGGTCGCAGAACTGACTTTATAATCAGCAGCTTCCAGAATAAATTCAAATGAGCGCAGCATATTCTCTTCGTCATCTGCGACCACTATATGTTTTTTCCGCTTCCTACGCATTGCTCTGAAATGTAAATTTGTTAACGATTTTCTACCGGTTACAACAGAATATACATTCAAAAAACCTGCCAGAATAGTTTCTATGGTGGCATCCTGTTTATTTTTAACAAATTACAGAAGATTGAAAACGAGTTGGTTAAACCAGATGTTGCTGCCACGGATAAACAAAATCCCCAATCATAACAATTTTATAAGACTCAAAAAAACAAGCGATTAGAAATTTTAGTATATATGTGGCGAGAGAGAAGATTTGTAGCACCCTTCGCAAAATGGGAAATGATAGATGCAAATATTCGAA